>NZ_CP100416.1:324971-670894 GCF_026017845.1 Amycolatopsis mediterranei
GTCTGGCGCAAGACCGCCGAGGAGATCATCGACTCGCTCGCACGATATTGCCAACGAATTTCAGGCGCAGGACACTACTCGGCGTTCAACCTGGTCGCACTGACCCGGCTGGCGCAGATCGGCAAGCACGTCGGCGTCGACCTGTGGCACTACACCGCGCCGAGCGGCGCGACGCTGTTCGGCGCGGTCGACTTCCTGATCCCGGGCGCCACGCAGGGACAGTCGGCGTGGCCGTATCCCGAGCTGGACTTCCGGCCGTACGCGGCGCTGGACGTCCTGCACGCGGCGGCCGACGCGGGCGACCGGGCGGCTCGCACGGCGCTTCCCCGGGTGCCGGTGGAGCCGGGCGGCGACCTCTACCCGGTGCGGCCGGCCCCGGAACAGCTCGACGACATTTCGACGTCCTGACGGCGGAAAGGGCCCGGCCTTTCCCGGCCGGGCCCTTTCCCGGCGGAATCAGACGCCCGCCACCTGCGAAATCCAGCTGCGATAACGCGTGATGTTCGTGTACGCGGTGTTGTTCGACCGGTCGCTGGTCGACGCGACGCCGACCTGGCGGCCGGAAGCGAACATCGGGCCGCCGGAGTCGCCGCCGGCGGTGATGCCGTTGACGCGGTTCGCGCACACGGCGACGCCACCGGTGTAGTCGCTGCAGCTGATCGAGTTCACCCGCACGGTCGCGACCTTCAGGTACCGCGACTGGCAGTTGATCTCCGAGCCGCACTGGCTGGTCGCGCCCCAGCCGTAGACCGAGACGTTCTGGCCGACCGAGACGTCGCCGACGCTGCCGAGCGGCGAGTAGGTCGCGTTCACCGAGGTGGTGAGCCGGACGATGGCCAGGTCAGCGGACCCGGGGTACCGCGTGATGGTGGAGCCGGTGGCCGTCGTTCCGCCGCTCGACTGGTCCAGGCTGCCGATGCGGAACGTGTAGGTGCCGGAGCTGCTGACGCAGTGTTTGGCGGTGAGGATGTACTGCGGGGCGATGATCGTCGCGGTGCAGTTCTGCTGACCGTTGACGAACAGCCGCGCCGCCCAGGGCCCGCTGGTGGCGGTGCTGCCGCCGATGATCGACGGCTGGGCCTGCGGGGTGTTGTCGGCGGCCGCCGGACCGCCGAGGCCGACGACGGCCAGTGCGGTGCTCGCGGCCAGCAGGATGAACTTGCCGAATTTCACGCTCACTCCTTTTCACGCGGGGGAGAACCGCGTGGGGGAAAAGCCGGTGGGGACCGAACTCGAAGATTGTCCGAGTTTCCGGCGAATGTCCGGAACCGACGAAAGTCGCCGGTCGAATCCGTATTTATTTCCCGGAGTGGGCTACGTGCAGTTCCCGTACTGTTCCGCTGCTCAGGCGGCGATCTTCACCGGTGCGGTCTTCCGCAGCCAGTACAGCCCGATGACCGGCAGCACGAGCGGGATGAACAGGTACCCCTCGCCGTAGACGGACCAGACGGTCGGGTGCCGGAAGGCGGCCGCGTCTACGAGGCTCAGCGTGCCGATCGTCAGCACGCCCAGCAACTCGGTCGAGCAGGCGACGAGGGCTACGCGCCACCAGCCGTCACCCCGGCGGGCCAGCGCGATCGTGGCGACGATGTAGACGGCCGCGGCGAAAGCCGAGAGCAGGTAGGCGAGCGGGGCTTCGTGGAACTTCGTGCCGATCTGGACGCCGGCCCGCGACGTCGCGGCCAGCGCGAAGATCGCGTACACGGCGACGAGCACCCGCCCAGGGCCGCTGGCCGTCCTACGCTGTTGCTCCACTCCACACCTCGTTCAGTCGCAGCACCATCACCGGGATGGCCAGACAGGCGATACCGAGCACGGCGGTGCTCGACCGGCTCCGCTCGGCCAGCGCCCAGGCGGCGCCGACGGGCAGCACGACCAGGCAGCCGATCAGGTAGGCCAGGTAGGTCGCCAGGCTGCCGGGCCGGTCACCGCCGGCGAGCAGCACGATCCCGATCACCAGCTGCACGACCAGCAGCAGTTCGATGACCGCGAGCGCGACCAGGAGCGGGTTGTCCGGAAGCCGGTTCCGAGCCGACTGGACGAAGCTCCAGAGCGCGACGAGCGTGGCAGCCACGGCGACCGTCACGGCGAATCCGAAGATCACCCGTTCCTCCTTCCGGTCCGCCGGCCGTCAACTTACTCCGTGGTACCGGCGGGCCCGTCCGCCGAGGTGCCGCGAGCGTGGCGCGGACCACCACCGTGATCCGGCGTGGTCGGCGGGTCTTCACGCGGCGGGCACCCATCGGGAAAACTGATCACCGGGCGGCCTTGATGGCAATTTGCCAATTCGGTGGAATTTTCCGCCGGATCCGCTGGTGGACCTGCGGAAATGCCGGAAAGATCTTCACTTTTCGCCACTATGGTGTGGTACCCGGACTGGACAAAATCACCCTGGGTTCGGCTACCAGTCGGTAGGCGCCCTTTTTGCCTACCTCGGATAGCCCAGTTGAACCGCCGGGTTGGCGGATTGGCCCAGAGCTGTCCGGCATGGGGGAATACTCCTTGTCCCGGGGCAGTCATGCCCGGGTCGTACGGAGGGGTATCTCGGATGGACCTGCGCTACGAAGCATTTTGCTTCGCGGACCCGTTGTTCTACGACGAACTGCAGGAAAACGGCGCGCCGGTCGAGGATTTCACCCCGGCGCTCCCCGCGTCGGTCGCCGGGTGGGTCACCACCGATCGTGGTGTGTGGCGCGCGAGGCACCCCGACGGCCGTGTTCTTCCGGCCCAGGGCTGGCAGGTTCACGTTTCGGCCGGCCTGGGCAACGCGAGCCGCGTGCTCGCGCAGGTGTCCGAGTCCTGTACAGAGCACGCGGTCGCCCACAAGCACCTCCGCTCGCCGCTGACGTTGCTCGCCCGGAATTCGAAATACGCATCCGGCGACAGCGAGGTCGAGCTGGCGACCATTTACCCGGCCGACGACAACGAACTCGAGCGAGTGCTCATGGACCTGTCAACGCGGCTGGAAGGTGAGCACGGCCCCGGAATTCCGAGCGCCTTGCAGTACGGCGACGGACCCCTCTACGTGCGTTACGGCGGATTTGCCGAACAGTGGGTCGAGCACGATGGCAACCGCGTCCCGGCCGTCCGCAAGCCGGACGGCCGGCTGGTACCCGAGAAACGGGAACCGACGTCCTCCATGCCCGACTGGGTCAAGCTCCCGACCTGTTTGCGAAGCAGCATCACCGCGCGCAAAGGGGGTGCCCGGACCCAGTTTCCTTACCGGATGGTGCGGCCACTACACGTCTCGAACGGCGGCGGCAGCTACCTCGCCGACCCGAAGGCGGGCGGTGACCAGGTCGTTCTCAAGGAGGCCCGCCCGTACGCAGGTCTCGACGAAGCGCGGATCGACGCCGTCGAGCGGCTGCGTCGAGAGCACGAGGTGCTCGGCCGGCTCGCCGGCATCCCGGGCGTGCCGAGGGCCGTCGAGTGGTTCACCGTTTCGGAGCGCCACTACCTGGCCGCGGAGTACCTGCCGGGTATCCCGCTGGCCGGCTGGCTGACCCGCAACTACCCCCTGACCAGGCGCAGCACGACGACCGTCGACCTCGCCGACTACACCCGCCGCGCGCTGGACATCGTCGAGGGAGTGGAGAAGGCGATCGGCGAAGCCCACGCTCGCGGCATCGTCCTGGGTGACCTGCACCCACAGAACATCTTGGTCGACGAAGACCACCACGACCGGATCTCCCTGACCGACTTCGGGACGGCGTTCGACGCCGAGTCCGCCGACCGCCCGACACCGGGCACGCCCGGCTTCCGCGCACCGGCCGACCGCACCGGTTTCGCGGTCGACGAGCACGCACTCGCAGCGTTGCGGCTGTGGCTCTTCCTGCCGCTATCGCCCGTGGCCGAGCTCGCTCCGGCGAAGCTGCGTCGCATCGCCGACTTCGTCGAACGCCGGTTTCCCCTACCCGAGGGGTACGCCGACGCCGCGGTCGCGGTACTGGCCCCGCGTGAAGTCCCCGTGGAGCCGACACTGGCCCACACCGAGCTCGACCATGACAAACCGGACTGGTCGCTGGTCCGCAAGCAGATCGCCGAGGCGATCCTCGCCAGCGCGACCCCCTCTCGCCAAGACCGGCTGTTCCCGGGGGACATCGAACAGTTCCGCGTCGGCGGTGCGTGTTTCGGGGTCGGGGCCGCCGGGGTGCTGCACGCTCTCAACGTCGCCGGGGCCGGCCGCTTCCCCGAGCACGAACGTTGGCTGATCGAAGCGGTCCGCCGTGAGCCGCCGACCCGGCCCGGCTTCTACGACGGCAGCTCCGGCATCGCCTACGTGCTGGAGAACTTCGGGCACCACGACGAGGCCGCCAAGCTGCTGGCGACGTCCACGCGGCTCGTCGAGCAGACAACCGACCACTCCCTGGAGAGCGGCTTGGCCGGCATCGGGCTGACGATGCTGCACTTCGCGACGGTCCGCCAGGACAACGAGTTCGGACGCCAAGCGCTGACCACGGCCGTCCGGCTGGCCGAGGCGCTGGAGACCGCGGCGCCACCGGGGAACTCCGCCCGCGCCGGGCTGCTGGCCGGCTGGGCCGGGCCGGCACTGCTGTTCATCCGGCTCTTCGAGCGCACCGGCGAGTCGGCCTGGCTCTCCTTCGCCGACCAGGCACTGTGCCGCGACCTCGAAGAATGCGTCGAGGCCGACGACGGCTCGCTGCAGGTCCGCGACGGTGCGGCCCGCACGTTGCCCTACGCAGGCGTCGGCAGCGCCGGGATCCTCTTGGCCGCCGAGCAGCTGGCGCGGCATCGCCCGGACGCGGAGGCCGTCGACAGCCTCCCCGCCCTTCGTGAGGCGTGCCTCGGCGAGTTCGTCGCCCAGCCGGGCTTGCTCAACGGCCGGTGCGGACTGGCTGTCGCGCTGGCCGCGAACCCGGGCCCGGGGCAGCCGAGCCGTGCGGCGGCGATCGACCGGCACCTGGCGTGGCTGGCCTGGTATGCGGTGCCGTACAAGAACGGCCTCGCGTTCCCGGGCAACCGGTTGCTGCGGCTCTCGATGGACGTCAAGACCGGCGGTGCGGGGATCCTCCTTTCTCTGGCTTCGCTCTTCGACGGCAATGAGGTGTTGCCGTTCCTGGGTGGCACGCCGATCGCTCCGGCGACCGGTCGCTGACCCGGGAATCACCACGACGGCCGGGCGGGCAGCCGCTGTTTGCCTCAGGCCGCACGCACGAACGTGAAGCGGCGCTTCACGTCCAGCCGCGTCCGCGAGCCGGGAGCTCGACGGCGGAGTCGACCTGGCCGGGCCGATCCAACCCACCGCTTCGCGTGCCTGGCTGGTGGCCCTTGTCCACCGCCAGTTGCTGGTCCGCGAACGCCGCCACCTGCTGCAGGTGCGTCACCGCCCAGAGTCGGGCGGCCGCTGCCTGCGGTAGTGGCGCGGGCCCGCCGCCGGGACGCCTTCCGGCGACGGGTCCGCTACCGAATACCAGGCCGACCGCGGTCGGGGTCGCAGTCGTCGGCGGGGCGCCTTCCGGCGACGACGCCGCGATCTCCTCCTGGCCACATGGGACGGTGGCGCGTCCGCTCCCGGGGCGTCTGCCGGAAGCGGACGCGCGACCACCGCTGTTTGGTCCACTTCGTGCCTGGGTGCCGGGACCGTCGGCGGGACGCCTGCCGGCAACGGGCCCGGGACCACTCACGAGCCGTCGGCTCACCTTTCTGCCGCCGCAACCGGATCGACGCCTAGGCCGCCATCCGTGTTACCAGCCGATCCGGTGAGGAAACAGCTCGTCCACTGTGGACCGATCTCATGTGCTTCCCAGCTTATCGCCGTCGAAGGGGTGCGGAACCCCTCGTGGCAAATCTGTGGACAACTCGCCGATTTTGGGTCGCCTGTGGACAACTCCGGCCGATCGGCCGGTTCTGTCGGTGCCGTGGTGCATGATCGGAAGTGCAGGAGGAACACGGCCCGGAATGGGGCACCGTCGGAAAGGAGGTGACACGGCGGCGGTGCACGTCATCCGGGCTGCAATGCCTCCAGCGCCTCGCGCAGCTTGCCGGAGACCGGTGTCGGCCGGCGGGACTCGCGGTCCACGAAGACGTGCACGAAGTGCCCTTCCGCGACCAAGGACTCGTCGGCTGCGTACATCCCGATCTCGTAGCGGACGCTGGACTTCCCGAGGTGCGCCACCCGCAGCCCAACCCTCAACGAGCCAGGAAAGGACACCGATGAGTGATACGCGCAGTGCGACTCGACGCACAGCCCGATCACCGCCCCGGCTTCGATGTCGAGGCCGCCCTGCTCGATGAGCCAGGTGTTGATCACGGTGTCCATCAGCGAGTAGTGGACGACGTTGTTGGCGTGCCCGTAGACGTCGTTGTCCTTCCAGCGCAACGGGATCGTCTGCCAATGCGGGTACTCGCTCACCACAGGGACACCGACTCGCGCAGGATGCCGGACAGATCGTCCGCGGACGCTTCGCGGGGTGCGGTGGCCAGCAAGCGCTGCTGCTTGAGGGTTCCCTCGACGAGGGAGTCCACATCGGACTCCGTGTAGCCGACGGCACCGATGCCGTCCGGGATGCCGATCTGCCGCATCAGGTCGATCAGCACCGCGGGCAGGTGGTCGGCGAAGTCGCCGGGCCACTCGAAGTCGGGGGCCAGCAGGCGGGCGACGCGCAGGTGGCGGTCCGGTGCCGCGTCGAAGGTGAAGCGGAACGCCGCGGGCGCGGTCAGCGAGACGGCCATGCCGTGCGGCACCATGGGTTCTTCGCCCGGATAACCGTCCGGGTGGAAATCCCTGACCTGACCGGCGATCGGGTAGGCGTTCGCGTGCGGGATGTGCACGCCGGCGTTGCCGAAGCCGAGGCCGGCGAACGTCGCGGCGAGGGCCATGGCCTCGCGGGCCTTGAGGTCGGCACCGTCGCGCACCGCAGCCGGGAGGGCCCACGACAGCAGCCTCAGCGACTGCTCGGCGAACATGTCGGCCAGCGGGTTCGAGCCGCAGTACGGCACGCGCTGCTCCGGGCGCTTGCGCTCGAACTCGGTGTACGGCTTGGCGGTGTAGCTCTCCGCGGCGTGGCAGAGGATGTCCATGCCGCTGGCGGCCGTCACCCCAGGCGGCTGGCTGACGGTGAGCCGCGGGTCGACGACGGCCAGGGTGGGGCGCAGCCGCAGGTGGCTGATCCCGCTCTTCACGCGCAGCGACAACACGTCCAGGACGCAGACCGTGGTGCTCTCGGAGCCCGTGCCGGTGGTGGTGGGCACCGCGACCAGCGGCTTCAGCGAGCGGGCCGGCGCGCGGCCGCCGCCGACGGGCGCGTTGACGTAGTCCATCAGCTCGCCGTCGTTGCTCGTCAGGAGGTTTGCCGCCTTGGCGGTGTCGATGGCGGACCCGCCGCCGACGGCCACGAAGGCGTCGTACGGACCGGTTCCGCGCGCGAAGTCGACCGCCTTCTGCATGCTGACATCAGTGGGCTCGACGTGGACGCCGTCGAAGATCTCGGTCTCGATGCCGTAGCCCGCGATGCCGTCGGCTATGCGGCGGGGCCAGGCTGTCGCGGCCACCTGCGGATCCGTCACGACGAGCACGCGGTGCGCGCCGTACTGGGTCAGGTCGTAGCCGATCTCGTCGCTGGCGCCGGTGCCGTACTTCAGCGCCGGTGCACCATAGGTAAAAACAGTTTCATGTTCGGTGGCGGCCAAGTCTGCGGTCCTCACTCCCTTGATCGGCTACCAATCGGTCAAAGCGGACATTCGGCCTATCCTTGTCCGGTTTCGGTGAAGATCACTTGACTGCACTGAACGGTGCCCGCCTAAGCTCTCCTCATTAGATACCAACTGGGAGCGACCGTCGCCCAGACGGCCGTGCGGATCCTGACCGAGGCGCGTGTCCGCCGCGTGTACGCGGTGGTCGGTGAGTCCTTCCTGGAACTGCTCGACGCCCTGCAGCGGGAGCGGGAGATCACGCTGGTCTCGGCGCGCCACGACGCGGGCGCGGCGTTCATGGCGGAGGCCGAGGGGAAGCTCACCGAACGTCCCGCCGTGCTGCTCGCCAGCCGGGGGCCGAGTGCGGCGAGCCTGGCCATCGGCGTCCAAACGGCGTACCAGGACGAGACGCCGATGGTCGTGCTGCTGGAGACGCCGGCGGCCGAGCCGGTGCCGTCGTCGTCGGGGGAGCTGCCGACGTCGGACCTCACGGCCATGTTCGAGTCGATCGCCAAGTCGACATTGCGGGTGACCGATCCGGACGGGCTGCCGGGGTTGCTCGCGCACGCGCTGACGACGTCGCAGGAAGGCCGGCCGGGGCCGGTCGTGCTCGGCGTGCCCTGCGACGTCTGGGGCATGCCCTACGACGCGGCCAAGCCGATGGCGCGGGTGCGGCCGCCGGCGTCCGGGACGCTGGGCCGTTCGGCTGACGCCGTGGCGCAACTGGTCGACGAGGCCAAGTACCCGGTCGTCATCGTCGGCGGGCGGGCGCGGTCGGCGCGGGACGAGCTGATCGCCGTCGCCGACGAGCTCGCGCTGCCCGTCTACAACGCCTTCCGGCGGCAGGACGCCTTCCCGGAGAACCACGCCCGCTACGCCGGTCACCTGGGGCTGGGCATCCCGGCCCGGCAGCTGGACGCCCTCGAACGCGCGGACCTGGTGCTCGCGCTCGGCACCCAGCTCGACGAGGTGACCACCCAGGCCTACCGCTACCCGACCGCGCAGCAGACGCTGGTCATGGTCGGCACTGGCATCGATGTCAGCCCGAAGCGGCGGGGGCTGACGTTCCGCGTCGACTCCGAAGTCGAGCCGTTCCTGCGGGAGCTGCGGGAGGTGGCGTCGCCGCGGACGCGGCGGGCTTCGGCGGCGAACGCGGCCGTCCACACCTTCATGACCCCGCCCGACACCAGCGGGAACACCCGGGTGCACCCGGTCGACGTCGTCCGGGCGCTGCGGAAGCTGGCGCCCGAGGACACCATCGTGACCAGCGACGCGGGCAACTTCGCTCAGTTCATGCACCGCTACTGGTGCTTCACCGCGCCGCGCAGTCAGCTCGGCCCGAGCAACGCCGCCATGGGCTACGCCGTGCCGGCCGCCGTGGCGGCGAAGCTGACCGAGCCGCGGCGGACCGTCGTGGCCATGGTCGGGGACGCCGGCACGCTGATGACCGGCCAGGAGATCGAAACGGCCGTCCGGTACCGGGCGCCGGTGATGGTGGTCGTCTTCCAGAACGGCGTCCACGGCGCGCTCGCGATGCACCAGGCCCGCACCTACGGCCGGCTCACGGGGGTTTCGATCCCGTTGACCGACTTCGCGTCGTGGGCGCGTGGGCTCGGCGCGGCCGGGTACACCGTGGACGATCGTGAAGAGCTCGAGCCCATCATCGCCAGCGCACTGGTGCGGCAGCGGCCGTGCGTCATCGACGTGCGCACGGATCCCGACGTCGTGACCCCTGACGTGCGGATCTCGGCCCTGCTCGGCCAGGCGCGTCCGCAACCTCCCGCCCAGTAACGGTTTCGTTCCGGAAAAGCTGGGAATGTCGTGTGGTAGCAGGGCGTTGGCTCGGGTAACCTGGCGGTGTTCCGGTGGTGGTTCGCCGCTGAACCTTCCCGGCCGGGTCCCGGCGGGAAACAACCGGTTTCTGTCGGTGCCCCATGGCACCATCACGGTCATGACCCGCGCAGAAGCGGGCAGGGAACGAGGGGAGTTTCGACGTGACCGATCACCAGCACGCATCCGAAGCAGCGCGGAAGTCCTCCGGCGTCGTACCGGTGCTGTTCAGCGCCAGTTCCGAGGCCCACGACGACGCGGTGGTCGCCGGTGAGCACGACACGGCGTGGCGTTCGCCGTTCACCACCGAGGGGCTGCGCCCGGCGAGTGGCGAATAGCTCACCCCTCCCGGGTGAAGATGGCTTGTCCCTCCCGCTCAAGGTGTGCTTTACTGCTTAAGGTCTCGATTTTTGTGTTCGTGTTGAGTCACGCTCGCAGAACTCAGCGGGCGTAGTGTCTCCTCGCCGAGGAAGCAAACCGTCCGGGTGATGACCCGGGACGCCGAAGTGGCTTCCTGTTTTGGTGTTACACATGGAGATCTTTTTATGACTCAGGGCACTGTGAAGTGGTTCAACTCCGAGAAGGGGTTCGGCTTCATCACCCCCGACAACGGTGGCGGCGACGTCTTCGTTCACTACAGCGAGATCCAGGGTAACGGCTTCAAGAGCCTGGAAGAGAACGCTCGCGTCGAGTTCGAGATCGGCCAGGGCCAGAAGGGCCCGCAGGCCACGTCGGTCACCGTGATCTGACTTTGATCTTGGGAAAGGGCCGTCACCCGGTTGGGGTGGCGGCCCTTTTCGTAGGCTGCGCACCATGATCGAGCACGGATACGCCGTTTCCGGGATGAGCTGCGCCCAGTCGGTGACCGAAGAAATCACCGTGCTGCCCGGAGTGGCCGAAGTGGACGTCGACGTCGCGACCGGCCGCGTCTTAGTGCGCGCCGAAACGACGCTGACGGAGGACGACGTCCGGGCCGCGATCGAAGAAGCCGGCTTCACCTACGAGGGCGTCGCCGACCTGGTCCCGTAGTCCGCTGCCGCGACCTCGTCCCGGTGGGTTCTTCCCCGGCGACTCCGGGGTGGACAGTCCACTGCAGATCACTGGGTGAGACGCCTGGTGTGATCTACCTCGCTCCTGTTGCGCATCACACCGCTACTGCAACGCTCTGCAACCCTTCCGTTTCGCCCGTTCACGGAGTCTCCTGTTCTCGGGTGAAAGAACGGGAGGTCAGGTGGGTGAAACGGTGGCGGGGATCGTCGCGAACCCCGCATCGGGGCGGGACATCCGCCGGCTGGTCGCGCAGGCGTCGGTGTTCCCCACCGCGGAAAAGGCGAACATGGTCCAGCGGCTGCTGGCGGCGTTCGCCGTCACCGGGCTCGACCGGGCCCTCGTCTCGACCGACCTGGGCGGGATTTCCGCCGCGGTCCTGCGCGCGCTCGGCCGCGGTGGCTCCTGGCCGAAGGTCGACTTCTGCGAGGACGACGCCCTCACCGGCACCGCCGCCGACACGACGAACGCCGTGCGTCGCATGGTCGAGGCCGGCGCCGGGGTCATCGTCGTCCTCGGTGGGGACGGGACCGCCCGGGTCGCCGCCGCGGCCTGCGAGGACGTGCCGCTGCTCGCCCTCTCCACCGGGACCAACAACGCCTTCCCGCAGATGCGGGAGGCGACCGTCGCCGGCCTGGCCGCCGGGCTGATCGCCACCGGGCAGATCGATCCCGACCTCGTCACCCACCGCGTCAGCGTGCTCGAGGTCGTCACGAAAGCACGCAGGGAGATCGCGCTCGTCGACGTCTGCGTGTCGCTGAGCAGGCACATCGGGGCGCGGGCGCTGTGGGACCCCTCGTCGCTCACCGAGCTGTACTGCACCTTCGCCGAGCCGGACGGCATCGGCCTCTCGAGCGTTCCCGGCCAACTGTGCCCCAGCCCGCGGTCGAGCCCGGACGGCGTCGCGCTGCAGCTCGGGCCGGTCGGGGAGACGCCGTACGTCGTGCACGCGCCGATCGCGCCCGGGCTCGTCCGGCCGGTCGGCGTGCGCGGCTGGGGGCTCCTGCGACCCGGCGTGCGCGTCGAACTCGCTGCCGCGGGCGGAGTCATCGCGCTCGACGGCGAGCGCGAGCTCGAGCTGAAGACCGGGGAGAGCGCGTTCGTCGAGCTCAAGCCGGACGGGCCGTGGGTCGTCGACGTGCGGGCGGCGATGGCGGAGGCGGCGCGGAAAGGACTGTTGCGCGCGGACACCGAACTGGGGAAGGAGCGCCGAAGATGACGGACGCCCTCCGGGGTGCGTATCGCGTGATGCGGACCATCCGAGCCGTCGAAGAGCGAGTGCGCGCGACCGGTGGCAACCGGTACGTCGGCGGGGAGGCTTTGGCCGCGGGTGTCTGTCTCCACCTCGACAGCCGTGACGCCATCGCCGGCACCCATCGCCGTCACGGGCACCGCATCGCCAAGGGCGTCGACGTCCGGGCCGTCCTGGCCGAGATCCAGCAGCACCGGCTGATCACGACGGACACCCTCGGCGGCGTCCCGCTGCTGATCTGCGGCGCCGCGATCGCCGCGAAACAGCAGGACACCGGCGGCGTCGGCGTGGCCTTCCTCGGGGACGCCCCGGGGACGACGCTGGAGGCGCTGACCCTCGCGTCGGCCTGGCACCTGCCCGTCATCTTCGTCACGGAGAACCCCGGTTACGCCGATCGGGTGGCCGGGCTCGGTGTGCCCGGGGTCGTCATCGACGGATCCGACTTCTTCGCCGTGCACGAAGCGGCCGGAGAAGCGGTCGGCCGCGCCCGCGACGGCGGTGGCCCGACACTGCTCGAGGCCGGCTTCCCGCGGCACGTCGGCGACTGCCTCCACCGGTTCCGCACCCGTGTCACCGACAGCGGTGAGCTGCGCGAACAGGTCCTCGACGCCATCGACGCCGAAGTCGCCCAGCTCGTCGAGGACTCGGTCGCCGCGCCGAAATCCGCCCCGGACGCCCTGGAGACCGACGTCTACGTCTCGTACTGAAGCGGGACAAACCCGGCCCGGCCGCGACGTGCCCCACCTACCGATCATCCAGCCGAAAAGGCAGACTCCGGGGAGGCACAGCACAAGGAGCGGCGGTTTGGGGCAGCGAGACCTCGAGGCAGCGTTGCCGGCCGGGGTGGATCCCCGGCGGTACGCCCGTGTCCTCGCGCAGGTGCACGAAGCAGCCCTGAACGGCCAGGCGCTGCCGAGCCGGCTGCGGCCGGTCATCGGCGCGTCTTGGCAGCGGATGCGCCGGCTGGGGCTGGACCCGGACAGCCGGGCCGCCGCGCCCGTGCTGACCTTCGAACAGCTGGAAGCGCGCCGCCGCGCGAGCGGGCTGGCCGAGGCGCTGCCGATCCTGCGCGGCGGCCTGCTCAGCCTCGCCGAGCAGGCCGCGCACATCATGGTGATCGCCGACGCCGGTGGCGCCGTCCTCTGGCGTGACGGCAGTGCCGCGGTCCGGCGCCGCGCCGACGGGCTCGGGTTCGTCGAAGGCGTCGATTGGCAGGAGGAATCCGTCGGCACCAACGCGATCGGCACCGCGCTCGTCGCGCGCAGCCCGATCCAGGTGTACTCCGCCGAGCACTACGTCCGGACCCAGCACTCCTGGACGTGTGCGGCCGCGCCGCTGCACGACCCGCGCGACGGCAGGCTGCTCGGCGTCGTCGACCTCTCCGGGCCTGCCTCGACCATCCACGCGACGACATTGGCGCTGGTCGACGCCGTGACGCGGCTCGCGGAGGCCCAGCTGCGCACCACCCACCTCACCGAGCTCGAACGGCTTCGCGGCTTCGCCGTCCCGGTCCTCGCGAAGGTCGGCGGCCGGGCGATGGTGGCCGACAAACACGGCTGGATCGCCGCGGCCGCCGGGCTCGCGCCGGTCGACCGGGTCGCGCTGCCCACCGGCCTCGGTCCCGGGCGAGCCTGGCTGCCCGCGTACGGCGGCTGTTCCGTCGAGCCCGTCCCCGGCGGCTGGCTGCTCCGGCTGACCGAGAACGAGGCGGCCCCGCCCACCCGCGTCGTGCTCGACCTTCGATCGCCGCGCGAGCCCGAGCTCACCGTGGCCAGTGCCGCCGGGACCTGGACGCACCGGCTCAGCCCGCGCCACGCCGAGGTGCTGTACGTGCTGGCCAGCCGGCGCGACGGCCGGTCTGCGTCCGAACTGTCGGCCGACCTGTTCGGCGACGCCGGCCGGACGGTGACCGTCCGCGCCGAGATGTCCCGGCTGCGACGGCACTTCGGCGGCATCCTCGGCGCCAAGCCGTACCGCTTCGCCGACGACGTCGAGGTGGTCGTCCGACGGCCGCCGGACCCCGAAGCCGTGCTCCCGCACTCGCTCGCCCCGGCCATCCGCGGCTGACCGCACGCCGGCCGAAAACCGCGGCCCGGCGCATTACCTTGGCGCACAAGGCGTGCAGCCCGAGGCGCGGCTGACTGAATGGTCCGATGTGGACGGTGGGCTGCGAACGGACCGGGCGAGACAGCCGGAGGCAACGCCCTCGGGTCTTTCACCCGGACAGGTGAAGGATTCGGTCTGGCGGCCCGCGCGAGCGGCCCGCCGTCCGCGCTGACGTGCGGCCCCGAAGACGGCCACCGGCGCGTCCGGGCGGAAGTCCGGACCTGATCACCGGTGTGCGCGGGAACACGTCCGCCCAGATCACGTGCTGATGACAGCGGGTGGTGTCGGTGGCTGCGCGCGCGGCGACTCGGCTACCTTCTGCGAGTACGGCTCACAGCGAACTTTTTCGGGGGCTCCGGGTGGCCACGCCCCCGGCCTGGGGCGAGGCCCCGGATGGCAGGGGAGGAATTTCGGGGATGACCAGCACTGCGACGGCCCCGGGGCCTGCGGCGCCCGCGCCGGCACCCCCACCGTCGCCACCGGACGGCCGCGACCGCACCGGGAGCCGCAGCGGCCTGCTGGGGCTGCTCGACCTGCCGGGCCAGGGGATCCGTGCGATCGTCCGATCGGCCGCGACCACCCCCGGCCGGCTCACCGTGATCGCCGTCGGGCTGGTGCTGCTGGCGCTCGTCGCCGGGCTCGTCGCGACGCTGTCGGTGCAGGACCGCGACGACACGATTTCCGGCGTCATCGACCACCGCGAGCCGCTCGCCGCCGCGTCGCAGCAGGTCTACCGCTCGCTTTCGGACGCGGACGCGACCGCCGCGAGCGCGTTCCTCTCCATCGGCACCGAGCCACCCCAGCTCCGCCAGCGCTACGAGCGGGACATCGCCGAAGCCGGCGCCGCGCTCGCGAAGGCCGCTTCCGACGCCGCGGACGTCGCCGACGCCGCCACCCCGGTCGACACGCTGAACCAGCAGCTGCCCGTCTACACCGGGCTCGTCGAGACGGCACGGGCGAACAACCGCCTCGGCTACCCGGTCGGCGCGTCCTACCTGCGCGAGGCGTCCGAGCTGATGCGGGCGAAGCTGCTGCCCGCCGCCCAGGACCTCTACCGGGTCGACACCGAGCGGCTCATCGAAGAGCAGGACAGCGCCACCGGTTTCCCGTGGCTCGCCACGATCCTGGTGGTGGCGCTGCTGGCCGCGCTGATCGTCACCCAGGTCTACCTGACCCGGCGCACCAACCGGCTGCTCAACGTCGGGCTCGTCGTCGCGACGGCCGCCGTCGTGGTGTCGCTGCTGTGGGGCGGGGTCGCGCTGATCTTCCAGGGCAGCCTGGTCGGCAGCGGCCAGGACGACGGTTCGCACCGCGTCGACGTGCTCGTCCGCGCGCGGATCGCCGCGCTGCAGGCCCGTGCCGACGAAACGCTGACGCTGGTCGCCCGCGGCGACGGCGGCGCGTACGAGAAGGACTTCACCGCCAAGGCGGTCCAGCTGCTCGGCCAGGACGGCCAGGGCGGTCTCCTCGGCGAAGCCCGCGGCCTGATCAAAGACGGCGACGGCGCCGCGAAGGTCGAGGCCGCGTCGAAGGCCGCCGGCGACTGGCTGAAGGCCCACGGGCAGGTGCGCGACCAGGACAACGCCGGGGCGTACCAGGAAGCCGTCGACTCCGCGGTGCAGGAAGACGCGAAAGGCGGCTCGGCGCCGGCCTTCCGGCAGCTCGACGACAGCCTCCAGGCCGCGATCGACGTCGGCAGGCAGGCCTTCCTCGACGACACCCACAACGGCGACCGCGCGCTGACGCTCCTCGCACCCGGCTTGGCCGTGCTGGCGGTCGTCGCCGCGGCGGGTGTCACCATGGGGATCCGGGAGCGACTGAGGGAGTACCGGTGAGCAGGCGGCGGACGGTGCTGATCGTTACCAATCCGACCACAGTCACGGCCGAATGGCTTCGGAGAAGCGGTTACGTGCCGCGCAGGGGTCGGCCTGCTTTTGGCCGGATTGGTAACACGGTCCGGGCGGGCGTGCTGGCGGTCGTCGCGCTGCTGGCTGCGTCCTGCGGCAGCGCCGGGAAACCGGTCGACCCGGCGCCGGTCGGCAACGCGGCCTGGCCGCAGCCCGCGCACGTCGGCGGCCCGGACGCGACGGCCGGCGGCGGCTCCGACACCAGCTGCAACCCCCTGGCCAGCCTGGTGCCGGCCAGCAGCAGCACGACCGTCCCCGACAGCTCGACGATGTCCGACATCAGGAAGCGCGGCAAGCTGATCGCCGGGGTCGACCAGACCACCTACCTGTTCGGGTTCCGCAACCCCACCTCGGGCAACCTCGAGGGCTTCGACATCGACATGGTCAACGCCGTCGCCAAGGCGATCTTCGGCTCGGCCGACGGCCACGTCCAGTTCCGCGCGATCCCGTCGTCGCAGCGTGAAGAAGTCCTGAAGAAGCACCAGGTCGACATCGTGGTCCGGACCTACAGCATCACCTGCGCGCGCAAGAAGGACGTCGAGTTCTCCTCCGTGTACTACGTGGCAGGCCAGAAGATCCTGGTCCCCAAGGAGTCGAAGGCGCAGAAGCTGTCGGACCTGAGCGGCAAGCGGGTGTGCGCGACCAAGAAGTCGACGTCGCTGGCGAAGATCGCGACGGACGCGGCCAAGCCGGTGCCGGTCTCGGTCGACAACTGGTCGGACTGCCTGGTGATGCTCCAGCAGGGCCAGGTCGACGCGGTGTCGACCGACGACACGATCCTCGCCGGGATGGCCGCGCAGGACTCGACGCTCGAGGTCCGCGGCGAGCCGCTGACGCAGGAGAACTACGGCATCGGCGTGCCGAAGGACCGCCCGGACCTGGTCCGCTACGTCAACGCGGTGCTCGACCAGATCCGCGGCAACGGCGTGTGGCAGGACAGCTACCGCCGCTGGGTGGAAGCCCGCCTCGGGCCGGCTTCGCCGCCGGCGCCGCAGTACCAGTGAATGCCGCAGTACCGAAGGACGCAGCGCGACTAGAATCGATCTCCGCACGTCGCAGGGGATCCGGGAGGTAGCAGTGTCGGAGGAGCCGCGCCGTCCTCGGCACGCCGCGCCGGACGACCAGCAGCAGGTGGCGCCGCCGAGCTGGCAGCCGCCGCCACCGGTGCGGTGGGACACGCCGGAGCCGTCGATCTCCGGCCGCCTCGACGACGGCGAGCCGTCCGGCGGCGAAGAGACCGTCTTCCACGCGCCCGTGCGCCGTCCGCCGACGCCGCCGCGCGGCCAGCCGTTTCCCGCGCGCGGGCCGATCCCCGGCGCGGAAGACCCGACGCGCCCGCCAGGCAGCATGAACCCCGTCACGCCGCCGGTCGAGCCGACGCAGGCCGTCCGCCCGGATCCGGGCGCCCCGCAGCCCACGAGCGTGCTCGCCGCGCCGGCGCCGGAGACCCAGAGCATCATGCCGCCGGTGCCGCGGCCGGAAACCGGGCCGGGGACGCCGTTGCCCGACCCCGGCACCGAAAGCGTGCTGCCCGAGCGCACCAGCGAAGGACGGCACACGGGAACCGGCACCGGAACGGGGGCCGGCAGCGGGTCCGGCTCGGTATCCGGTTCGTTCCCCGGCACTTCGCGGCGGACGTCGTCGCGGACGTCCCGGTCGCGCCGCGGCCGGCTCGGCGCGGGGCTGGTCGAGGTCCCGCCGGTGCCCGCGCGCGACCCCGCGTCCGCGGTGCTGACGAACCCGGTGGTGTCGGAGGAAAAGCGGTTCTGCGGCACCTGCAACGCGAAGGTCGGCCGCGGCAAGGACGGGCAACCCGGTTCGCCGGAAGGCAAGTGCGAGAACTGCGGCGCGCCGTTCTCGTTCGTCCCGAAGCTGCAGCCGAACGAGCTCGTCGGCGGCCAGTACGAAGTCCTCGGCGCGATCGCCTACGGCGGCCTCGGCTGGATCTACCTGGCGCAGGACCACAACGTCAGCGACCGCTGGGTAGTCCTCAAAGGACTGATCGACACCGGTGACGCGACGGCGATGGCGGCCGCGGCCAACGAGCAGCGGTTCCTCGCCGAGGTCGAACACCCCAACATCGTCAAGATCCACAACTTCGTGCAGCACCCGGACGCCCACAGCGGCACGACCACCGGCTACATCGTCATGGAGTACGTCGGTGGCCAGTCGCTGCGGCAGCTCGCGCTGGCGCACCACCGGGAAAGCCGCCGTCCGGAGCCGCTGCCGATCGGCCAGGTCATCGCGTACGGGCTGGAGATCCTGCCCGCGCTCGGCTACCTGCACAGCCAGGGCCTGCTCTACTGCGACCTCAAGCCCGACAACGTCATCCAGACCAACGAGCAGCTGAAGCTGATCGACCTCGGCGCGGTCCGCCGCACCGACGACTACGAGAGCCCGCTGTTCTTCACCACCGGCTACAGCGCGCCGGAACTGCCGACGCAGGGTGCGTCGGTGGCATCGGACCTGTTCACCGTCGGGCGCACGCTCGCCGTGCTCAGCTTCGAGTTCACCGGCTACACCAGCAAGTACAAGACGACGCTGCCCGGCCCGGACGCCGTCCCGCTGTTCACGCTGTTCGGTTCGTACTACCGGTTCCTGCGGCGCGCGACGCACACGGACCCCGACCGGCGCTTCCTCTCCGCCGAAGAGATGGCCGACCAGCTCACCGGGGTGCTGCGCGAGATCATGGCGCTCGGCACCGGCAAGCCGCGGCCCGGCGTGTCCACGGTGTTCGGCCCGGAGAGCCGCACGTTCGGCGTGCAGCTGGTGGTGCCCGAAGCCGGCGCCAGCGTGCCGCTGCCCGGCGCGGACGAGGTCGTCGCCGGGCTGCCGATCCCGCAGGTCGACACGGACGACCCGGCGGCTGGCGTGCTCGCCACCACGACCGCGCTCGACCCGCGGGCCGCGATCGAGGCGCTGGCCGGCGCACCGCGGGAGTCGATCGAGGTGCGGCTGCGGATCGTGCGGGCCCGGGTCGAGCTCGGCGAGTTCGCGGAGGCGCAGCGGCAGCTGCAGGCGGCGCAGTACCTGGCCATCAAGAACGGCTTCCCGCACGACTGGCGGATCGACTGGTACCGCGGCCTGATCGAACTCGCGGGTGGCCGTTCGCGGGTGGCGCACGTCGCGTTCGAAGCGGTGTACGACGACCTACCGGGCGAAATCGCCCCGAAACTCGCGTTGGGCATCAGCGCCGAAGGCGTCGGCGACTACTTCGCCGCCGCGCGGTTCTACGAACTGGTCTGGCGCACCGACCGCACCTACGTCAGCGCCGCCTTCGGCCTCGCCCGCGTGTACCTGGCGCAGGGCGCGCGGGCGAGCGCGGTCGAGGTGCTCGAGACCGTGCCGCCGTCCTCGACCCACTACGTCGACGCGCAGGTCGCGGCGATCAAGATCAAGACGACGGCGACCAAGGCCAACGGCCGCGAGACGCCGGTCACCGAGCACGACCTGCTCGACGCGTCGGCCCGGCTGGAGCGGCTCCGGCTGGACGTCGAACGCCAGACGCGCCTGTCCGCGAACGTCCTCGAAGCCGCGCACGAATGGCTCGGCCAGGGCAAGCCGACGCCGGGCGCGCGCGTGCTGGGGTGCCGGCTCGAGGAACGCGAGCTGCGGTTCGGCCTCGAGCGGTGCTACCGGGCGCTGGCCCGGCTGGCGGCCACGCTCGAGCAGCGCATCGAGCTGGTCGACCGGGCGAACGCGATCCGGCCCCGGACGCTCACCTGATCAGGGGTTGATCTCCCAGTCGCGTTCGCTGCGCTCACGCTGGTTCTTCTCGTGCTGCGCGGCCAGCTTCTCCAGCGCCTGCGGGTCGCCGTGGGTGCTGAAGTGCTCGAAACCGACGACGACGAACAGCGCCCGCGCGCTGACCGCGATCGGGCCGTCCTCGGCGTCGAGGCGGCCGTTCGCGCTGACGTAGATCTTGCGGCCCGCGATGCCGTCCAGCTTGGCCTCGATGAACAGCGTCGAACCGACCGGCACCGGCCGCCGGAAGTCCGTCTCGAGCTTGCCGGTCACCGCCGGGCGGCGCATCAGGTTGCCGACCGTCGAGCCGAGCGCCTCGTCGAACGCGCAGGCCAGCAGGCCGCCGTGGGCGAGCCCGGGCGCGCCCTGGTGGGCCGCGGTGACGGTGAACCGCGAGTGCACGACCTGGCCTTCGCCGACGGTCGAGCGCAGGTGCAGCCCGGCGTCGGCCTCGTCGCCGCACCCGAAGCACTCGGCGAAGTGCACGCCGAGCTCGGTGCCCGGTTCCGGCGCCTTCGGGTGCGGGACCGCGGGCTCCACCGCCACCGGCGGCCAGGGTTGAGAAACACGACTCATGCGCTGACGTTAACCCGCGGGTAGCCGGCGGCAGCGCGCGACCCGGGACGTCGGCGAGCCACCGACATCTCTCAGTAGCCGGAAAGTTCCCCACCGTAGACAATTTCCGGCTCAGACTGCCGACGTGGGGGTCCCGGTCGACACTGGGCCGATGAGCTCGAACGGCCCCATGGGCACTGCACGGGAGGAGTCGTCGCCGGCATGAGCGAACCAGCAGCAACGACGGGCAAACCGTCAGTGGACGAGAGAACCGTCAAGCGCGCCGTGTGGGCGTCGGCGATGGGCAACGCCACCGAGTGGTACGACTACGGCGTCTTCACCTCGG
This sequence comes from Amycolatopsis mediterranei, assembly GCF_026017845.1. Lineage (NCBI taxonomy): Bacteria > Bacillati > Actinomycetota > Actinomycetes > Pseudonocardiales > Pseudonocardiaceae > Amycolatopsis > Amycolatopsis mediterranei. Next base: position 345,412 of record NZ_CP100416.1, read on the forward strand.
GTGCGATCGCGGTGAGCATCGGTACGCAGTTCTTCCCCGGTGAGGGGAACGCCGTGCTCAAGTCGCTGGCGCTGCTCGCGATCGGGTTCATCGTGCGGCCGTTCGGCGGGGCGTTCTTCGGCCCGCTCGGCGACAAGATCGGCCGCAAGCGGGTGCTCGCCGTCACGATCCTGCTGATGTCCGGCTGCACGTTCCTGGTCGGCGTCCTGCCGACGTACGCCGGCAGCTACAGCATGGGCATCGCGGCGCCGATCGCGATCCTGCTGCTGCGGATCATCCAGGGCTTCTCCACCGGCGGCGAGTACGGCGGCGCGGCGACGTTCATCGCCGAATACTCCCCGACGAAGCGCCGTGGCTTCTTCGGCAGCTTCCTCGAGCTCGGCACGCTGGCCGGCTACGTGCTCGGCAACCTCGTGGTGCTGTCGGTGACGCTGTCCCTGTCGGCCGAGCAGGTCGGCGCCTGGGGCTGGCGGCTCCCGTTCTTCGTCGCGCTGCCGCTCGGCTTGATCGGGCTCTACCTGCGGAACAAGCTCGAGGACACCCCCGAGTTCCGCCGGATGGAGGCCGCGGGCGAGGCACCGACGAAGGCGCCGCTGAAGGAAATCTTCGTCCGCAACTGGCGGATGATCCTCAACCTGATCGGCATCGTGCTGCTGCTGAACGTGGCGGACTACCTGCTGCTGACCACGATGCCGACGTACTTCACGGACACGCTGAAGATCAACGACAACACCTCGACGTTGATCATCATCGCGGTCGAGGTCATCCAGATGGCGGTCATCATCCCGCTCGGCGCGCTGTCGGACCGGATCGGCCGGAAACCGCTGCTGCTCACCGCGGCCATCGGGTTCCTGGTGCTGAGCTGGCCCAGCCTCAAGCTGATGCAGTCCGGCAGCATCCTGTGGCTGTTCGTCGGGTTCCTGATCGTGGCGATCCTGCTGGTCTTGATCCTCGCGGTGATCGGCTCGACGTTCCCGGCGATGTTCCCCACCCGGGTGCGCTACGGCTCGTTCGCGATCGGCTACAACATCTCGACGTCGCTGTTCGGCGGCACCGCCGGGGTCATCGTGACCGCGTTGATCAAGAGCACCGGCAACGAGGACTGGCCGGCGTACTACCTGATGGCGGCGGCGCTGATCGCCATCCTCCCCATCATCAAGATCCCCGAGACGTCGCAGGTGCCGATGGAGCAGATCGACACCGAGGACGGCGCGGGCAAGCTGGCCTCCGCGGCCGCTCAACGCTGAGCGGCTGCCGGAAATGCGGGTGCCCCGTCCGGATCACCGGGCGGGGCACCCGCGCGCCGTGGGGCGGATCTCCGCCACCGGCTAACGCGTCGTCGCTCTCACCGACGGCGTTTCCGCCCGGGTCTCGCCCGGAGCCAGGGAGGACGGGGAGGTCGCGGGCCCCGGGCGGGCAGTCGACCGCGGGCCCGCGGACGGCACCTGCGGGATCGACGTCCGCGGGCTGCGTGGCCGGGTCTGGCCCGGCTCGGCCGTCGGCGGCGCGATCGACGTCGCCGCGATCTCGCTCGGCGACGTCGACGGAGGAGCAGGGGACGTGGTGCCGATCGTGGACAGGCCGGGGCCGGCCGGCTGCACCGGCTGCACCGGCTCCGGCGGCCCGGCGCGGTGGCCGGCCAGGAAACCGGCCACCGCGAGGACGACCGCCGTCGCGGTCGAAGTGCCCGCGACGGCGAAGCGCTTGCGTCGTCGCCGGACCCGGCCGCCGCGCTCGATCACGTCGGCGGCTTCGAGGCGCATCGGCGGCTGCGGGCCGCCGGCCGCGCCGGTCAGGATCGCGCGGACGTCGTCTTCGTGGTCCATGTTCGTCACCTCCCCTCCGTGGGTGCGCTGAAGGTCAGCGCACCGTAGTGCGGGCCGAGCCGGTTGCGCAGCGTGGCCAGGCCGCGGGAGGCCTGGCTCTTCACCGTGCCGGTGCTGCAGCCGAGCGCCTGAGCCGTCTCTTCGACGCTCAGGTCTTCGAAGTACCGCAGCACCAGCACGGCGCGCTGCTTGGGGGCCAGGACCGCCAGTGCCTGCCGGACCAGCATGTCCTGGTCGCTCGCGGGTTCCGCCGGGAGTTCCGGCGGGGTGTCGGTGAGCCGCTCCCGTTTCCACCTGCTGCGCCGGTGCTCGGCGAGGAACGTGCGCAGGACGACCTTGCGCGCGTAGGCGTCCAGCGCGTCGTGCCGCGACAGCCTCGGCCAGGCGAGGTAGATCTTGAGCAGCGCGGCCTGCGTGAGGTCTTCGGCCTGGTGCCAGTCCCCGCAGAGCAGGAAGGCGGTCGATCGCAGGCTGTGCGCGCGCTCGCCGAAGTACCGGGCGAACTCGCCGTCCCACGGCGAGCCCGGCCCGGTCGACGGACGGGAGCGGGAGATCACCTGGTTACCGGGTCTCCCACACGGCCGGCAGGTGCAGGTCGCCGGTCGGGCCGGCCGGGACGGCGCGGGGGACGCGCGGAGCCGGGCCCGTGCGGGCGGGCCGGGTCGTCTCGCGCGGCACGGGAACGGCGGACGGCGCCTGCGGGCGGGGACGGCTGGTGGCCGGCACGGGGGCCACGGTCGGCTCGCCCGGCCGGGTCGACTGGGTCTGCGTCGGGGCGGCCGGCGCCTGCGCCTCCGAAGCCAGCGCGATGCCACCGGTCAGGGCGCCACCGGCGAGCACGAGCGCGCCGAGGGTCAGGGCGATGCGGATACGCAAGACAGCTCCTCATTCTCGCGGCGCGGCAGGGGATCGCTGCGCCTCTGCCCTTAGTCATGCGGCGGGTGATCACCGGGGTTGCATCGGATTTCGCGGTTATGCGGTGAAAAACACGAACGGCCGGGAAGCCCGCAAGGGGACTTCCCGGCCGCCCGGTCTTCCCGGTGGTTCAGCGGGCGAGCGCCGACAGCTTCTGCCAGCTCGCCCAGTCGTAGGTCCAGTCGCTGTAGTCGCCGTCCTTCGCGCTCAGCGTCTGCGTGCTGCCGGTGATCTCGACCGGGTCGCCGGGGAGCACGCCGTCGTAGTACTCCTTGGCGCGCGCGGGCGAGAGGTTCAGGCAGCCGTGCGAGATGTTCTTCTTGCCCTGCGCCCAGACCGACGCGGCCAGGCCGTGGATGAACTCGCCGTTGTTGGAGATCCGGACCGCCCACGGCACGACGACGTTCTCGTAGTGGTACTTCGGGTTGCTCATCGCGTACGTGGCCTGCTTGCCCATGACGACGTGCACGCCGCTGTGGGTGACGCGGCCGGGGTCGGAGTCGAGGCCGTAGCTCACCGGGTAGTCGGCGATCTGCTGGCCGTCGCGGATCACCTGCATGGTGTGCTGTGTGGTGTTGCCCTTGACGATCTGCGAGCGCCCGATGGCGAAGCTGGCCGAGACGTCTTGCTTGCCGTACACGCCGTCACCGATCTTGACGCCGTAGATCTTGGCGTTCACCTTCACCTGCGTGCCGGGCTTGAAGTACTCCTTCGGCCGCCAGTGCACCGAAGCGTCGCCCTCCATCCAGGCCCACGAGCCCTCGGTCTTCGGCGTGGTCTCGACCGAGAGCGCCTTCTCGACGGAGGCCTTGTCGGTGACGCGGCTGGGGAAGGTCAGGGCGATCGGCATCGCGATGCCGTACGTCTGGCCGTCGCCGACGTTCAGGCTGGCCGCCTGCTGGCGCTTCGGCTTGACGGTGGTGAACGCGCCGCCGATGGGCACGTTCTTGCCGTCGGCGCCCTGCGCCTGGCCGGACCAGGTGTAGGTCTTGCCGTAGCCGAGCTGTTCGGTGGTGGTCCAGCTCTTCTTGTCCGCCGACGCCTGCCCCTGGACCTGCTTGCCCTCCGGGTTGGTCAGCGTGACCGACGTGATCGTGCCGTCGGCGACCTGGACGCCGACCGGCTCGCCGGGCGCGACGTCCTGGGCGCCGCCCGCGGGCGTCACCGTCAGCTTCGCGGGCTGCGCGGTGGGTGCGGGCGAGCTGGTCGGGCCGCCGCCCGACGTCCCGCTCGCCGAGACCGTCGGTTCGCTGCTGCACGCCCCCAGCGTCAGCGCCGCGACCAAACCCCATGCCACGGCAGCGCCGCGGCGCCGCGTGGAAATCCTCACCGTCACACCCATCCCCTTTTTGCCCCTTTGGTGCTTCCCCTCTTCGAGACGCGCCGCGGACCGTGTACGTTGAGCAACATTGATGTGACGAGCGTCACAATGGTCGGCGGAAGCTTTCACTGAGGGGGCACGGCCGACTCCGAGCCGTATCCGGTGATCACGGTGTCGCTGTGCGGCGCCAGACTAGCCGGTGGGTCCGACAGAACCGGGCGGAAGCCCTACGACGTTCCGGTGACCTTGGTGCGCAGAGCCGGTTTTCGCCTCGATCACGGGGTTCAACTTTGGCCAGATCCCGGTAGTCTGCTCTCAGGCCGTCGTTTTGCGTGTTCGTGGCTTCACACTCGCGGAACTTCTGACGCGAGCCATGGAGCCGACCCGCTCTTGACTCGTCTCGTTGGAACCGCCCGGGACGGTCGGGGTGCCGCTTCGGTGGCATTCGAAGCGGATCTGTGTAACGAGGAGTACAGCGGTGGCGCAAGGCACTGTGAAGTGGTTCAACGCGGAGAAGGGCTTCGGCTTCATCGCGCAGGACGGCGGCGAAGGCGACGTGTTCGTTCACTACTCGGAGATCGAGGGGCGCGGCTTCCGCACCCTCGAGGAGAACCAGCGAGTGGAGTTCGAGGTCGGCCAGGGCCAGAAGGGTCCGCAGGCCCAGAAGGTCCGCGCGATCTGAAACTGAGGCTGAAGAAGCCTCACAGGCCCTTTGCGCGTCTTAAGGCCTGAGTGAAGGGCCCCCGGCAGCAGCCGGGGGCCCTTTCTCATGGGGTCTGCGTGGCGCGACGGCTCAGCGCCGGGCGACGGCCGGCGCGTCGAAGGCGTCGGCGGGGAAGTGGAACTCGTCGGTGAGGTCGCTGACCTCGGTGGCGGCGGCCTGCTGCCGCTGGTCGTGGGCGGAGGAGGCCTGCCCCTCCCAGTTGAGCCGCTCGAGGATCCACTCCTGGGCGAGCGCCTGCGGCGAGATCTCCCGCTCGGCGGCGATGTCCTTGAGCTGCTGGCTGGCCACGAGGCTCATCCGCAGCTGGTAGACCTGCGCCTCACCGAACCGCTTGCCGGACCCGGTGCTCTCGAGGTCGTTCTCCGGAGCGAGGGCGGCGAGGTAGGAGGTGAGCTCGGTGTCCTCGACGGCACCGTCGTCCGCAGGCTTCGCGGCACCACGATGACGCCCGGAAGACGCGGCGGCTTTCAGGTTCGTGCGGCTGCTCAAGCGGCCAAGGGAGGGAAGAGGCACAACGCCACGATAACGTTTGCATCTCGCCACACAAACCACTGTGAGCTACAACACGCGAAAACCCCCACCCAAACAGCCCAATCCCCACCCATTCAGCCCAAACCCCAACAACACAAAGCAACCCCCAAATAACCCTCCGAGTCGATCACCCCAAGCGCAACTCCAACCCCGTCCACCACCGACCGCCTCGAACAACATCGAAAGGTTCCGTACGGGCGAGTGCCATACGGAAGGCAGGCCCATCGCCAGGGCGCGCAGCGCCCGAGGCGAAAACCGGACCACGCTGGAAGCCGAGCGCGAGGCACCGTGGGGGGTCCGGGGGGCTCGGCCCCCCGGGTCGGCACACCGAAATGATTGGCCCAGGCGAAGGGCGAAGCCCGAGCGGGCCAAGAAATGGAGGACCCCCGCGCCAGGGGGAGGAACGCGGGGGTCGGAGGGGATCTCCACAGGCGCTGACCGGGGGTGTGTCAGCACCTCGATTGTTGCACGAGTTGGGTGGTTGGGCGAGTGGAGAGCGGGAAATTTCCCCGTGTGGTGTCACTTTGCTACTGGGGTGACGTTCGTTCGGGTGGGGTTCTTCTTCGACCGTGCCGATTGCGCTGCGTTGAGCGGAGTGTGGCCTCAGGTTCACTCTCCGGGGGGCTGTGTGTGGTGGCCGGCGCTGGTTAGCCTCGCGGCCAAGTTGTTGTGAGCCGTGTGGAGGGGCTATGAGCGGGTCTGTTGAAGTGCGGCAGTTCCTCCTTCGGTACGAAGGTGCCGATGGGGGGAGTGCGCCGTTTGCCGGGGCGTTGCCGGCGCAGCGGAGCGGGGCGGCGGATGCGCAGCGGGTGTCGGATGATCAGGTCCGGCGGGCTCGGCTGGCGGTGGCGAATGGTGCGCTGGGGGTCGAGGACTGTGTTCAGTTGCTGGAGATGCTGGGCTTGAACCTGGATGAGGAGGGGCAGGCGCCGGTTCAGCGTTGAGGGTGTGGTGGCGGGTGGGTCCGGTGTGTGCCGCTGGGCCCGTCCGGTGATATTTCCGCTGGTTGTGCGGCTTTTCGGCAAGTAATTGCCCAGTTGTGGGCCGTGTTTGACGCTGGTTTAGTAACAGTGTTACGGTTGCCGCGTCGAAAGGGGCCGGACATGACGGCGATCGAGGGTGCGGCGGATCTGGCGAACCGGATCCGGCCGGTGGTGCAGGTGCTGGGCGGGAAGTTCATGACGTCGCCGGAGCTGGCGGCGGTCGAGGCGGAGGTCGGGCTGCCGCCGCGTTCGCTGTACGTCCGCGGGCGGTCGGCGGTGCTCGGCGACGTCCCGCCGAAGGTGGCCGCGGAGCTGTTCGGCATCTTCCCGCACTGGCTGTTCGAGTTCGTCCTGCCACCGGCGACGGCGGCCCTCGACGCGTCCGCCGCAGTTCGCGCCTACGCGGAGTCATCGGCTCGGTGGTCACGCGTCAGCCTTTCGGCCGTACCGGAGCCCGGCCGCTTGGCGGAGCTGGTGTTCCGCGTCGTCGACGCGGCGGACGCCAGCGGGCTGGCGCTGTTCGCGGGGTGGAAGAACGCCGAGCGTCCCGCGGGTGACGTCGAGCGCCTCGGCTTCGCGCTGATGGTCTTCCGCGAGCTGCGCGGCGGCCTGCACTTCGCGGCCCTGCGCGCGCTGGGCCTGTCGGTCCCGGAGGCGGTGATCGCGGACCCCGAGGGTGGTCGGGAGCGTCTGCTGCGCACGGCGTGGCCCGAGGACGCGGCCGACGAGCTGGTCGCTTCAGCGGAGCGCAAGCCCGACCTGCGCGAACGTTGGCACCGCGCCGAGGCCCTGACCGACGACCGGATCGGCGAGCTGCTGACTTCGGCGCTGTCCGGGCCGGAGCAGGCCGAGTTCGCTCGCCGTCTGGCCGAGCTGTCGGAGTTTGCGCAGGTCTGAGCTTCGCTGCGGGCTTAAGGAACCCCCGGTGCAAAGGGGTGGCGGCGTGCCCTATGCTTGTAATCGCTCCCAGGGGAACCTGAGAGCGCGGTCGGTCGGTCACCCGAAACCGACCGGGCTCCCATCGTTCAGTGGCCTAGGACTCCGCCCTTTCAAGGCGGCAACGCGGGTTCGAATCCCGTTGGGAGTACGCAGTACTGTAGTAAACGCAAGGCCCTGTGGCGCAGTTGGTTAGCGCGTCGCCCTGTCACGGCGAAGGTCGCGGGTTCGAGTCCCGTCAGGGTCGCAAGATCGTTCGGCTCCTTGCCGGCGTTCCCGGCCAGGTAGCTCAGTTGGTACGAGCGTCCGCCTGAAAAGCGGAAGGTCGCCGGTTCGACCCCGGCCCTGGCCACCGTGGTTACCTGCGAAAACAGGCCCCCCACCCATCGGGTAGGGGGCCTGATTCGTGCCCAGGGTCTCAACGAGGGTCTCAACTGGGTCTCACGTGGTGCCCTTCCAGAAGTACGTGTTGATCTGGCTTGCCACCTCTTCCCGAATACTGTCGGTCACGTGCTGGTACCGCCGCCGCATGGCTTCGGTGGACCAGCCCATGAGCTCCATCACCACTCGCGGGTCCACTCCGAGCAGCAGAAGCACGGTGGCAGCCGTGTGCCTGGCGTCGTGAAGCCGGGCCTCCCGCACTCCAGCTTCGGTGAGCAGCTGGCGCCAGGTCTCGTAGTCCGCCCTCGGGTCGATCGGCCGGCCGTTCTCCTGCGTGAAGATCCAGCCGCCCTCTTCCCAGAGATCGGCGGCTCGCTCGCGCTCACGTGCCTGCCGCTCTTCGTGCCGCATCAGCAGCTCAAAGATCTGGTCCGGCAGTGGCCACGTCCGGCGCCCGGCTTTGGACTTGACGTCCACCTCGACCAAGCCGCCGCCATGGCGGCGCGGGCACTTGCGTGCGTGCTCGACACAGTCCGGCGGGCACGGCGGCGGACACGGGCGCTGGTGCCGTTTGCATGGCTGTCTGCACGGGGCCCTCTTGTGGTAGGCCGCACCGCACGCGTGCTCGTCGTCGCAGCCGTGCAGCCACTTCTGCCGTTGGATCGCCTTCCGGATGCGCAGGGTCCTCCGCTCACGGTTGAGCATTGGCCACTTGAAGCCCAGGCATTCGCCCTGGCGGACGCCCAAGGCCAAGGCGATCACGAACCGCACCCCGTTGCGTCGCTTGAGAGCGGCTTCGATGATCGCCTGCGCATCCTCCGGCTCGAACGGCTCAACCTCCTCTTCTTCGACCCTCGGAGCCTGCGCCATCGCGACGACGTTGCGGAAGATCTTGCCGCGAACGAACGCGACCTGGAACGCCGTGCGGGCCGTGCGGTGAACCTGATGGACGGTGCCTGGCTTCAGGCCGGCCGCCAGCATTTTTCGATACAGCTTCTCGAAGTGCTCTGGCTCGATCGGGCGGCCCTTGCCCCGGCCGGGGCTCAGTTTGTGCCTGCCCAGGCCGGGGATCAGGTGTCGATAGACCGCGGTCTTGTACCCGACAACGGTCTTATACCGCGCGGTCATGGGGGCGATCGTCTCGACCCAATGGACTAACCAGGCTTCAACCGTCCAAGACTCGCCCTGCTTGGGGACCAGGCCCTGGTCAACCTGGTTGAGTAGCTCGCGGTACGCGTCACGCGCATCGTCTTCGTTGCGGCGCTTGATGTGTCGCCGGTCGGGGTCGCCATTGTCCTTGACTCCTACGGTCACGCGGGCGTGCCAGTAGCCGTCGTATTCGCTGTAGTAGAAGCTTCCCTGCCCGTCGGGATTCTTGGTGCCCTCGGGTCGTTGACTGCGTGCCACAGGCAGTTCCCTTTCTTAGGCGGCGTCGGTGTTCTTGGACCTGGCGACCAGGCGGGCGGCGTAGTCGTTGATGGCGTCAATGTGGACTCGTCGAAGTCGCCCTATTTGGACCGATTCGAGTTCTCCGGATGCGACAAGTGTGAAGGCGGTGGTGCGGCCGATGCCGAGCTGTGCACCCGCTTCCTGCACGGTGAACAGGACACGAGGTGGCATCGGCCGCGGGGGTGGCTGCGTGTCTGCCTCGTTGGCTGCCGTGAGTCGACTGGCGAGCTGAGCGAGGGTGGTCACGAGGGTTGTGATGTCGTCGGGGGTAGCCATGGCGGGTGATGACCTCCAGATGCCCGTGATGCGGGCATGACGAGTTCGGCCCCCGCGACACCGGGTCGGTGGGTGCGGGGCCGTGGATGGGCGATGGTTACCGATGTGGGGTGCCTGCTGGGGCTGGCAGGTGGGGTAACTGCGGTAACTGCGGTAACTTGCCTGGTCAGGCGGTTACCGATAGGTGCCCCGGTTACCGATCCATCGGTAACCGGGGCCAGTGGTCGGTTTGTCCGGTTACCGATCCATCGGTAACCACGATCGGATCGGTAACCGTCTGACCTGCACGGTTACCGCAGTTACCGCAGTTACCGACACTGTCAGCCCGCGGTGGGCAGGTAGCGGCTCCAGGCGTCGGCCAGACCGGTCTCACCGGTGGTCGTGTAGCCCTTGACGCTGTCGCCGTCGTACTTGAACGTGGTCGGCTTGACGTCGTACCGGGCCAGCTCTTTGGCCATCATGCGGGGGTTGAGCGGTTTTCCTTTGACGTCGGTCCAGTCGGATTCCTCCATTTCCAGCAGTTCGGCGATGATGAACGTGGACGGCAACCGGTCGGTGTTGCGCTGGGCGAAGATCCGCCGCATGTCGGCGAGCAGCTGGATCCCGAAACTGCCGCCTCGGTTGCTGTTGCTGGCCACGAAGTAGGCGCACGCGGCGCGGGCGGTGGCCGGCCAGTGCTCGCCCGCGGCGTCGGCGATCGCCAGCAGCGGTTCCCAGATTTCGGCCGCCCGGTCGGTGACCCCCTCGGGCATCTCCGGTTCAGCGTCGCCGACCTGGTTGCCGACGCTGGCCACCCAGGTGGCGAGCTTGTCCCGCAGCGGCGCGGCCTGGCGTTCCACGACGCGTTCTTTGAACGGTTCGACGGTTTCGCCGGGGGCGCGGCGGCGCATGTGGAAGGTGATGGCGCGGGTGGTGATGGTGTCGGGCATGTGCCCGGCGATCCCTGCCAGCGCCACCGGGGCGTAGACCTTGAACCGCTCGACCTTCATCGCGCGGGCGTCGCCGACGCAGCGCGGGATGGTGGCCGAGCGCTTGTATCCGGCGTTGAGCATCGCGCGCAGGTCTTCGGTGTTGCCTCCTTTGGCGGGGTTGAAGATGGCGTCCACTTCGTCGAACAGGATGGTGATCGGCCCGTCGGACACCAGCCGGAACAGCGCGGCGGTGGTGGCCGAGAGCGTCATTTCCGCCGACCGCACCAGGAACTGCGCGACCTCCAGCACGCGGGTCTTGCCACTGCCGGGTTCGGCGGAGTCCAGGATCAGACGCGGGGTGACGTAGAAGTGTTCGGCGGCGTGGGTGTGGGCGTACCAGAGCGCCAGCGTGGCGGCGCAGTGCTCGGACGGGAACACGTTGAACCGGGACACGAACGCGGCCACCTTGTCCAGAATCTGCGCCCCGCTCGGTGGCGGTGGCGGGGCGGGCATGTAGGGCATCGGCCGGGCCGGATCCTGCTCGGCAAGGTCACGGTCCGGGCCCGCGCCGTTGTCGACGGGATCGGGGCCGGCCGCGTGCTCGGCCAGCCAGGCGGTTTGGCATTCCTCGGTGCAGAAGTCGTCGGAGGGTGACCCGGCCAGCGCCGTCCCGCAGTGTCCGCAGACCGTGCGGGTGCCGCTGTCGGGGTCGGCGATGGCGGCGTCGATCGCCGACAACGCGGTGTCCAGATCAGGCATGACGGGCTCCCTCGGGTCGTGCTTGCTGGTGGTGCTGGCCGGGCGTCCCCGGCGCTCACGCCGCGGGCTCCAGCGGCTCGCCGGAGAACGTCTCGATCAGAGCCGAGGCAAGCACCTCGGCCATCGCGGGCGGGACGGCGTTGCCCCAGCCGCGGACCTGCTTGCGCTTGGACTTCGCGACCTTCGGCGGCACCTTGTAGCCGGACGGGAAGCCCATCCCGGCGGCGATCTCGTGCGGTTCGAGCATCCGGAACGTGCACGCCTCCACCGGCGGCGGCGTGGCGTGGTGGGTGCCAGTGCTGCCGAGCAGGCCGTAGCGGTCCCGGGTGGTCAGCGTTCCCACCGGGCGGTCGGTGGTCTGGGTGCCGCCGTTGCCGTAGTAGGCCACCAACAGGGCCAGCTCATCTCCGGCCGGCGGGCCGACCAGACCGTGGTGGTTGCCCTGGGCCGAGACGGTGGGGATCGGCCCGGCGATGGGGTAGGCCGCGGTGGCGGAGCCGCCGCCGCGTTGCAGCGACACGAACGGCGGGACCACGACCGCGGTTTCACGGCGGCAGGTCTGCGTCCGCAACGGCACCGCGACGGTGGTGGCGGTGTCGACCCCGGCCCGCGCCGCACAGGACACGAGCAGCGGCGGGCACACCAGCCCGTCGGTCTCCCGGGTGGTGCGCGTCGGCAGCGGCACGGCAAGGCTCGTGGCGTGCTCGCGCCAGGTGCCGCCCGCGGGCGCCAGCAGCGCGCCGACGTGCCGGGCCAGCCCGGCTTCGATTCGGTCGATGGTTGTCGGTTCCAGCGGGTCCGGTCGGCCCTTCTTGTCGACGCGTTCGCCGATGCGCTGCCCTGGGTCGAGGCTCCAGTCGATGATCTCCGACGCCGGGAGCACGCCGGGTTCGATGATCCGCCGACGACAGGACCGGTTGGGGCAGCGGTAGACGTACTGGCCGTGCCGGATGCCGTAGACGCCCATCTCGGTGCCGGGCACCGCGGCGGGCTTCTTGAACGCCTGCACCGCCGACACCATGACGTCGCAGTCCGGGCAGTAGGCACGGGGCCGCAACCACTTGTCCCAGTCCGGATCGCGGCCCAGCGCTTCCAGCCAGTAGGCGAGGAAGAACCGGTTGCGGGACTGCGCGACCTTCCCGAGTGTCGGGCCGGTGACGTGCATGGCGTTGAGCGCGATCAGGCGGGTGCGGTAGCCCTCCTCCTCGATCTCGCGGCGCCAGCGCTTGAACTGGTCCCACTTGACGACCTGGACCACGTTCTCCGTCACGCCCCCGAGCACCGGCCGGCCGCGCCGGTTCATCGCCTGCAGGTACCGCGGAACTTCCTCCATCAGCGCCCGGGCGCGGGCAACGCTGGGGTCGGTGGCGCGCGGCCCGGTCGCCGGGTCGAACAGCACGCCCTGCGTGCTCTGGTCGAAGTCGCGCTTCACGCCGCGGGCGTCGGTCCACGGCGGACACGACGGGGAGGCCCAGAAGAAGTCCACCCGCGGGAAGGTGCCGATGTCGGCCTTGGCGATGTCGCCTTCGTAGTGGTCCATGCCGGGGAAGTTCAGGGCGTGGGTGGCGATGGCGTCGGGGTTGTGGTTGGCCCCGAGGACGCCGTGGGTGCCGGGGACGGCGAGCACGCCGGTGGCGTCTCCGCCGAACCCGGCGAACTCGTGGTAGGTGGTGTAGGTCATCAGGACGCCTCCATCGGCACGAGGTAGCGGACGGGCTTGCCCAGCTGGTGGGCGTAGGCGATCTCCCTGCGGGTGGACTCGCCGATGTAGCGGCCGGGGTTGATGATCAGCACTTCGTCGGCGCGGGCGATTTTCGCCAGGTGCAGCGTGTCGAGCGCGGTTTTGATCCGCTCACGCTGTTCGTCGGTGCTCCAGCGGGCGTCCGGTGCCTTCATGTTGACCAGAGGCAGGACAACGATCCGCCCGGCCAGCGACTCATCGATCGATGCCTCCAGCATCGCGGGCATGAACCGCATCGATCCGCAGAAGCAGACCGTGACAGGCGTATCGGGGTCGGTGTGGCTGGTGGTCATCGTGTTCGGCTCACTTCGGTGAGGGCGGCGTGTTCGGCCGCGGTGAGGGTGGGCTCGCCGATCAGGTAGTCGTGCAGGTAGGAATCCGCCGGGAGCCCGGCGGTGTAGAGGCAGGCTTCGCAGGTGCGGTGCGCCTTGGGCAGCTCGGCCCACCCGGTCTCACCGCACTCGCGGCAGGTGCGGCGGGCGGCCATTGCCTTGGCCAGCGCGGCGGCGCGGGCGGGGGTCATCGGCCTGACGGGTTTGGCCTCGGCGATGAGGTACAGGTTCGCGTACACGAGCTTGGCGGCCTTGTGGCAGCGGAAGTACAAGAACGCCACCGGGTCCTGCCCGCCCGGCCGCATGTTCTCTGCCCGCAGCTGGTGGCGGGTAGCCAGCAGGTGCCGCGGTGCAATGTTGTACGACAGCAGCGGTTTGCCACACCAGCGGCCGCGGGTGAACTCAAGATCCTGTGACCAGGGCACCGCGGCAAGCACCCACGGATTGCGTCGTGCCACGACTGGATCACCTCCGTTGAAGCTCGGGGTGCGGGGAGACAGGGCGAGGGCCGGACACGCGTGGTGTCCGGCCCTCGCCCTCTATGTCTGGTGTGGTCGGTGGGGTGGTCAGGTGCCGGGCAGCGGATCGGCCGGCGGGTTGGCTTCCACGTAAACCCGGCCGAGCCGGGATACGTAGACCCGGCCGTCTCGGGACTCACGGCGGCGGTTGGGTCGGAAGTCGGAGACCTCCAGCACGTCGAAGGCCAGGCGCAGCACCTTGACCGCGTCGTCGGTTTCGGCGCGGGTGCCCATGATGCGGATCTTCATCGGTGGCGGTGTTCCTTCCTGGTGGGTGGTGTCAGGCGGCGCGGCCGGGGCCACGCCGGTTGATGCGGCGGGGGTTGCCTTCCCCGGCTGCGAGTGAGGTGGCGATGACGCCGGTGTCCTTGGCCCACGAGGCCGGGGTGTTCCACGCGGCCACCGCGGTCTCCAGCTCTGCCCGGGCGTGCTCGCGGTCCAGCACTTCGGCCCCGACCAGTTGGCCGAGGGCGTAGGCGGCGGTGGAGAGGACCTTGTTCCGTCGCCCTGGTGGCTCGCTGGCGACGCGGTCGCACTCGGCCCGCACCGCGCGGGCGGTGTAGGCATCCGGGGCGGCTACAGGCTTCTCAGGACGCCCTGAGATGGCCCCAGAAGCGCGTTCGACGTTGGCTTGGACCAACCACCCCGGCAGCTCCACCGGGTCGGTGTCGTCGATCAGCTCGTACGCGCCGTTCAGCAGCACGCAGCCGGGCGCGAGGCCGTAGGTGCCCCAACCGCGGCTGTCGATATTGGTGGCGACGTGCTTGACCGTGCCGCGCAACAGCGTGCCGGGCGGAGCGGTGAACCACAGCTGCCGCCCGCCGGAAGGGGTGGCGAGAGTGAAGGTGTCCGGCAGCGGTCCGCCCCGCTGCCCGGCCAGCGCCTGCAGCTGGGTCCAGCCATCGGGGTCATGCTCCCCCCGGGCGGGGGGCTGCCCGGGCCGGGCCGCCTTGGGGATGTCGCAGTCGAGGATGAACAGCCCGGACGGGCCGGGGTAGACGGCGATGTTGTAGGCCACGCCGTCCGACCACCGCGCCGCCACCCGCTCCACATCGGAGGTGGCCAGCGACTCCGGCGTGACGTGCCCGTCGGCGCAGACCCCGCCACCGCGGCAGTGCTCCTGCCGGTGCCACAGCGCGGCCTTGCTGCCCGGACGGCACGGGAACACCTTCCACCCCCTGCCAGCCATCTCCATCGCCGCCGCCCGCAGTGCCGCGCTCTGCGCCGAACTGGTCATGTGCTGATCTCCTTTCGCCAGTGGGGTTCGCGGTCCCACGCCGCGACGTCGTGCAGGTGCACCCCGAACCGCCGCGCCAGCCCATCGGCGGTCGTGTCGAGCCGCGCGAGCGGGAGCCCGGAGGCAGTGAGTGCGGCGGCGAGCGGGAGGCCGGTGGCCGAGGCGTAGAACTCGCGCTGGTTCCACGCCCCGGCGATCACCCGCCCCGCTCGCCGCGCGGCGTCGTCGTCGATGCCCGCCGCGGTGAGCCAGGCGGTGATGTCGGTGGCCCGGTACTTCGCCTTCTCGGCCATAGCCGGGCACCGGGGTTAGAACGGCGGCTCGTCGGAGAACCCGCCCGCCGACCCCGTGGCCGGCGGCGCCGTCCACGGGTCCCGCGCCCCACCCCCGCCACCGCCGGTGCCGCCGGTGTGCTCGCCGCCGGAGCGGTCGGGGCGGGCCGACTTGGCCGGGTGCCACAGCAGCGACAGCGCGGCTTCGCGGACCTGGACGTCGAAGCCGTAGCGCTTCTCGCCGGTGTTCTTGTCCTGCCACTCCGACTGCTTGAGCTCGCCCACGATCAGCAGCCGGTCGCCCTTGCGGGCGTCGGCGACGTTCTCGGCCTGGCGGCGCCACACGGTGCAGCGCAGGAACGTCGCGCCCATGTCCCGCCACTCCCCGGATTCCTTGTCCAAGCGCCGATCGTTGGCCACGAGGGTGAACGAGCACACCCCCGCTCCGGAGGGGGTGAAGCGCATCTCCGGGTCCGCGGTGAGCGTTCCGGCCATCGTGATCTCCGGCAATCCAGCCATAATTCTTCTCCGATTCCTGTTGGTGGGCAGGCACGAACGCGCCCCCAGCCCGGGATGGGTCGGGGGCGTGCGCGTCCGCACCTGGTGGCGCGTCGGTGGTGGGTTCTGCTGGCAGGGGGTCCGGGTCAGCAGTGGTTAAGCACGGTGGTGACGGTGCGGGTGATCGTCACTTGTTTCGATCCTTCTGCGCGGCTTCGCGCTGCTTGCGCTGGATTTCCTCCTGCTGGCGCTGCAGCTCGCGGTGCCAGGCCCCGGAGTCGTTGGTGCTCACGCGGCCACCCCCATCACGGTCAGGGCGTGGGCGGCGTCGCGGGTGGCGCGGGCGCGGGTCTGGTCGGCGGCCCGCCAGATCACCACCGGGAAGGCGCCGTCCTCGCCCGGCCCGGCCGGGCGGAGCACAGGATCGCCGGGCGTGGCGGGGTGGGTGTAGGCGAACCAGCGCAGCCGGAAGGTCTGCGCGTCGGCCCGGTCCGGGACGGGCAGCTGCAGTCCCGGCGCGGCGGCGCGGATCATCGCCGCCGCGACCGCGGGGCGGGTGACACCGACGGCGACGATCGCGCCGGAGGGGTCGGTGAGCACGGTCGGGGCGTGCACGCACAGGCAGGCGTACATGTCGGTGGCGGCGGGCTCGGGCGCAGGCAGAAACTCGGGCATGACAGCGGAACCGTCCTTTCGGAACAGAGACAGCGGGGGTGGCGTCGCCGGGCCGCGCAGGGCATCAGGTGGCCGGCCGCGCGGCCCGGCGAAGAACAGCAGCGGCGGCCCAGACACGTGGCAGAGCCGGGGATCAGAGGGTGATCCGGCCGCGTTTCACGAGGGCCGGTGCGGCGTGCTGGATCTGTGCCCAGTGGCGGTTCACGGCCGCGCGGGCACTCGCGCGGACGGACCGCTCGGTGAGGGTCTGGCGGTATTCCCGGTGCATGATCCGTTGAATGGAGCGGAAAGCGCGGATGTCGTGACTGCTGTTGCCGCGGCTGGCTTTGCCGAGCCGGTGTTCCCGTAGCCAGCGGTCTTCGGCCTCGAACCCGGCCCACAGGCCGACCGCTTCGGCGATCAGCTGCGGCGGGTGGCCGCTGGGGTTGCGGGTCCGTACGTGCCCGCCGCGGGGCGTGAAGGTGATCGAAAGGATCTGGAGCCCGCCGTCACTCCAGGCCCACGCGTGGCCCAGTTCGTGCGCAGCGATGGCCAGGTGCGCCGGGTTGTCGGGGTCGCCGGCGGAGGTGAACAAGCCCATGAGGAGTCCTTCCAAGGTGACGTCGTCGGGTCGTGGGCGGAAAGCGCACGAGAGACAAGTTCGACTACTTTGCGTAGTCGCAGTGAGGTGCGCGGCGTCGTGTCACGCGGGTGAATCGACGGGTGAGCGAGCGGGTGAGGCGTGGCGAGGGAGGTGGATTTCCACCTCCGGGCTCACCTCAGCTCCTCACCTAGGCTGATCAGCGCAGATGGGCGATCAGGTGGAAAAGGTGAGCAGGTGAACCGGCCCCGTGAAGGGGCCGGTTCACCGGGGTTTTCGCGTCTGCCCGGGGTGGGTCAGTCGCTCACCTGCTCCTCGCGGTCCGCGATCGCGTTCGCCACGTGCCGAGCACGGACAGTGATAATTCCTTGCTTGAGCCGGACCGGGACACCGACCGCTTCGAGGGCTTCCTTGACCTTCTCCGCGGTGAGGTTGGCATAGGGCTCGTAGCCCGGGGCGAGCTTGCGCAGCCGCGCCCCGACGTCGGTGGCCTTGACGTCGGCTCCGGCGATCACCTCGGCCACGTCATCGAGCAGATCCCGCACCTGCGGTGCGGCTTCGACCTGCGCGGGCTCGGCCTTCGCGCCACCGCGGATGGCCACGGCGCGCTCGATCACGGTGGCGGCGTCGTCGCCGTCGATGAAGTGCGTGCGCACGGTCATCGACGACTGGCCGGCCGGGAGCGGCACCCCTTCCCCGGCCACCACCAACGTGCCTTTGTCCAGGCCAGAGCGCAGTTCGTGCGGCGCCGCGCCACCATCGACGGCCTTGTCCCCCACCGCCATCCGCGACTGCGACTCGGTGCCCAGCGCCAGCGCGGCCCGGATGTGCGCGCCTTCACGGACCAGCTTGGGCAGGTTCTGATCCGTCGGGTCCTGGGTTCCCTGCCACAGCACCACATTCACCGCCCGGCCCTGGTTCTGGATCTTGCGGGCGGCCATGAAGTACCGGGACTTGTTCGTCTGCCCGCCGTAGGGGTTCTTCTGGTCGTCGACCTGCGGATTCATGAACGCGTTCTGGGCTTCGTCGACCAGGATCACGATCGGCGCGAACGGCCCGCCGGGCTTGGTCAGCTCGCGGGGGACCCCGTTGCGGTACTTGTCGCCGTCGAAGGCCAGCAGCCGCCGTTCCATCTCCTCGACCCCCCATTCCAGCAGCTCAGTGGCCGCAATGCAGTGGGAGTCCGACGGGCCTTCGATCAGGGTTTCGGCGACCGGCTTGAACATCCGCCAGTCACCGATGCCCTTGAGGTCGGCGATGTGCAGGCCCACCGACGGGTCCAGGACCAGCCACAACGCCAAAGCGCGCAGCGAGGCGGTCTTGCCCTGCTTGGACAGACCGGTCATCAGCAGGTGGCACTGCAGCAGCGCCATCAGCACCGCGTCCCCGCGCAGGTCCACACCCCACGGCGCGCGGCCGGTGTAGAGGTCGGCGGTGATGGTCGGGTCGGTGACCAGCGGCGACGGCCCGATCGGCTGGTCCAGCGCACCGGAATCCGCCGCCCACACCCGGATGGTCCGCGGTGAGGGCGGGGTGGTGATGAACACCTCGTGCTCGTGGCGGCCCATGTTCTCCGCCAGCTTCCGGCGCTTGCGCTTGACCTCCTCGGTGTCCACACCGGACGGGAGGTGCACGTCGAACTCGACGCCGCAGCCGGCCAGCCGGATCGGGGACAGCATCGCCGCGCCACCGTCCTCCATCTGCTCGATCTTGCGGCGCAGCTCGGAAATCCGCAGGTCACGCAGGGCCGTGACGACGATCGACGGGGTGATGATGACGTCGTCGACCAGCCGGGCCGAGGCGGGACGGAACAGCTGCGGGACCGACTGCGAGTGGCGGCCGAGGTTCCACAGGTAGGTCAGCGCCCCGGCGGTCCCGGCGACGGTCAGGAACACCCCGTAGGTGATGACGAACCAGATGCAGAACCCGATCGCGTCGATCACCCCGATGATCGGGTCCAGGACTCCGCCGTGCCCGGCGATGGCCAGGATGATCCCGAGGACCAGCAGCAGTACAGCGACCGACAGCGTGGACAGGGCCACCGCCTTGGCCAGCTGGACCGGGGACTGAATCCAGTCCATCGCCCGGTCGTGGCGACGCTGCTTCTCGGTGACGTCGCGGGCCTCCCACTCGGCCAGCTTCTCGTGGTCCCCGGCCAGCTCCGCCGCCCGCATCATCCGTTCGTAGCGGGAGGACCCGTGCGTGTCGCGCCACCGCTTCACCGCCGTCACCGCGCCGAGCGTCGGGTACACCAGGACGTTGCGGCCGACGAACTTGAGCGTGGAGACCGTGGTCTCGTGGGTGACCGCGGTGACGGCGTGGGTGGACAGCCACAGGGCCTGGCGCTTGTACTCGGCCAGGCGCCACTCCATCTGCGCTTTCTGGGAGGTGTAGAGGCGCCACTGTTCGTCGGTGACGATCTCCCCCTCGATCACTTCAGGCCCGGACTCGACCGCGCCCGCGGCGGTGGACCGCTGCTGGTCAGGACGGGCGCGCAGGGGGTGGATGGTGGCCAGCTCCGCCGCCGACCCGGCGGTGGACTCGGTGCCGGACTGGCGGGTGGTCTCCGGGGTGGTCTGGTTGTTGTTGGTGTGGTCGGTGGGGTTCATCGTGTGGTGCCCTTCGTGCGTGGACGGGGACCGCACGCGCGGGCAGGACCGAGCCCCTGCAGCAGCAGCGCGGGAGGGTTCGACCCTGCCCGCGGCGCGGGGTGGGTCAGTCGCTACCGCCGGACTCGGCCAGGTAGCGGGCCTTCAGCTCACGCGCGGCCGTCTTGCCGCATTGGAGCGTCTTGCGGATCGATTCGCCGTTGCTCGGGTCGAACCCGGCGGGCGGGTCCGCGACGGCGGCGGCGAACTCCTCGGCCAGCTGCGCGAAGCTGCGCCGCTTCGGCTCCGGGATCGTGGCCCGCGCCGTGCGCCGCACCCTGGTGGTGCGCCGGGTCGCCGCCGGTCGGTCGGCCGGGGTTGTCGGTGCCGTGATCGGGGCGGGCGAGCTGGAGAGCAGGGTGGCGGCCGGCTGGTTAGGCTCGTCCGGAGCGGCCTCGGTCCTGCCCTCCCCCCTCGCGGTGACCGGGGCCGTTCCCGCTTCCGCGCCGGTGGGCAAGGCGAGCCCGGCGAACGCGGCCAGCAGCCTGGGCAGGCACCGCACCACCGCGACCGCGACGACCGGGCCGAGCAGATGCAGCACCAACCCGGACACCGTGAAGCTGGCGGCCACGCCCGGTAGGTGGGGCCAGGCGTTCATGCCCAACGTGAGGCCGAGGAACACCCACTCGGTGCGGTCCACCGCGCGGTCGTTGAGCGGGTGCCCGCGGGTGGTGAGGTAGGCGCGGCCGGACACCACCATCAGCAGCGCCAGCGAACAGAACGGCTCGGCCAGCCACGCGAACCACCACCGCGGACTCCCCGCCGCCGCCCCCTCGGCCGCGAACGCCTGCACCCCGGCCGTCGACCACGCCAGGGCGAGGGTCAGCGACACCAGCGCCACCGCCAGGATCAGGCGACGCATCCGGGCGTCGCGGTAGGCCAGCACGCGCGGGTCGCGGTCCAGCCGCCACAGCGCGGCGGCCTGCTCGACCGCCTTGCGCCGGGTGCGGACCTTGTCCGTGGTCACCTGGAACGGGGCGGTGTCGGTCTCCAGCGCGAGCAGCTGGTGGGCTTCGGCGTGCTCGGCCACCCGCCGCCGCACCCGCCGCGTCACCCCCCGCCCCGCACGCTGCGAGGCGGGCTCCGGGTCGCGTGGCGGTTCCGGCGCGTCGGCGGCGGCGTGGCCAGCCGGGGCGGGCGGGGCGGGCGGGGCGACGGCGGCGAGGTGGCGTTCCAGGGCGGCCAGGCCGCGCCCGACCTCCCCACCGTCGTCGTCGTGGTCGTCGCCTGCGATCTTCGTGGTGCTCATGCCTTGGCCTCCTTCCGGTCGGTGCCCGCAGCCGGGGCCGGGGCACTGCTGGCGGTGCTGGACAGCTGCCGCGCGGGCGGGGTCGTGGTCACCGCGATCTGCCGGGCGGGGCGGGTGCGCCGGTGCAGCCGGATCTCATTGGCCGCCCACACCCCCGCGAGCACCGCGGAAATCAGGTCCAGCCACGGCGACCAGATCTGCCCGGCGACCAGCGGCGCACCCACGCCGGTCAGCTCGATCGCGTGGGCGCTGGTCCACGCCACCGCCACGTCCGTGCGGGTGCGGCGGCGTGGCGCGGCGGCCGGGGGCGTGTCGTTGAGCTCACGCATGGACGACCTCCCAGTGCATCCGCCCCGGCGGTCCGGGGCTGGGGTGGGTGTTGTGCGGGTCGAAGAACTGGTTGACCGGGCCGCGCGGCGGCGTGGACACATGCCGGGTGGCGTAGGCGTCCAGCGGGGCCATCACCCCGGCCAGGATCCGGGCTGCCACCACCAGCGGGATCCGGATCAGGTGCAGCACCAGAAACAGCGCCAGCGCAGCGAACACCCGCAGCAGCGCCCACGTCCCGTTGCGCTCCAGCAGCCGGCCCAGCAGCGCCGCACCCGGGTTCGGCGGGAAACCGTCCGGTGTAGACATCACCGCTCCACCCCGATCGCCTGGTCCCACGACCGCGATTCGTCGTTGGACATCTCCGCCCACGCTCCGGACGCGGTCGCGGCGGCCAGCGCCAGCGTCGCGTGCACTTGGGCACGTGCTACGACCTCCGGGGTCGGCGCAACCCAGTCCGTATCGCCCCACGGAGTCACCCGCTGAATGCCTCCGGCGATCAGCTTCTCGGCGATCTTGTAGTGCTCGGGTCCAGTCATCGGCCGACCGCCTCTCGGGCGCACGGCGTGCACGACGATCCGCCGTTGGGCAGCCTGGTCCCGCAGAAGATGCACTTGCTCGGACCGTTGGGCACGATCACGACCGGCTGCCTACCGCCGCTGCGGCTCGCGTTGCTGTTGTTGGTGGTGTTTCTACGGTTCATGGTCAGGACTCCTCGGTGGTCGGGTCGAGCCGGTACGGCTCGGTGCTGGTGGTGTAGAGGAAGCGGAACAGGGCCTGTTGCAACGCCACGAAGTCATCGCCGGAGGTCAGCTCCGGGTAGCGGTGGCGGGCCAGGACGTCGGCGACGTCGACGACCAGGCCGAAGGTGAACCGGTCATCGTCGTCCTTTGCGGGCAAGGGATAGCGGCGATCTCTGCTCATCGCGGGAGTGTCCTTTCCGGACGATCGCGGTTTCGGGCGAGAGTGAGCCCCGTAGGCGGGTGCCAGATGCGTCAGTGGCGGCGTCAGGCCGCGGGGCCGTTGGCGAGGCGCGCCCACTCGCGGTCCCAGTCGATGCCCTCGCAGCCCCGCGGGACCAAGGCCTCAGCGGCGTCCAGGAGGCTTTCCACGGTGCCGCGGGGCAACGCCACATCCGCGCAACCGGCGGGCGCGGTCAAGGTGAGCAGTACGTGCCCGAAGGTGCCGCCGATGTCCGGGCGGACCACCACATCACCGTCGCCGGCCGGTTCGGACAGGCCGGTGGCCAGCAGCTCCCGGGCGAACAGCCACTCGTGCCCGGCGATCAGCAGCGTGACCGCCCACGGATCGGCCGGGTCGTAGAGCAGCGCCACCGGCACCGGGCCGCGCCCGTTCACCACCGCGTCGGCGGGGTAGATCAGCTCCACAGGTCCCAGCTCCCCGGCGAGTCCGGGCCGAAGCCGTAGCGGCGGGCCGCGTCGAAGAGGATGTCGGCGTGGTCGAACGCGAACCCGCCGCGGTGAGCGACCCGGGCCGCGGTCGGAAGCGGCATCCACGCCGCCGACGCCGCGTCGTCCCCGGCCACCGGGGCGATCGCGTCCTCGAGCACCGCGCCGTAGGCCACCGACACGTACCGGCCGCGGGCATCCCGGCCCGGGGCGTCGTAGACCCCGATCCGGTCGAGCACCACCCCGGACAGGTCCAGGCCGGTTTCCTCGGCCGCCTCCCGGCGGGCGGCCTGCTCCGAGGACTCACCGGCATCGACGTGCCCGCCGGGAAGAGCGAGCTTGCCCTTGTCCGGGGCCCAGCCGCGCTCGATCAGCAGCACGTGCCACACGCCCTCGTGCATGGCGAACAGGGTCACATCGGCGGCGTAGAACACCGGGTCCCGGTCATCCAGCCTCGCAGCGACCTTGGCCGCAAGGGAACCAATCCACGACATAGCGACTGTCCTTTCGGGAAAAGAGCTGGCAGGAGGGGATTCAGGCGGCGGCCCGGACGGCGGGGCCGGCCAGCAATGCGGTGACGTAGGAGACGAACGAGCGCTCCGCACACGGGTGCACCGCGCCGGTCTGCGGGTCCCGCAGCGTGGTGCGCAGCCACAGCGTCAGCCGCGCCACCGACCAGCCCTGTGCGCGGCGCTTGGCGATCGCGGCCACCAGCGCGTCCAGGAACTCCGGCCGCACCCGCGGTGCCCGCACCGCGGCCTTCGCCACGACCGGGCTATCCGGGGTGGTGTTGGACAGCGGCGGCCGGCTGGTCTGGGTGCGGCGCGCCTCCGCGGCCTCCCGCTCGACCTCGGCCAACAGGCGAACCTGCGCCGCGACGTCGCGGTAGACCCCGGCCCGGCGGTGCATCACCACATCGCGGGTGCCGCGGGTCAGGACCCGGGCGTTGGCCGCCAGCAGCCCTGCCAGCATCTCGAACCGCCGCGCCACCACAGCCGGACCGTCCTCACGCACCAGCACCAGCGGGTTCCCCTCGGCCACCACAGGCTCGGCCTCGGCCAACAGGCGCAGCTGCGCCGCGACGTCGCCGTAGACCGTCGCCCGGACACCCGTCACGATCTCCGGCAGCCCGGCCGTGGCCAGCAGCGTGGCGTTGCGGGTCAGGGTGTCGGCCAGGTCGCGGAACCGGGCCGCGGTCACCGTGGTCAGCGTGCGGGACATGATCGGTCCTCCTCGTACGGGGCCGGGAGCAGGCATGGCGGTGCCCCGGGACGAATGCAGAAATTTGCAGTGGTGCGCGGAACTGCGCGGGAAAAGCGGGTGTTGGTCAGGCCGCCAGGGCCAGGTAGGCGTCTTCGATCTCGACCCGGGTGGCGTCCAGCTCCGTCAGGAACACTCGCGCCAGGCGCATGGCCTCCATGCTGTGCGGGCCGGAGAACTCGACACGCACCGTGCTGTACGCGACGTCCAGCCAGTGCTCCCGCTCCCACGCCGTCGCCGACACCGGCGGCATCGTGGCCAGCAGGTGCACGAACGCGGCCGGGACGAACAGGCGGTCCGTCATCTCAGGCCACCTCCCCCAGCGGGCGAGGCGTCGCGGTCGGCAGCGCGATCACCTGGGCCACCGGGCGCTCCAGCTCGGCCAGCGCTTCCTCGATCTCCGCGATCTCCGCGTAGAGGTCGACCAGCTCAGCAACGTTGTCGAAGTCGTCCACCAGGACGCCGTCACCGGCGAGGCTGGTGGTGTCGGCGAAATAGTCGAAGTCCAGCTCGGCAGCGTCCATCTCGATCTTGCGACGGGCAGTGCGTGCGGGGGTGCTCATCGTGCGAGTCCTTCCGGGTCGTTGCTGACAAGTGCTGACATTAGTCAGTATTGGTCAGGGCGTCACTACATCATCCGGGTGATGATTGGTCAGTGCTGGTCGGCTCGGTAGACTGTTCGTATGGCGACTGGAACCGCTGGCTTGGCGGCCTACGAACGTGTTGCGGCGGCAATCCGCTCGGACATTGCAGAGGGGCGCTTAACGCCAGGGGAACGACTTCCGGGAAATCGGGCACTAGCTGAGCAGCACAGGGTTTCCCTGCCTACGCTCCAAAAAGCGGTAGGTATCCTGCACGACGAGGGCTGGTTGATAGTTCGGGCCGCGGTCGGTGTCTACGTGTCAGACGAACCGCCGGCCGAAAGTGTCGGAGACTCGCCAAGTCCGCGAGACCTGCGCCGGACGGTCGTTGAACTACAGGCGGAGGTGCGAACCCTCCGTGAGCGGGTTGATCGCCTGGAGCAGGGCTAGTGCAGGCTCCGAAGGAACGTCGCCACGCTGTCGAAGGCGTCACCGATTCCACTCACGGCGGCCGTGGTCATGCTGGCCGCATCCACAGGGTGCTTGATCACGAGTACCAGCGCGCCGATGCCCAGGATCACGAGGGCCCCCTTGAGCAGGCCGCCACGCTTCGACGTCGGGATTATCAGGCCACCGTTGTTCTTTGCCATCTGGTACCTCCTGGGTCCGAGCCGGAGCGGTGTGTCCGCTGCCCTGACTCAAGAAAACACCAGCTCAGAGGACGTCGAAACCACGTTTGCGGGGACGCTTTGAGACGTCCACGCCGGACGAAACGTCCCTTGAAACGTCCCGAGCGCCCCGCCGGCCCGAGGAGCGACCATCATGGCTAATGACCGTCTCCGCACAGCGATGCTGGCCGCGGGATTGACCGTCGACTCGCTTGCGGCGGCGCTGCACCGCGATCGCAAGACGGTTGAGCGGTGGATCAGTCAAGAGCATCGACAACCGCACCGCGAAACGCGGGTCGCGTTGGCCAGCCTGCTCAAGGTCCGGGAGGTGGATCTCTGGCCTGAATTGGGAGGCTTGCCACGTCCGGCAGCCGTCGAATCCGAACTCGTTCACCTGTACCCCTCCCGGTCGGCCATCACCGGAGCGAACTGGAGTGAACTACTGACGCGCGTCAGTGACAGTATGGACGTTCTCGTGTTTTCGGGCGCATTCCTTGTTGAGCAATACGACTTAATACCGCTCATTCGCGAAAAGGCGGCCAATGGCGTCACATTTCGAATATTAGTGGGCGACGAGTCTTCGGACGCAGTCAAGCGGCGAGCCATCGACGAGGGCACGCCGGGCGGCCTCGAAGGACGCATTCAACTCATGCGCCGCTACTTGTCCGACGTCGTCGACCTTGACGGTGTCGAGGTGCGAACTCACTCAACTGTCCTTTATAACTCGATCTACAGGTTTGATGACGACCTACTTGTCAACGGGCACGCTCATGGCGCTTTGGCTGGGCAAAGTCCCGTCTTGCACCTCCACAAAGTACCCAATGGACAAATGTGGGGCCACTACATGAAGTCCTTTGAGTTGACATGGAAGAATGCGAACCCGGAAATTAGCCAGGAAGGCTAGCGCCGATGCCCCGCGTTGACTACTTCGACGACCCCAAGGCTCCGAGGGCCAACAGCGTTGTACCGTCGGTGACGGTCGCGATCCGCGACAAAGACGGCCGCTTGCTCCTTATTCACAAGGTAGACAACGACCTCTGGGCGCTTCCGGGTGGAGGTCATGATGCCGGTGAGCGGATTATTGACACCGCGGTGAGGGAGGTGCGCGAAGAGACTGGCCTGGAGGTCGAAATCAGCCGCCTAATCGGAACATACACGGACCCGCGCCATGTCATTGCTTACGACGACGGCGAAGTGCGCCAACAGTTCTCACTTTGTTTCGAGGGGAACTGGATTTCCGGAACGCCTCGCGAAGATGGCACTGAAACGAAGGCGGTTCGCTGGGTGAAGCCTAGCGAACTTGACAAACTGAATATCCACCCATCGATGCGAATGCGCATTGAACATGCTCTTGATTCAACGCGCTCCTCACCCTACCTAGGCTAACTTGGCCTCAACGCGCCGAACGGCTTCTTTCAGGATCGGAGCGGCATGGAGCCACGTTTTATGAACTGGATCGTTCGGTGGATACCGCCGCAAGATCTCTTGGATTCGCTCGTCATAAGTAAGCGATTGTCCCTGAGGGCCAGTCGTCAAGTCGGCTGCAACTAAGGCGTCGAGGACGGCGTTGTCCGCAAAGGGAAACTCTTTGAGGTCGACACTCATGCCGCGCTGCTCGGCTTCAAATCGAGCGCCCGAGTGATGGGCCACCAAATTGACGATCTCACCCGACCATCCGGCTTGCCGCAAGAACCGTGCGCCATCCAGGGGGTGAAATCCGGTGTGATTGATCCTTGGCGAATAGCCGATGTCGTGCAGCCATGCGGCGGCCACTAGGGTGGCGCGGTCTTCGGCTGGTACCGCACGGGCAAGGTCTCCGGCGCGTGTAGCGACGGCTTGGACGTGAATCCAACGCTGACCCAGTGGAGCTACGAAATCTTCGGCCAGCGCGGCGGCGGATGACACCAATTCGGTGGCGTCAGCTCGGTGCGCTCGTTCGTCGTCAGCCATGAGTGAGAATCCTAGGGGTTAGGTCGGCTGAACCACAGAGGTCCCTCGTATTCGGTCGTTCTCAATACTAGCGGTGTGGTTGTCCGCTAAACCCACTCGCCGTTGGCCTCGCGCATGTGGGTGCAGTAGTGCGGTTCTCCGAGGTGAAGGGGTTCGGCGGGGTCCTGGTAGGCCCAAAAGTCTTGTGAGTCTTCGGACTGGTCGAGCCGGACGGTCGACCAGTGGTAGCCGGGGCCGCGGGCTTGTGCGGCGTCCAGCAGCAGCGTGCCGAATCCGCGCCGTCGGTGGGCGGGGTCCACCTGGATATGGCGGACGACCCCGCGGTGGTCGATGCCGCATAGTTGCAGCTCGGTGATCGCCACGACGATGCCGCGCACCCGCACCTCAAGCCGCCCGGCCCCGGCGCGGACAGCTGGCCGGCGGGCCACCACGAGGATCCTTGCCCCGCGATCGTCGAGCTGGTCGGCCTGGTCTGCGGGCATCGGTGTGCGGTGGTCGACGACCAGCCACCGGGCTCGTGGTTGGCGCCGGGCCCAGCAGCGGGCGCACACCTGCGTTGAGAGGCGGAGCGCGTGGTGGTAGCCGCTGCCACCGTTGGCGAGTGCCCACCGGTGTTTGCGGTTGAGGCACCAGACGTGATCGCGCTGCGAGCGGACCGGCAGGTCCTCGGGTTCGCTTGTGTCGGGTGTTTTGTCCAGCCGCGGGTGTTCGCTCACGCGTTCGATGGTAGTGGCATCGTTGCAGCTCACCGTGCATCCTGGCGGCATGGGTGAGGGAACGATCTTTGACAGGTGGGAGGCGGCCGGTCGTCGGGCGTTGCAGCGTGACGAGGCGCGGCGGGCCCGGCGAGCGGCGATCGAGCGGGCCGTCCGATGGCCGCTGCTGGCCACTACCGCGGCGGTGGCGGTGGCCCTGGGATGGCTGGCTGATTGGCCGTGGTGGCCGTGGGCGATCGGCGTGGGCGTCCTGGCGGTACTCGCCCTGGTGGGCAGTCGCCGCGACGCGGCTGGGCTGGCGACGCGACCGCACGCTCCACGTGCTCGCCGCCGTCGTAGCCGGCCTGGTGCTGATGGTGACGTCCACGACGATGCTGGCGGTGAACGCGGCCGAGCAGGCCGCGATCGAGCGGCAGCAGCAAGCCCAGGCACACGAGCAGGCCGTGGCGCGGATCTTGCCGCGGACACCGGCCAGCATGGTGAACTTCCTGGCCGAGCGCATCGCCCGGCCCACTCCCACGGCGGTCGCCGACGCATGCTTCGTGTTCAGCCCGGCCGCGCAGCGCCAGCTGGCCGACGCCCACGGCGGGGAAGACTGCCCCGGAGCCATCCAGGCACTCGCTGCTCAAGTCGTCGACCCCAGCGGCTACGTCAACCACCTGTGGCTCCCCGGTCGGGCAACCCAACCCGGCCCGGCCGGCACGCTCACCGTGGACGCCTGCGTGCTCGACTTCGGCGGCATCGCCGGCTGGTCCGGCCCTGATCCTGGGCCACAGATTGGGCATCTGACCCTGACCCAGCAGCACGGCGAAGGCCAGCTCATCACGAGATATACGCGCTGCTCTTGACAAACACGGTCATAGAACTCCCACTCACCGTTCGTCGCGCTCTCTGAATTATCGCGCTCTGCGAACCATCTGTCACAGGTTGTTAGAAACAAGCGTGGCGTGGTCACGCATTGTTGAAAACTTCGGGACGCCGTCAAACACTGAGTAACTACGTGAAGTCTGCGTGAGGTTAATTATTTACTAAGTTGACGTCGAACGTTGGGACTCATAAGGTATTTCTTTCGTTTTCGGGAATCCACGCCGGGCGCCAATCTGCAATCGTTAAGCGGTCATTTGCTTAGCGTTTGCAATTGTGCCCAGCCGAATATTTTCGTCATTCACCGCGCAGCGGCGGCCATTCACCGTACGCTCCAGTTTCGGCTAGCCACGCATTGTTACCGAGGGCCAAAGTAGAGGACGGCTCCCCGCACCTGCGGGGAGCCGTCTGGGCCTCCGCCTGGACGCCGGCCCGGCGCGCTCCTGCCAGCAAGCTGTCGCGCGCCGAGTCGGTGCTAACTCCAAACGAAGGAGCTTGTACACCGTGACAATACGCCGTCCTCCAGCAGAGATGCCAGATGACGACGACCGGAAAAGGCGGGCTGCCTGGCCAGCGTGGATGGTTGCAAGCTGGGCAATCACGTTGCGCGTAGCACTGCTCGTGGTCGTCATCATCGTCGTCATGGCCTTCTGCTCGTGGGCGTTTCAAGCACCTCTGACCCTCGGGCCGCTCCACGTCGGCGCAAGTTAGGAGTCAGAAGCCAAGTCGGACCAGGGCGCCTCTTTGTGCACGGGAACCTGAGGGGCGCCCTGTCCATCACCTCTGCGAGTGTTTTCGCGTTCGACCCGGTCGCGTACCAGCAGCTGACGGCGGCCAGCCCACCCGGCTCGGCCGGCACCCTCGCCGTGGATGCCTGCTCGCTTGACCACGAGCACCAGTTGACACCCAGCGTCGCCTACTTCGCCGACTAGGGTAGCTGGGGCACAAACACCTGGTCGACCCGCTGATTGACGGCGTCGTCACACTAAAGATATCGCTTTATTGGCAATCGATCACGGGTTCCGCCGGCACCTCGCACCGCATTCGGTTCTGAAATTTCAAGTACGCCAATCTGAAGGCGTTGTCATCTACAGGTTGGAAGCGGACCGTTGAACCGACACCTGACGGAAGAATTGAAGCCAACGCTGAGGCGAGAGCCCACGCCTCACCGCTACCGTAAACGTATGCCTGATTGAGTGCGCTCTGAAAAGATTGTTTCGAATCCTGCCAGGCGTGGGCGATGTTTTGATCGGTCGAAACTTGCGGTTTTGATACAAGTGCGCGACTGTGTTCGTCAGCCAGATTGTTACTTCTCAGTTCAAAATCGTTCGCCGCGTCAAGCAGTGTCGCATAAACTTGCGAACGCTTGATCCGCGCCTCATCTTTTAGGGCAGATTTTCGGCTCGTCTGCTGTTGATCTATGGCGGCTTGATATGCGCCGTTGGCAGAAATATATGAAGCGAGGACAGCCGCAGTTCCTGTCACGGACGCCGCCACGAACGCTGCCACGAAAGTCTTCACGTGGTCCTTGCCGAGCGTGCTCGACAGCCGCGCCTTCCGCCTAGTTTCTGGGCCTCCGTGGTCTTGGCGTTCGGCCTCTGAGGGCTCGGACGCGGGTGCAGGTGCGGTCTCCGCCCTTCTGTCGGCAGACTCCGGCTCGTCGGGCCTATCCACAGCGGTCACCGTACCTTTGGCAGCTCGAAGGGGGTGTCTTGTTGCGGTCGTATCGTTGGCTCTAGGAGATCAGTCGCATGCAGTTCACCTGGGGTTACGCGGGGCTGCACCGTGCCCAAGAGGGGGGCCAGTCTCCAGCGGTCACGGCCGTCCGTGATCGTGGCGAGGACGACGAGTTGAGCACCGCCGGGCGGTGCGCCCTCCTCGCCCGGAAATCGGTAGGCACTTGCCCTGTAGTCGCCGACGGGCAGACTCGATCTTTCGGTCGATCGAGCCGCTGTCGGGAAGGGCTGCTGTCCCGCGACACTCCGAGGACGCCCCGAAACTCCGGCTCCCAGGGGACAGCAGTCAGCGAATACCAGGTCAACGCGTCGACACTTACGCTCTCCTAAAGCCCCCCACCAGGCTCGTCGCCGCGGTGTCCAGCCTGGTGGGTGGCACCTGGGAGCTTGCGGGTCCAAGGTCACGCAGCGTTAACGTTCCCGGGAACCTGTCAGGGTTGCCGCGTGCACCGGAAGGTCTCAAAGAGGGTCTCAGCCGTCACCGTTCAACGTCGTGCACAGCGGACATCAAAGCTTGCTGACCTGCGCTGATTCGATCCGCGGACGATGCTGAACTCACAACCCAAGACCTGAAAAGCGGAAGGTCGCCGGTTCGACCCCGGCCCTGGCCACCGTTCGAAGAAGCCGTCTTGACCTCGGGTCGAGGCGGCTTTCTTGTGTCCAGGAACACCGGGTGTCGCGGGCGTTGCCGGGCCGGCGGAAAATGTCGGTGTCTCCAGGCATCATGTCCCCCGTGACGCAGAACGTCTGGGATGCCGAAGCAGCCACGTTCGACGAGCAGCCCGATCATGGCCTGCGGGATCCCGTCGTCCGTGCCGCCTGGGCTGAGCTGCTTCTGCCCCTGCTGCCGCCGGCGCCTGCCGGGGTTGTCGATCTCGGGTGCGGGACCGGCAGCCTCACCCTGCTCCTGGCCGAGGCCGGGCACGAAGTCTGCGGGGTGGACCTCTCCGAGCGGATGCTCGACGCGGCCCGCGCGAAGACCGCGGGCCTCCAGGTCGAGCTGCGGCTGGGTGATGCGGCCGATCCGCCCTGTCCGGACCACTCCTGCGACGTCGTCCTGGTGCGGCACGTGCTGTGGGCCATGCCGGACCCGGCCGCCGCCGTGGGGCGGTGGGTTCGGCTGCTGCGGCCGGGTGGCCTGCTGCTTCTCGTCGAAGGCCGGTGGTCCACCGGCGCCGGGATCACCGCCGCCGAATGCCGGGAACTCGTGCGCGCGCACCGGGAGGAAGCGACTGTCCGGCAGCTGACCGATCCGGCGTTGTGGGGCGCCGAAATCGAGGACGAGCGATACCTCGTCGTCAGCCGCAGCTGAGAAGGCGGACATCGAAGCAGACTGGCCGCGGACTAGGCCGAACGAGTGAACCGCTGAAGGGCGTGTCCGGTCCACGGCGACAGCATCGACCCACCGGCGAAGGCAGCCCGATCGCGGGCCGCCGCCGACACCGGGAGCCGACCATGCGTTACCTGCTGACCCTCCACATGAACCCCACCCTCTGGGCCACCCTGACCGACGAGCAGAAGAACGGCGTCTACGAAGGGCACGGTGCCTTCATCAAACTCGTCACCGAGTCGGGCGAGATGGTCGAGACGAAGGCGCTCGCCGAACCCGCCGAAACTACGACCGTCCAGGTCAAGGACGGCGTGGCGCACACCAAAACCGGTGGCTTCGTCGAGTCCGACGCCTTCCTCTGCGGTTACTACATCGTCGACGTCGAGAGCGAAGCGCGGGCCGTCGAGCTGGCCGCGAAGATCCCCGACGCCCAGTACACCGCGGTCGAGGTGCGGAAGATCGTTCACGAAGGTTGACCTCCAGTGCGGTCGAGGGTCCACCATGGACCCATGACCACCGAAGGGGAATGGGGCATCGGCGCCGTCGATCTCGACGCCTACCTCGCGCGTGTCGGGCAGCCTCGGCGGGCGCCGTCCGAAGCCGCGCTCACCGATCTCATGCGGGCGCACGTGAAAGCCATCCCGTTCGAGAACGTCGACGTCGTTCTCGGGCAGCACCAAGGGATTTCGCTCGACGTCGTGAGCGCGAAGCTCGTCGGACGGCGGCGGGGCGGCTACTGCTACGAACACAGTGGCCTCTTCGCCGCCGTCCTCGAACAGCTCGGTTACACCGTGCACCGGCTTTCCGCGCGCGTGCAGCCGCGGCGGCCCGGGCCCTACACCCACATGACGCTCGTCGTGGACGTGGACGGCCGGCAGTTCCTCGCCGACGTCGGGTTCGGGGCCGGGATCCTCGATCCCATGCCGCTCGTCGACGGCCACGAGGTCGACCAAGCCGGGTGGCCGCATCGCATCAAGCAGAACGACGGCTGGTGGACGCTGCAGAAGGGAGACGAGGACATCCTCGAATTCCGCCTCAACGAGATGCACCCCATCGACTACGAGGTCTACCACCACTACACGTCGACGCACCCGAAGTCGCCGTTCACCGGCCGCCTGGTGATCATGACGATCGAGCCGGGCGTCAGCCGCACGCTCCTCGGGCGAGAACTCACCGTCGAAAAGCCCGGCGGCAGCAGGGAAGCCGCCACCGTCGCGCCCGACGAGCTCGACACCACCCTCAAGGAGCTGGGCATCGAGCTGACCGCGGACGAACTGGAGCGGCTGAAGAACGTCTACTGATCGAACAGCTCGGCCGCCGAGACGGGGCGGCCGAGGTGGTAGCCCTGCGCCTGGTCGCAGCCGAGCGCGCGGAGCAGCTCCAGCTGCTCCGCCGACTCGACGCCCTCGGCGATCACCGTCAGGTCCACCGCGTGGGCCATCGCGATGATGCTCGTGACGATCGCCTCCGCGTCCCGCGACTCGGCGATCCCGGTGATGAACGAACGGTCGATCTTGAGCGTGTCCAGCGTCAGCCGGCGCAGTTGCGCGAGCGACGAATAACCCGTGCCGAAGTCGTCGATCGCCAGGAGCACGCCCAGGGAACGCAGCGACGCCAGCACTTCCGCGGCCGCTTCCTGGTCGCGCATCAACGCGCTTTCGGTGACCTCCAAGCACAGCGCGCCGGCCGGCAGCCCGGTGGCCGCCAGCGCGTCCTGGACCGCGGGCACCAGGTGCGGGTCGTCGAGCTGGCGGGCGGAGAGGTTGACCTTCAGCGTCAGGTCCAGGCCTTGCTGCACGCGCCGCGCGGCGAGCTCGCGGGTCGTCGCGCGCAGCATCTCCTTGCCGATGACGTTGATCAGGTCGCTTTCTTCGGCGAGGGGGATGAACTCCGCCGGCGAAATCGCGCCGTGCCGGGGGTGCGTCCACCGCAGCAGCGCCTCCACCGCGACCATCTCGCCGGTCCGCAGGTCGACGACCGGCTGGTAGGCGGGCCAAAGCTGGCCGTCGTGGACCGCGTAGCGCAGGTCCTGCTCCATCCGCAGCCGTCGCTGCATCCGCTCGCGCAGGCCGACGTCGAAGAAGTGGTGCCGCCCGCGGCCGAGCGATTTCGCCTGGTACATCGCGACATCCGCGTCGCGCAGCAGGTCCTCGGCGCTGCGGCGGTCGTCGCGGCCGACGAGCACGACGCCGATGCTCGCGTCCAGGTGCAGCTGCCTGCCGAGGACGCCGATCGGCTCGGCCAGCGCGGCCCGCAGGTGTTCGGCCAGCGCGTGGACCTCGACGGGGTCGGTGACTTCGGCGGTGACGACGACGAACTCGTCGCCGCCGAGCCGGCCGACCAGGTCGTCGCGACCGGAGCTGCGGCGCAGGCGTTCGCCGACGATCCGCAGCACCTGGTCGCCGACCGAGTGCCCGAGCGAATCGTTGATGACCTTGAACTTGTCCAGGTCGAGGAACAGCACGGTGACCGCGCCCCGCTCGCGGGCGTCGAGCCCGCCGAGCACCAGGGTCCGGTTCGCCAGCCGGGTCAGCGGGTCGTGGGTGGCGTCGTAGGCGAGCTGCGCGCTGATCGCGCGGGTCTCGGTGATGTCGGTGAACGACGTGACCACGGCCATCGCCGCCGGGTCGTCCGGAGCGAGCAGCCGCGAGGTCAGCGACACCCAGACGTCGCGGCCGTCCGGCCGGCGCAGGCGGACGACCAGGCCGTTGTGCGTGACCCCGGTCCGCCGCGTCTGCACCGACGGCATCTCCTCCGGCGGGATCCACTTCCCGGATTCGGTGAACAGCGTCAGCGTGTGGCACGGGACGCCGATCAGGTCGGCTTCGGCGACGCCGAGGATCCGGCAGGCCGCCGGGTTCGCCGCTTCGATGAGCCCACCGGGGCCCATCACGAGCACGCCTTCGTCGAGCGACGCGACGACCGTGCGGTAGTTCTGCTCCGCCCGCCGCCGCGCGGTTTCGTCGGCGCAGACGAGCACGTACCCGTCGTTCATCTCGGCTGCCGAGACGCGGACCGCCAGGGGAGCGCCGTCGCGGTGCCGGTGCACCGCTTCCGCGACGCCGCCGCCGCGCCGGATGGCCGGCAGGTCCAGCGGTGCGCCGACGAGCTCGCTCGCGCGCCGCCCGACCGCTTCGGCCGCCGTCCAGCCGTATACTGCCTCGGCGGCCGGGTTCCAGCTGGTCACGACGCCTTCGCCGGTGGTCGCGATCAGCGCGTCGCTGACGTGCGACACCAGTGCGGCCTGGTAGCGGAGGGCGTCGGCGGCCGCCTTCTTCGCCGTGATGTCGCGCATGACGACCTGGTACGCGGCCTCCCCGAGGCGCACCAGCACCGTCTCGACGGCGAACTTGCTGCCGTCCAGCCGGGACATCAGCGCTTCGACGGGCTCGCTGGCCTGCCCCGGCTCCGTCAGCTGGACGAGCTTCTCGACCAGCACGGCTTGCGCGTCCTCGGCGACGAACTCGGTGAACCGGCGGCCGACGACCTCGTCGGCGGAACGCGCGGCGAAGGTTTCGAGGGCCGCGCGGTTGGCGTAGGTGAGCACGCCGTGCTCGTGCACGCAGATCGCGTCCGGACTCAGCTCGACCAGTTCGGCGAGCGAGTCGGCCTGCATGTGCGTCCGTCCCCCGTGAAGTCGGCGTGTGGCTCGTCGATTACACCACCGACTCCGGCCCGTGCCTACCCGGCGAAATCCGGGCTCGGCCTGCGGATGCGCTCCCGCAGCCACGGTCCGCAGACCAGCAGCCCGAAGTGCGCGGCGAACGCGTGGCCGAGCAGCGTGACGATCGAGTCGAGGCTCGTCGGGTCGTCGCTCAGCCAGATCGCCGCGATGAACGCCTCCGTCGCGGCCAGCGCCAGCAGGCGCGCGCGGCCGGGCAGGAGGAACACCAGCGCGCCGGCGGTGGTGAAGAAGCCGTAGCTGACGCCGATGTCGAGCCAGTGCCCGGCCGAGTTCGGCAGCACGTGCGCACTGATCAGCGCCATCACCGGCAGTTCGGTGACGAGGGTGGCCACGATGTGGCCGGCGAGGAACACCAGCGCCGTGCGGCGGGCGCCGAACCGGCGTTCCAGCGGCGCGACGGCGATCGCGAAGATCAGGGCGTAGACGAGCCAGTTTTCGCCGGGCAGCCAGATCGCGCTGCTCAGCAGGGAGGTCAGCGGGCGCCGCCACAGGTTGTGGGCGTCGGTGCTGGAGAGCTGGAGCAGCCGGGTCGTCAGCGCCGGGTCGGCGAACTCGAGCAGCAGCGTCGTGGCCAGCAGAACGACCAGGTAGCCGAAGGTGAACGGCGTCGTCTTCGGGTTGGGGACGTACCGGAGCAACGCCCACGGACTGCGGCGCGCGACGGCGATCGAGGGGATCGGCCGTTCGGCTCTCAGCAGCATGGACTGAGCTTCGGGGGTCATGCTGGGAGTATCACGAGTGCCAGCTTAGAAAACGCTGTGGATGTCACTCACTGTCAGACTTTGCGTTACGTGACGAATTTTTGCCGGACCTTCACCCGTTCGGGGGGCTTTTGGGGTAAGAATACGGCCACGATGTCGGCCGAAAGGCCTCTCGGGAAGGTCTGCCGGGGTGAACGACGAGGTATCGGTCGCCGAGCTGCTCGTGCGCGAGGGCTGGGGCGACCGTCCGGGACCGGGCCAGTCGCGCTGGCGAGTGGTCGCGGTGATGCTCGCCGTCATCGTGGGCTGCGGCGCCGCCGCGGCGCTGGTCGCCTTCGGCGGCAAAGAGCGCGAGGACGCCTCCCCGGTCGACCAGATCCAGGTCATCCCCTTCCCACAGCGCACCACCGGGCTGGGCGGCGCCGACCAGGCCACGGACTCACCGCCGGACGGTGGGATCGGTGGCGGCACCGGCGGCGATGTCGTCACGGCGTCGAACGAGCACCGCGGCACCGTGACCGAGGTGCCGGGCCGCAACCCGGCCACCGAAACCGCCGGAATCGGTTCCGGACCCGGGTCCGCGACGCCGACCGCCACACCGTCCGGCTCCGCCCCCGCGACCACCGGCGGCGCCTCGACGACACCCCCGCCGACCGGGAACCCGACGTCGCCCGGCGGCCGCCCGCCGACCCCGACCCCGACTTCGGCACCGCCCCGGCCGACGACGTGCTTCCTGGTCATCTGCTGGTGATCAGGCCAGCCGCTCCGCGAGGTCGCTGAAGTCCGAGGTGTTCCAGCGCTCCGGGCGCATCACGATCGCGATGTTGCTCCCGTGGGCCTCGTCGGTCGCGTCGGTGTAGGCCTCGCTCACGCCCGGCGGCAGGTAGCGCGCCGCCATCTCGTGCCGCTCCGCCTTCGTCATCGGCCACGACTCCACCACCGGTCCCTCGACCGAGACGTACTTGTAGACGCCGTCCTGCTGCTGGACGCACAGCGCGAACCGGCCGGCCGCCTCGATCAGCCGGGCCTTCCGCAGGCCCGGTGACGTCATCACGACGACGTCGCCACCCGGCTCGTAGCGGTACCAGATCGGCGTGGTCAGCGGCGCCCGCCCGGGCTCGGCCGCAACGCTCAGCACGCCGACCTGGGGCTCGGCGAGGAACGCTTCGCGCTCGTCCTTGGTCATCTTGCGGGCCATCGAGAACTCCTTAAGGCAATTGGATTTGACTTAAGGCTAGCCATAGCTCGACCACTAAGGCAAGCGGCTTTGCTTTAGGATGGGTGAATGACCCGACCCGGCGGCCGCAGTGCCCGTGTCCGCGACGCGGTGCACGACGCCGTCGTCGAGCTGCTCGCCGCCGGGGAGATCGACGCGGCGATCCCGAAGATCGCCGAGCGGGCGGGCGTGAACCCCACCAGCATCTACCGGCGCTGGGGCAGCCGTGACGCGCTGCTACTCGACGCGGCGGTGACGCGCCTGCGGTCGACGTCCCCGATCCCGGACACCGGCTCGCTGCGCGGCGACCTGCTCGGCTGGGCCGAGGGCGTCGAACGCGCGATGCGCGACCGGCACGGCCAGATCCTGCTCCGCGCGCTCGTCGCCACCTTGCGGCCGGACGAGAAGCCGCTCGAGTACCTCCGGGCCCGCGGCGACGACCTGCAGGCCACCCTCGACAAGGCCGAGGCGCGCGGTGAGCCGGTGCCGTCGGTCGACGAGGTGCTCGACTTCGTTCTGGCCC
This sequence comes from Amycolatopsis mediterranei, assembly GCF_026017845.1. Classification (NCBI taxonomy): domain Bacteria; kingdom Bacillati; phylum Actinomycetota; class Actinomycetes; order Pseudonocardiales; family Pseudonocardiaceae; genus Amycolatopsis; species Amycolatopsis mediterranei. The sequence goes on from NZ_CP100416.1 coordinate 383,140, forward strand.
CGCTCTACCTGCGCGTGCTGTTCCGGCGCGCGGTCGAGCCGGGCACCGGAACCGTGCTCGTCGACCGGCTGCTCAGGGTGCCTCGAGCAGATCCGGCTCCGAGCGACGGCCGAGGTGGTTGAACAGCAGGTTCAGCGCGAAGGCGAGCACTGCCGCCACCGTGATCGAGCTGCCGCAGATCGTCTGCAGCCAAGCCGGGAAGTGCTTGAAGATGTCCGGTGCGAACGCCGGCAGCAGGCCTACCCCGAGGGCCACCGCGACGACGAAAGTGTTGTGGTTGCCGGAAAACTCCACCGTGCGAAGGTTCTGCGCGCCGACGGCGGCGACCATCGCGAACATCACCACCGCGACCCCGCCGATCACCGGTTCCGGGATGGCCGCGATGAACGCGCCGACCTTCGGCACCAGGCCCATCAGCACGAGGATCCCGCCGGTCACCGCGACCACCCAGCGGCTGCGCACGCCGGTCATCCGCACCAGGCCGACGTTCTGCGCGAACGCCGTGTCGGGGAAGGAGTTCATCACGCCGCCGAGCACGGCCGAGACGCCGTCGGTGGCCAGGCCGCGCGCGAGGTCGGCGTCGGTCGGCGGGCGCCCGGTGATCTCGCCGACGGCGATCATGTCGGCGGTCGACTCGGTGAACGTCACCAGCATGACCACGCACATCGACAGGATCGCCGCGACCGGGAACGTCGGCGCGCCGAAGTGGAACGGCGAGGCGAGTCCGAACCAGCCGGCCGCGCGCAGGCCGTCCCAGTGCACCAGCCCCATCGGGATCGCCACGACCAGCCCGATGGCCAGCGCGAGCAGCGGCCCGACCTGGTTGGCGAACCCGCGCAGCACCCGCGTGAAGAGCACGAGCAGCGCGAGCACGCCGAACGCCAGCCCGATGTGCGACGGCGCCGCGTAGTCCGGTGACGCCGGGTCGTGGCCGGCGATCATCGCCGCGCCCGGGCCGAGCAGCGAGACGCCGATGACCAGCAGCAGGGTCCCGGTGACCAGCGGCGGGAAGAACCGGATCAGCTTCGCGAACGGCCTCGCGATGAGCAGCCCGAACACGCCGGAGGCGATCATGGCGCCGTAGACCGCGGTCAGGCCGTACTGCGACGCGATCAGGATCATCGGGTTGACCACGGTGAACGTCGCCCCGGCCACCACCGGCAGCCGGATGCCGAGCAGCTTCCCGATGCCGATGGCCTGTATCAGCGTCGCGACGCCCGCGACCAGCAGATCGGCGTTGACCAGCAGCCCGATCGTCGCCGGGTCGAGCTTCAGCGCGCTGCCGACGATCAGCGGCACGGCGACCGAACCGGCGTACATGATCGACATGTGCTGGAGGCCGAGCAGGGCCAGCCGGCCGGCGGGCAGCCCCTGGTCGACCGGGTGGACCGCGGATTCCGTCATGAGCGCCGACGGTAGCAAGTCCCGCGCGGGATGATCTTGTTCCGGGGGGCGGCGCGACGGCCGGGAATGTGTGACCATCGGTGCATGACTTCGGGTGGCATTTCCCAGGTGGGCCCGCCGTTTCGCGCCGATCACGTGGGGAGCCTGCTGCGGCCCCCGGTGCTCCGCGACGCACGACGGCGGCACGAAAGCGGTGAGATCAACGCGGAGCAGCTCCGCGCGGTCGAGGACGACGCGATCCGCGACGTCATCAAGATGCAGAAGGCCGCCGGGCTGAGCTCGGCGACCGACGGCGAGTTCCGGCGCGCGTCCTGGCACATGGACTTCATCTACGCGCTCGGCGGCATCTCGAAGAGCGACCAGCGGCTGCACGTCAAGTTCCACAACCTGGCGGGCGACCTCGAGTTCAGCCCGCCGGGCCTGCAGGTCGACGGCAAGGTGCGGCTCGACGAGCCGATCTTCGCCGACCACTTCCGGTTCCTGCAGTCCCATGTGGACCCGGGCGTGACGCCGAAGCTGACCATCCCGTCGCCGAGCATGGTCTACTACCGCGGCGGCCGGGCCGCGGTCAGCGAGAGCGTCTACCCGGACCTCGAGGAGTTCTTCGCCGACCTCAGCGCGGCCTACTCCGCGCAGGTCCGCGCGATGAGCGACCTCGGCTGCCGGTACCTGCAGCTCGACGACACCAGCCTCGCCTACCTGAACGACCCGGCGCAGCGGGAGCTCGTCGCGCGGATGGGCGGCGACCCGGACACCCAGCACCTGCGCAACATCGCGACGATGAACGCGGCGCTCGAAGGCCGGCCCGAGGGCCTGACCGTGACGACCCACCTGTGCCGCGGCAACTTCCGCTCGTCCTGGGCCGCGGAGGGCAGCTACGAGTTCGTCGCGGAGGCGCTGTTCGGCGAACTGGCCGTCGACGGGTTCTTCCTCGAGTACGACGACGAGCGCTCCGGCGGGTTCGAGCCGCTGCGGTTCGTGCCGAAGGACAAGAAGGTGGTGCTCGGCCTGGTCACGACCAAGCGGCCGGAGCTGGAGGACCCGGACGTCCTGGTGCGGCGGATCGAAGAGGCGTCGCAGTACGTCGACATCGACCGGCTCTGCCTGTCACCGCAGTGCGGCTTCTCCTCGACCGAAGAGGGCAACGACCTGACCCCGGACGACCAGCTGCGCAAGCTCGAGCTGCTCGTCGCGACGGCCGACCGCGTCTGGGGCGGCCACTGATGATCACCTGCGTCGTCGACTACGTCATCGACCCCGCGAAGCTCCCCGACTTCGAACGCTTCGCCGCCGCGTGGATGCGGCTGGTCCAGCGCGAAGGCGGGATCCACCACGGGTACTTCCTCCCCGCGGAGGGGGCGAGCGACGAAGCCCGGGCGCTGTTCAGCTTCGAAAGCCTGGCCGCGTACGAGCGCTACCGGACGCTGTTCGGCGTCGACCCGGACTTCATCGAGGCCGACAAGATCCGCGACGAGAGCGGCTGCGTGGTGCGGTACCGGCGCACGTTCATGCGCCCGCTGCTCCCGGACGACGAAGAGGGGTGAGACACAGCGCGCGGCGGCCGCCCTCGGTGGTGGATCGCGTCCTGGACCTCCTGGGCGCCTTCACCGCCGAACGGCCGCGGCTCACGCTGTCCGAGCTCAGCCGGCGGGCCGGGCTCCCGCTGTCGACCACGCACCGGCTCGCCGGCGAGCTCACCCGGCGCGGTGCCCTCGTGCGCGACGAAACCGGCGCCTACCGCGTCGGGCTGTGGCTGTGGGAAGTCGCCTCGCTCGCCCCGCACGGCGCGGAGCTGCGGGAGAGCGCGATGCCGTTCCTGGAAGACCTCTACGAAGCCACGCACCAGAACGTGCAGCTCGCCGTGCTCGACGGGCCCGAAGTCGTGTTCGTCGAGCGCATCTCCGGCCGCGGCGCCGTCAACGTCCTGACCCGTGTCGGCGGGCGGCTGCCCGCGCACGCCACCGGTGTCGGCCTGGTGCTCCTCGCGCACGCCCCCGCCGAGGTCCAGGAGGAAGTCCTGGCCGGCCCGCTCAAGACGTTCACGCCCAAGACGATCGCCTCGCCGGTGCTGCTGAGGAGGGTTCTGGCCGACGTCCGTCGCGACGGTCACGTGATCAGCGACGGCCAGGTCGAGCTGGTCGCCCTGTCGGTGGCGGCGCCCGTCCGCGACGCCACGGACGAGGTCGTGGCCGCGATTTCGGTGGTCGTCCCGGCGGAGGGGACGGACCCGCGGACGCTGGTCCCGGCGGTCCGGGCCGCGGCGCGCGGGATTTCGCGGGTGCTGGGGGCGCCCCGGGCGGTGCGACCGGCCGATGGCTCCTCGACGGCTTGAGCCGGTTGTGGTCGGATGAGACCAGGGGCTGCCGGATGGGGTGAGGAGAAGGAATGACCACCGTGCTCGTCGTCGGTGCCGGTCAGAGCGGGTTCCAGGCCGTGGCTTCGCTGCGGGACCGGGGCTTCGCCGGCCGGGTCGTGCTGGTCGGGGACGAGCCGGGCGTGCCGTACCAGCGGCCGCCGCTGTCGAAGGCCTACCTCGCCGGGACAGCCGGGCTCGAACAGCTGCACCTGCGCGGTGAAGACTTCTTCGCCGAGAAGGACATCGAGCTGGTCGCCGGCCGGGTGGCGGGAATCGACCGTGCGGCGCGGAAAGCCGAGCTCGAAGACGGCCGCGAGCTGGACTACGACTTCCTGATCCTGGCCACCGGCGCCCGCAACCGGACGCTGCCCGTGCCCGGCGCGGACCTCCCGGGCGTGCTGACCCTGCGCACCCGCGACGACGCCGACCGGCTCCGCGAGTCCCTCTCCCGAGCGGAGAACGTCGTCGTCGCCGGCGGCGGGTTCATCGGCCTGGAGTTCGCCTCGCACGCCGGCCGCCCGGTGACGATCGTCGAGGCGCAGGACCGCCTGCTCAACCGCGTCGCGACGCCGGAGATCTCCGCCTACTTCGCCGGCCTGCACCGCAACGCCGGGCACACGGTGGTGCTCGGCCAGGGCGTCACGGCCATGCACGGCGATTCGCGGGTGCGGGAAGTCGAGCTGTCCGACGGCACCCGGCTGCCTGCCGACCTGGTCGTCGTCGCGGTCGGGGTGGTGCCCGAGACGACGCTCGCCGAGGCCGCCGGGCTGCCGGTGCGCAACGGCGTCGTCGTCGACGCGCACCTGCGGACAGCGGACGAGACGATCTTCGCCATCGGCGACTGCGCCAACTTCCCGTGCGTGCAGGCCGGCGCCGAGACCCGGCTGGAGTCGGTGCAGAACGCCGTCGACCAAGCCCGCTGCGTGGCCGCGGCGATCACCGGCACGGCCGAGCCGTACGCCAGCCTGCCCTGGTTCTGGACCGACCAGGCGGGCGCGAAACTGCAGATCGCCGGCATCCTCGCGGGCGCCGACCGGACGGTGGTCGCGGGCGACCCGGCGGAAGGCAAGTTCTCCGTGCTGTCCTTCCGCGACGACGTCCTCATCGCCGTCGAGTCGGTGAACCGGCCCGCCGACCACATCGCCGCGCGCCGCCTGTTCACCGCCGAGCCGAAGCCCGCGTACGCCGACCTCGAAGCCAGCGCCTTCGACCTCAAGGCGCACCTGAAGTCGCGAGCGGCGTGATGCGCACGCAGGTCGCGGTGATCGGCGCCGGACCGGCCGGGCTGCTGCTTTCGTTCCTCCTGCACTCGTCAAGGACCTCATCGACGCGCACGAGGCTCGCGGGTGGCCGATTTCCTTCAAGGTTTCGGACGTGAATCTGTCCGATGTGGACAGTGATCGGCCGCGCGTTCGTCACCGTGACGGCGAAGGCAACGTGAAGACCATCGAGTGCGACGCCGTCGCGGGCTGCGACGGCTTCCACGGGATCTGCCGCCCGTCCATTCCGGACAGTGCGCTGACGGTGTACGAGCGCGAGTACCCCTTCGTGTGGCTGGGGGTGCTCGCGCGGACGCCGCCGTCGCACCACGAGCTCATCTACACCCACCACGAACGCGGGTTCGCGCTGCACAGCATGCGCACGCCGGAGATCACCCGGCTCTACCTCCAGGTGGATCCCGCGGAGTCCCTCGAAGCCTGGTCCGACGACCGGATCTGGGCCGAGCTGACCGCGCGGCTCGAGGTCGAGGGCGACTTCACGCTCCGGGATGGGCCGATCCTCGACAAGGGCATCACGCCGATGCGCAGCTTCGTCGCCGAGCCGCTGCGGCACGGGCGGCTGTTCCTGGCCGGCGACGCCGCGCACATCGTGCCGCCGACCGGCGCGAAGGGCATGAACCTGGCCATCGCCGACGTCCGGGCGCTGGCGCGCGCCCTGGAAGCGTTGCTGCGCGGCGACGACACGCTCGCCGCGGCCTATTCGGACACCTGTCTGCGCCGGGTCTGGCGGGCGGAGCACTTCTCCTGGTTCATGACGACGATGCTGCACACCGATCCGCACGCGGACGGCTTCGCGCGGCAGCTCCAGCTGTCGCAATTGCGCTACACGACGTCGTCACGCGCGGCGGCGACGAGCCTCGCCGAAAACTACGTCGGGCTGCCGTTCGCCTAAGATCGTCAACTCAAGGTTGACGCTGGCTGGTCGTCAACCTACAGTTGACGGCATGACCTTACCGACCAACGTCAAGCTCGACGACCTCATCAACGCCATCAAGAGCAACAACGACAAAGACGCCCTCGCCCAGCTCACCGACGCGGTGTACGTGGGTCAGCACCTCGGCGAAGTGGCGGACCACCTGATCGGCCACTTCGTCGACCAGGCCCGGCGGTCCGGGGCGTCCTGGACCGAGATCGGCGCCAGCATGGGCGTCACGAAACAGGCGGCCCAGAAGCGGTTCGTGCCGAAGGTCGATCCCGGCGGCGACCCGAGCGGCGCCATCGAACGCCTCTACGGCCGCTACACCGACCGGGCTCGCCACGTCGTCGTCGAGGCCCAGAAGGCGGCGGTGGACCACGCGAGCCCGGAGATCGACACCGTGCACATCGTGCTGGGCCTGCTGACCGAGCCCGCCGCGCTGGCGGCCGGGGCGATCCTGGCCCAGGGCGTCTCGCTGGACGCCGTCCGCGAAGCCGCCGAAGCGCGGCTGCCCGAGCCGACCGACCCAGTGCCGAACGTGGTCCCCTTCTCCGGGGCCGCCAAGAAGACCCTCGAGCTGACCATGCGCGAAGGCCTGCGGCTGGGGCACAACTACATCGGCACCGAGCACCTGCTGCTGGCGCTGCTGGAACAGGGCGAAGGCAGCGGCTTCGAGGTGCTCGACGGGTTGGGCGTCAAGAAGGACAAGGCCGAGGCGAAGATCCTGGAGGTGCTGGCGGAGCTCCTCGCCGCCAGGGGGCAGTGAGACCGCTCTGGTGGGCCGTCGTGCTCGCGGTGGTCCTCGTGACGCTCCTCTGATCGGGGAGGACCAGGGGGGTCCTCCCGGCCGCGCGGGCCCTCCGAGGGGGGAGGGCCCGCGCGTCGCGCGTCAGGCGCCGGACTCCGGGCGGCCGTCGGCGGCCCAGGCCGTGTGGAACGAGCCTTCCCGGTCCACCCGCCGGTAGGTGTGCGCACCGAAGAAGTCCCGCTGGCCCTGCACCAGCGCGGCCGGCAGCCGGTCCGCGCGGAGGCCGTCGTAGTAGGCCAGCGCCGTCGAGAAGCCCGGCGTCGGGATGCCGAGCTTGACCGCCGTCGAGATCACCGAGCGCCACGAGTCCTGCGCGTCCTCGACCGCCTTGCGGAAACCGCCCGAGGTGAGCAGCGTCGGCAGCTCCGGCTCGTCGGCGTAGGCCGCGGTGATGTCGTTGAGGAACTTCGCGCGGATGATGCAGCCGCCGCGCCAGATCGAGGCGACCTTGCCGAGGTCGATGTCCCAGCCGTACTCGGTCGCGCCCGCCTGGATCTGGTTGAAGCCCTGCGCGTACGCGACGACCTTCGACGCGTACAGCGCCTGCTCGACGTCGTCGGCGAAACGTTCCAGCGAGGCACCCGACAGCGGCGCGGCCGAAGGACCGCCGAGCCCGCGGGCCGCCGCGCGCAGCGACTTGGACCCGGACAGCGAACGCGCGAAGACGGCTTCGGCGATGCCCGAGATCGGGACGCCCAGGTCGAGGCCGATCTGCACCGTCCAGCGGCCGGTGCCCTTCTGCTCGGCGGCGTCCTCGACGACGTCGACGAACGGCTTGCCGGAGGAGGAGTCGACGTGCGCGAGCACGTCGGCGGTGATCTCGATCAGGTAGGAGTCGAGCCGCCCGGTGTTCCAGGTGCGGAACACGTCGGCGATCTCGGCGGGTGCGTAGCCGCCCGCGTGCCGGAGCAGGTCGAACGACTCCGCGATCAGCTGCATGTCGGCGTACTCGATGCCGTTGTGCACCATCTTGACGAAGTGGCCGGCGCCGTCCGCCCCGATGTGCGTGCAGCACGGCTCGCCGTCGACCTTCGCCGAGATGTCCTCGAACAGCGGGCCGAGCGACTCGTACGACTCCTTCGAGCCGCCGGGCATGATGCTCGGCCCGTGCAGCGCGCCTTCCTCGCCGCCGGAGACGCCGCTGCCGACGAAGTGCAGGCCACGCTCGCGCAGCGCCTTCTCGCGGCGGCGCGTGTCGGCGAAGTGCGCGTTGCCGGCGTCGATGATCACGTCGCCCTCTTCGAGCAGCGGCGCGAACTCCTCGATGACGGCGTCCGTCGGGCCGCCCGCCTTGACCATGATCACGACCTGCCGGGGCCGCTCCAGCGCGTTGACGAAGTCCTGCGCGGAGTACGCCGGGATGAAGTCGCCCTCGTCGCCGAACTGCTCCACCAGCGCGCGGGTCCGCTCCTCGGACCGGTTGTGCAGGGCCACCGTGTGGCCGTGCCTGGCCAGGTTCCGGGCCAGGTTGCGGCCCATGACCGCCAGGCCGGTGACCCCGATGCTCGCCTTCTTGCTCATCCGAATCCTCTCGAAGACTCTCTCGATTCAGACCCTAGTCCGATCGACGCCTCAAGGGAGGCCACGGAGGAGCAGCTCACTCAGTTCAGGAGAAGCAGCGGATCGGGCCGCGGTTGATCGCGAGCATGTCCGTGATGGCCGCGACCAGGTCGATGTCCGCACCCCACTCGGCGCCGTCGAGCTCGGCGTACGCCCGGTGGAGGTTCCCCGGCAGGCGCTCCTGCTCGCTCAGCGACGCGAACTCGCCGAGGTCCGTCTCCTTGGCCACTTCCAGCGGCGACAGCCCGGCGGCCTTACCGCGCTCGGCCGTCTTCTGGACGAAGGCCAGGTAGCGGTCGACGGTGTCCACCACGTCCAGTCCGCATGGGCCACCGTGGCCGGGCAGGATCACTTCGGGAGACAGTTCGCGGATGACGTCGAGGCCCTTGCGCCACCCCGCGACCGAACCCATCAGCGCGAACGGGCTGCCGCCGTTGAACACGAGGTCACCGGCGTAGAGCACGCGCTGCTCCGGCAGCCAGACGAGCACGTCGTTGGTCGTGTGGGCCGCGTGGCCGGGGTGGATCAGTTCCAGGGTGACGTCGCCGGCGTGCACGGTCAGCCGGTCGTCGAACACGACCTCCGGCGGCCGCGACTCGAGCTCACCCCAGTCGTTGCCGACGAAGATGCCGTCGAACGTCTGGATGCCCTCGGCGACCATCAGCTCGCGCGTCTTGCGGTGGCCGATGATCGTCGCGCCCCCGACCAGGTAGTTGCCGTTGGTGTGGTCGCCGTGGTGGTGGGTGTTCACCAGCGTTGTCACCGGGCTGCCGGTGGCGGCTTCGACCGTCTCCAGCAGCGCGCGCGTGCGGCGCTCGGTCGAGCAGGTGTCGATCAGCACGGTGTGGTCGCCGGCGTCGACGAACCCGCAGTTGTTGATGTACCAGGAGCCGTCCGGCTGGACGTAGCCGTGGACCCGGTCGGCCAGGCGGGTGACGGCAGCGGCGGCGGGAGAACGATCGGTCACCAGCTCAGTCTGCCCGAGACGGGGCTCCGCCGGTTGGCGGAATAATTCGGAATTTCACTGGTCCAGGCGAGTGATAGCGCAGGTGACTGGCATTCTGCGGCGTTTCCTGGAACGCTGCGCGGTGTCATCATCGAGATCCGCAAGGTGAAGCACTAACCTGGGTGGGTTCGATAGTTCGCGTGCGACGGCGGCCGCTGGCCGCCGTTGCTTGGTAGTGGTCCGGGAGAGCAGGGCGATGGCCAGCACCGTCACCTCGCGCCGGAAGCAGCTCGGGAACGAGCTCCGGCATGCCCGCACCGCGGCGCGGATGACACAGCAGCAGGTCGCCGAGGTCCTCGGCTGCACCCAGGGCAAGGTCAACAAGATCGAGTCCGGTGCCGTCGGGGTGAAGCTCGGGGATGTGCGATCCATGCTGAACGCATTCGGGATCAACGGCGAAGAAGCCGACACGCTGATGAACCTGGCGCGGGCCGCCGCCGGGCAGCGCGGCCACTGGTCCGGCTACCGCTCGGTGGTGCCGCACTGGTTCCGCACCTTCACCGACCTGGAGCCCGCGGCCGCGGAGATCCTCACCTGGCACGGTGAGCGCATCCCGGGCCCACTGCAGTCCGAGCACTACATGCTCAAGCAGTTCACCGAGGCCGGTGCGACGGACGTGACGTCCCTGGTGCGCAACCGGCTCGACCGCAAGGCGGTGTTCGAGCAGCAGCAGCCGCCCTACTACCGCTTCATCATCAGCGAAGGCGCCCTGCGCCGGGCACCCGGCGGGTACGCGCCCGCGGTGATGCTCGACCAGGTCGAGCACCTGCTCTCGCTCGAGAAGCACCCGCGGGTCTACGTGCACGTACTGCCGTTCGGCGCCCGGCTGGCCGCGGTGCCCAACGACTTCACGATCATGCGGTTCCCGGACCGCACGCGCGACTTCGTCTACATCGAGCACTCCGCCGGCGGCCTGTACCTCGACGACGTCAAGGACTTCAACATCTTCGTCGACTCGTGGGACCGGCTGCGCGGAGCCGCGCTCGAGCGCCAGGAGACCCGGCAGTTCCTGAAGGAGCTTGCGGAGGGTTACCGCGCCCAGATGCAGCAGCTCCAATAGGGCGAATGGCGGCGTGAGCCGTCCCGGCTGGTGAACAACTGTCGGTAGAGTGGGCCTGTTGCGCCCGAAACCACCGGAAGTGCCGCCCGAAGGGGACGTCGTGGACCCCGACTTCCTTCCCGATGCCATCGATCTCGACCGCCCGAACATCGCGCGGATCTACGACTGGGCCCTGGGCGGCAGCGCGAACTGGGCGATCGACCGGCAGTACGGCGAGCAGGCGGTGCAGGCGTTCCCGCTGGCGAAGGCCCTTGCGCGGGGCAACCGGGACTTCCTCGGCCGGGCCGTGCGCTACTGCCTCGCCGAGGGCATCACGCAGTTCCTCGACCTCGGCTCCGGTATCCCGACCGCGGGCAACGTGCACGAGGTCGCCGACGACTACGCCGACGACAGCCGGTGCGTCTACGTCGACCACGAGCCCGTGGCCGTCGCGCACGGGCGGATGCTGCTCGAAGAAGCCGGCGATCCCGAGCGCCACGCGGTGCTGCACGCCGACCTGCGGGACGCCGAAGAGGTCTGGGAAGCCGCGCTCGCCACCGGCGTGCTCGACCCGGACCGGCCGATCTGCCTGCTGACCGTGGCGGTGCTGCACTTCCTGCCGGACGTCACCGGCGTCCGCCAGGCCATCCGCGACTACCGGACGCTCCTGGCACCGGGTTCGGCGTATGTGCTTTCGCACGCCACCGAATCCGGCGTCGAAGGCGAAGAGCTGGAGCAGATCCGGAAGCTCGTGAAGCTGTCCGAACGGTCGAGCTCACCCGCGGTTTCCCGGTCCCTCGACGAGATCGCGGCGTTCTTCGGTACCTTCGACGTCGTCGAGCCCGGGATCGTGCCTGTGGGAGAGTGGCGCCCGGAGCCCGGCGCCGCCACGGTCCGCCTCGCGAGCGTGGTCGGCGGTGTCGGCCGCAAGCCTGGAGGACGCAATGACGACGCAGGACCCCGAAGCGCCTGAAGGCGTGGACCTCGACCGGCCGAACGCGGCCCGCATCTACGACTGGTTCCTCGGCGGCGACGCCAACTGGGCCATCGACCGCCAGTTCGGGGAGCAGGCGGTGAGGACGTTCCCGATGATCAAGACCGTCGCCCGCGTCGGCCGCGACTTCCTCGGCCGCGGTGTCCGGTACCTGGCGCGCAACGGCATCGACCAGTTCCTCGACCTGGGGTCGGGCGTGCCGACGGTCGGGAACGTGCACGAGGTCGCCGCGGCGGTGAACCCGGACGCGCGGTGCGTGTACGTCGACAACGAGCCGGTCGCGGTGGCGCACTCGCAGATCCTGCTGGAGCGCGAAGGCGTCGCGGACCGGCACGCGGTGCTGCAGGGCGACCTGCGCGACCCGGCCGACATCTGGAAGCGCGCGCTCGACACCGGCGTTCTCGACCCGAACCGCCCGATCGGCCTGATCATGGTCGGCGTCCTGTACTTCCTCGGCCCGGACGAGCCGGTGGCCCAGACCATTCAGCGCTACCTCTCGCTGCTGCCGTCCGGCTCGTACTTCCTGTCCTCGCACCTGACGCGCGACGGCCTCGAGGAGATGGGCGACGCGGAGAGCCGCGAGTCGATCATGAAGCAGTACAACCAGTCGAGCACGCCGCTGCACCTGCGCAGCCGCGCGGAGTTCACCACGTTCTTCGAGGGCCTCGAGCTGGTGGAGCCCGGCATCGTGTACCTGCCGGAGTGGCACCCCGAGGAGATGGAGTCCAGGGCCACCAAGAAGCTCGCGAACAACCCGGCGTTCGTCGGCCACGTCTGCGGCCTCGGCCGCAAGCCGTGACGGCGGCCGCCTACGACGCGGTCGCCGTCCGGTACGCCGAATTCGTCCGTGGAGCCTGGGACGACCACCCCCTGGAACGGGCGGTGTGGACGGCCTTCGCGGATTCCGTCCGCGGCCGCGGCCCGGTCGCCGACCTCGGCTGCGGCCCCGGCCACCTCACGGCGCACCTGCGTTCGCTGGGGCTCGAGGCGTTCGGCGTCGACCTGTCGCCGGCGATGATCGAGCTGGCGCGGGCGGCCGAGCCGTCGGTGCGGTTCGAGGTGGGCTCCATGGCGGCGCTCGACCTGCCGGACGCGTCGCTCGCGGGGATCCTTTCGTGGTATTCGGTGATCCACACGCCGCCGGTGGACGTCCCCCGGTACTTCGCCGAATTCGCCCGAACGTTGGCGTCCGGTGGTCACGTTCTGTTGGGGTGCTTCGAATCCCGCGGCGGCCCGCTGACGTCGTTCGACCACAAGGTGACGACGGCCTACTGCTGGCCGCTGGACGAACTGGCCGGCTTCGCGGCCGCGGCGGGGTTCACCGAGGTGGGGCGGATGTACCGCGAACCGGGAGCGGGGGAGCGGCCGATGCGGCACGGCAGCCTGCTGCTCCGGAAACCGTAGCCACGAACGAAAAGAGCCCCGGTTCCGTCAGGGAGCCGGGGCTGTTTCGTGGTGGTGCGGTAGTTCCTGGGCCGTTCGGCCGTGACTGTGGCCGGATCAGGAACGGTCAGGCGCTCGAGCCGATGCGGCCGCGCATCAGCGGCGTCAGGTCGATCGCGGCTTCCAGCGGGCGGGTCGTCCGGACCCCGTCGGCGTGGCGCCGCAGCGGGAGGTCCTGGTCCGTGGCCCAGGTCGTGGTCTTGCGCAGCGGCGCCTGGATCAGGCTGAAGCCGAAGCGGTTCCGCAGTTCGTTCCCGATGCCCCGGCGGCCACGGTGTTCTTCGTCCTCGCGGCGGAAGAGCGAGTTCACCCGGACGGCCATTCGTCTACACCCCCAGCTCTCGTCGCGGTGCTTCGGCGCCCTGGTGGGAAAACGCTTCCGCATCTCTGGTCCGGACCAGCTCGGTCGCGGCCGTGGCGGCGGTCCGTCCGGAGACGGTGAGCCTGGTCACGGCGAGCGCGCCGGGTGGCGCACTGTCCTCGACGATCACGCTGTTCCTCCCCCATGAGGTCCTGCGATTACTTGGCTTGGTTTGGTTCCGGCGCTGGTCGTTCGAACACTTCGGCCCGCCTCGACGACCGCCCGCCGCGAGCAGGCAGTCATTCACCGACACCAGCGCCCCGGCCGATGCGATTAATCCTACTCCTGGAATAATCTTCATGTCGAGGCCGTACCCAGTTGATCACCCGCTTGGCCCTGTGGCTTGCTCCATTGAGACACTGAGTAGCCGGGAGCGGGTGCCTTGACCAGGTCACGACCGCGCCGCCCAACGATCCTCGGAGGTACGACCCATGGCGGATTATCCGTCGTTCGCGGATTACGATCCGAACACGGCCGTGACCCTGTTCGAAGAGGCCGCCTGGGAGAAGTCGTTCGCCAGTGAGCCCAACGGCGGCAGCTGCGTCGAGGTCAACCTGGGCTCCCAAGGCGTGATCGGCGTCCGGGACACCAAGCTCGCGACCAGCCCGGTCTTCGTGTTCGACACCGCCGAGTGGGAAGCGTTCCTGATCGCCGTCAAGGCCGGGCAGTTCGACCTGCCCGCCTGACCGCCCGAACCGCGGAAGACAAATGGTGAAGGCCCCCTTCCCCGCTCTCTACGGTGAAGGAGGCCTTCGCGACCGTCCGGATACGTCCGGACGCTCGATGTGAGGGGAATCTCACCCGATTGCCGGAAGCTCCCCGCCGCGCAACCGGCCGCGGGTCCGGCGCCAGGCCACCACGACGAGCACCACGAGCCCGATCAGCGGGAGCGTGCTGATCGCCCAGCTCACGCCCATCGGCGGTCCCGGCTGTTCCAGCACCGGCAGCGCGCGCAGCTCGCCGGTGCCGGAGCCGGCGGGGCCGTTGACGGTGAAGCGCAAGGTCCAGTCGCCGGGTCGGGGCAGCGACCGGACGTCCAGGCCCCAGACCTCGCGCTTGCGCGGGTGCCGCACGAGCGGCTGGGCGCGCCGCTGCGCGCCGCCGGGGCCGAGCATCGCCAGCGTGCCCGACTTGTCTTCGATCCCGCCGTCAGGGATGAAGGTGAAGTCCAGCGACTGCATGGCTTTCAGTGGCCAGGTGCTGAACCCGACGGTCAGCCCGTACGGCCCGGCCTGCACCCGTTCGGTGTGCACGATGTTGACCGGCTCGTAGGCGTTCGCCGGCGCCGCGGTGGCGAACAGCAGCCCTGCTACCGCGGCCAGGGCAAGTAACGTCTTACGCATCAGCGGTTTCCCCCTTCTTCGCGGGCGCCAGCAGGCAGAGCATCCCGCCGAACCGCCACCCGGCGAACCCGCCGAGCAGCCCCAGTGCCGCACTGAGCACGGCGGTCGTCGTCAGGTACCAGACCGGCGGCAGGTGCGCACCGGTGTAGAGCAGGAAGCGCTGGACCGGCAGGCTCAGGCCGAGCAGCAGCCCGGCGATCCCGCCGGCGACCACGGACACCCGGCCCGGGCGCCACCCCCGGCGCCGGCCGGCCAGGTACACCAGCTCCATCAGCGCGGCCACCGGCAGCAGGGCCATCGGCGCCAGCGACGGCATCGCCGGCACCCCGGAAACCGCGTCCCGCAGCGGCAGGCCGACCAGGTCGGCGTAGGCCTTCGCCGCCCACGGCGAGAACCACCAGAACACCGCCTGCACGACCGCGACCAGCGCCGCGGTGCCGGCCGCCCCGCCCGGACGGCGGGCGAACCCGGCACCGACGGAGACCAGCAGCACCGCCATCATCGACGTCCCGATCGCGACGGCGTCGGCGTAGTCGTCGGGCACCTGCTGCAACCCGAGCGCCAGCACCGGCCCGAAGGTGAGCAGCACGGTCAGCGACGCCAGCGTGCCGAGCCGGCCCCAGCGGTGCTCACGCGCCGCGGCGAACACCGCGGTCGTGCCGATGAGCGACACCGTGATCGACAGCAGCAGCCCGATGTGCGGCGGCGAGTCGATGACCGCGTCGAAGCCGTAAAGCCCGTGCCACCACTGGTCCCACAGGCCGTACAGCAGGAACGTCGCCGCGCCGACCCCGGAGACCAGGTAGCCCAGCGGGGCCGCGAACGTCCGGCCGAACACGTTGACCACGCGCCCGCCGATCCGCGGGTCGACCGGCCGTCCCGCGCGCCGCGCCGCCGTCGTCAGCAGCACGACGGCGAGGCTCGCCAGGCCGACGACCGCGCTGCCCGCGTACAGGAACAGGTGCGGCAGCGTGAAGAACGTGTCCGGCCCGACGTCGTCGTGCCACTGGATGTCCCAGGTGAGCCCGACCAGTGACAGCAACGACCCGCCGAGCACGACGTTCGCCGGCAGCAACCCGGTTCGCGCCTGTTGCGTCACCGACGTGCTGCGCACGCCGGATGCGGTGAGATCCATTCCCCCTCCTTCTATTTGACCAACACGGGAAAGACGACCTGCGCGGGCCCGCCGGGGCCGCGCAGCGAAACGGTGATCTCCCACTGCCCGGCCATCGGCAGCCCGACGTCCGCGGCGCGGAAGCGGCCGGGCCCGTCCGGCCCGGCGGGCACCGGCGTGAGCGCGTGCCCCATCTGCGCCATGACCGGCGCGACCGTGACGGCTTCGGGCGCTGGGCCGGTCACCGCCACCGCGAACGTGTTGCCGCCGATCCGCGGCTGCTCCGCGGAGAACTGGACGGTGTACGGGCCCGAAACCGCTTGCTGCGTGGTGGATTTCGCGCCGTTGCCGCCCCACAGCAGCCAGGCGGCACCGGCCGCCACGACCAGTGCGACGACGGCGATCAGCAACGTCGGGCGTTTCATCGGGCGGCTCCTGTCGTCGGGACGTCGACCACGGCGGGGACGGTGAGCACCCGGTAGCCGCGTTCGGCCTGCAGCCAGATCCGGTACCGGCCGGGCTCGGCGAAGGTGTAGGTGAAGCTGACGTCCGGGCCGTAGGCCGCGACCGTCTCATCAGGACGGTCGGCTTGCCCCGCGACCGGCGGGACCATCGCGTGGACGTGCGCCCACGTCGGAGCCTTGGCGGCGCCTTCGCCGGCGGGGCCGGTGAACGGCCCGGTGACGATCAGGTGGCCGAGCATGCCCAGCCACGGCTGGAGGTCCTGCGCCGGGAAGTGCGCGGTGATGGTGGCCGGCGTGCCCGGGCTGATCGTGAGGCCGACCGGGGTGCCGTCGATCGTCCTCGGTCCGGGGCCGGGTGGTTCAGGCGCGGGGGCCGCGGTGCCCTTCATGTCCACAGTGGACCGCGCGAGCTGGACACCGCCGCCGCGCCGGGCGAGTTCCGCGGCGACGGCGTAGGTGCCCGCTTCCGGATCGGCGAGGCGGACGCGGTAGTCGCCGGGGCCGACACGCACCGGGTGCAGGTGGCTCAGCCGCCCGGACGGCGAGACCAGCACCAGGTGCACGAGGGCGTTGTCGTGGACCAGCAGGTCGTCGACCGGCCGGCCGGTGGCGCCGTCGGTGAGCCGCAGCGTCAGGTCGCCTTGCCGGGCTTCGACGGCGAGGTTCACCGGCGGGCGTGAGTAATCCACTGTGGACAACCGCGCGTTCGCGTACGGGTCGGTGACGTTGTCGAACGTCGGGTCCAGCTGGCTGCCGGGCGCGGGCGGGGCGGGAGTGCTCGCCGACAGCAGCGCGCCGGTGACGGCGACGGCGAGCGCGGCGACCACGCCGCCCGCGGGGATCAGCGCGAACGCCGTCCTCTTCGCTCGCACCCCCACGATCAGGGCCAGCAGCAGGAACGCACCGGCGGCGACGAAGCCGCCGTAGGTCGCCTTCTCCCACGGTGGGACCACCCGCGCGGGCACGATGAACGGGATCGTCGCTCTTGGTCCGGCGCCATCGTCCAGCGAGAGTTCCCACGGCCCCGGCTTGTCGACTTGGAGATTTCCCGCGTAGACACCCGGTGTGGCGCCGAGGACCACGTCGGCGCGCGAACTCGGGACGCCGCCGGCCGCGACGGCCAGGTGCAGCGTGCCGGGCGCGGTGCCCTGGTGCGTCACGACGTCGACCCGCAGCGGCGACGGTGTCGTGTCGACGCGGCGGATGATCACGGTCAGCTCGCGGGCA
Source organism: Amycolatopsis mediterranei (assembly GCF_026017845.1). Taxonomy (NCBI): domain Bacteria; kingdom Bacillati; phylum Actinomycetota; class Actinomycetes; order Pseudonocardiales; family Pseudonocardiaceae; genus Amycolatopsis; species Amycolatopsis mediterranei. Next base: position 400,455 of record NZ_CP100416.1, read on the forward strand.
CCGAGCGTCTGGGCGACCTGGATGTCGGCGCCGGTCGGTGCGCCGTCGGCGTGCGCGGTCCCGCTGCCGGCCGCGATCCCCAGTGCGGCCAGCAGCATCAGCAGTGCGGCTTTCGATTTGCTCCCCATCGTGGTCCGAACCTAACCGGCGCGACCGGTGGCGGGCGTCACGGCGGCGAGGGAACTCCGGTCCCCGGTTCGGGGGATTCCCGGCCCCTGGGGTCTCAGGGATCGAGGAATTTCCGCAGGTGGGCGACCACTTCGCCGGGCTGTTCCTCGGGGAGGAAGTGGCCGCACTCGGCGAGGGCTTCGCCGGTGACGTCGGCCGCGTACTCCCGCCAGATCTCGAGCGTCGGGAGCGTGCCGACCAGGCCGTTCGCGCCCCAGAGGGCGAGCAGGGGCTGGGTGACGCGCTTTCCGGCTTCGAAGTCGGCGTCGTCGAGTTCGGCGTCGTCGGGGAAGGAGGCGCGGTAGTCGTCGAAGCCGGCCCTGAGCGCGCCCGGCTGGGAGAAGGCGCGCACGTACTCGGCCTGCGTGTCGGCGTCGAGAGCGTGGCGCTGGTAGGTCCACCGTTCGAAGAAGTAGCCGAGGTAGGCGGCGATGTTCTGCCCGGCCAGCAGTTCCGGCAGGTCGGGCTGGAGGTGGAAGAGCCAGTGCCAGGACGGCTTCGCGATGACGTCGAGCCGCTGCCACATCGCGCGGGTGGGCACGATGTCGAGCACGGCGAGGCGGTCGACCTGGTCCGGGCGGTCGAGGGCCCAGCGGTGGGCGACCCGGCCGCCGCGGTCGTGCCCGGCGACGGCGGTCTTCGCGAAGCCCAGGTGGTCGGCGAGGGCGGCGATGTCGGCGGCCATCGTGCGCTTGTCGTAGCCGGACTTGGGTTTGTCGCTGTGGCCGTAGCCGCGCAGGTCGGGGGCGATCACGGTGTGCGTCTCGGCGAGCGGCGCCATGACCTGGCGCCAGCAGTGCGACGTCTGCGGCCAGCCGTGCAGCAGGAACAGCGGCGGGCCGTCGCCGGCTCGCCGGTAGTGCATCCGAATGCCGTTCACGGTGGCCATGTTCTCTAACCGGTTCATGGGGTTAGACGGTACCGCTGCTTCTAACTGTCTTCAAGGGTTAGAATGCTGGGCATGGAATGGGTCTTCGACGGCGGACGGCCGTGCCTCGACCTCGTCAACACGATGCGCAGCCGGCACGAAGAGGGGGTGGAGCTGCTGACCGGTCCGGACGCGCTGGCCGAGTGGCTGGCGCTGGCCGGGTTCACGACGGGCCCGGTGCCGGTGACGGCGGGCAATGTGCTGGCGGCGAAGGCGCTGCGGGAGGCGATCGACCGGGTGCTGCTGCCGCCGGAGGTGCCTTCGAAGATGGACGTGGACCTGGTCAACAACGCGGCAGCCTCGGCCCCGGCGCCCCCACCGCGCCTCGCGCTGGTCGACGGCGTGCTGCGTCGGGAGGTCCCGGCCGCGAAGGACCCGGTGGCGGCGGCGTTCGCGGCCTTGGCGGCGGACGCGATCGACCTGGCCACGAGCGACGCGGAGGTCCGCATCTGCGCGGCAGACGACTGCGGCCAGCGCTTCTGCGACGCCTCACCGCGCCGGAACCGCCAGTGGTGCTCGATGGCCCGCTGCGGAAACCGCGCCAAGGCCCGCGCCCACTACGCCCGCACCCTCACCCGCGACTGACGCCCGCGACGGCACCGCCGTGTCGACCCGCCAATCACGCGAGTCGACCTTCCAATCACGCGAGTTGACCCTTCAGACACGCGAGATGCCCGTTGAGTCACGCATCTCGCCCGCGGGGATGGTCAGGGGCGAGGCTGCGCGCCCGGCCCGTCGTGGCGGACCAACGCCCGATAGACCTTCGGGTGCGCGCGCAGCCACACGTTGAGCTTCCCGACCCACCGCATGGGCGCCGTCCGCACCCAGGCCGGGATCGGCGTGCACGCGATCCGCACGCACGCCGCGAACCGCTCGAACCGTCGCTGGTCCGCGTCCGTCCACTGCAGACCCAGCGTCTCCCGCAACGAAGGCGGCAAAGTGGCCCGGACCAACAACATCTGACCCCGCTGCAGCCGCCGCCACCACGAATCCGGCAGGAACCGCACCGGCTTCGGCGCCGTCCGGATCGTTTCGAACAACGTCTCGATCGTCGAGTTCGCCCCGAAACCCGCCACCATCGCGTCGTAGTACCGCTCGAAATCCGCCCAATCGCGCGGCAGGTCCCGCTCCCGGATCCCGAGCACCAGCCCGATTCCACGCATCTGCGCGTAATACTCCGAAAGCTCCGATGTGGACAGTGGCTGCCCGAAGAACCGTTGCGCGTCAACCGGAGCCTTCACCAGCGTCGCGTGCACCCACGCATACGCCGCCGGATCCAATGCGCTGTACCGCCGCCCGTCCGCGACGCCCGTGAACGTCCGGTGCAACGCCCGCAACCGCGCGGCTTCCACCCGCGCACCGGCCGTACCGCCGTAGACGTAGATCGACAGCGACGCGACCGTCCGCATCAGCCGCGTCCACGGATCCGCCGTGTAGTCCGAATGATCCCGCACGCCCGCCGCGACGACCGGGTGTGCCACCTGCAGCACCAGGACCTGCTCCGCCAGCAGCGCGTCGCGGAAGTCGCCGAAGTACTTCCACGCCGCCGTGCCGCGGACGATCGGCCGCGCCATCAAGCTCCGCGGATCAGCATCATCAGGGGCTCGGCCACCGGCGTGTCCGTCTCGCCGGTCGCCAGCCGCCGCAGCTGCAGCCCCGCGATCAGCGCCACCACCGGGCCGGCCAGCCGCCGCGGCTCCGGGACGCCCAGCGCTTCCAGGATCGTCACGGCCAGCTCGTCATAAGCCGCGAAGCAGCGCGAAGAAGCCTCGCGCAGCTCGGGATCGCGGGCGGACTGGAGGTACAGCTCGTGCGCGCCGAGCTCGTCGGCGCCGAACGGCAGCTGCGCGATGACGTGCTCGACGACCGACGCCGCCTGCTCGACACTGAGGCCTTCCGCGCGGTGGCCGTCGACGATCGCGCCGAGCTTCGCCGTCTCCTCCTCGACGAACAGCAGCATCGCCTCGCGCAGCAACGCCGTCTGGCTCGCGAAGTGGTAGGTCAGCGTGCCGAGCGAGACGCCCGCGGCGGCCACGATCCGGCGGTTCGTCAGCCCGCCGACCCCGTGTTCGCCGACGACGGTCAGCGCGCCGCGCAGGATGGCGTCCCGGGTGCTTACCAGCTTTTCTCGGGATGCCGCTCCGGCCACCGTTCGACCTCTTCCAGTTGCGCGGCAAGCGAAATCAGCCGCTCCTCGGCGTGCGACGGGCCGAGCAGCTGAGCCCCGAGCGGGAGCCCGCCTGCCGTGAGCCCGGCCGGGACGTTGACCCCCGGCCAGCCCAGCACGTTCCACGGCCAAGCGTACGGGCAGGCGGCGATCATGGCCTGGTCGGTCTCCCAGCCGGACAGCCCGTCGAACGTGCCGACCGGCGGTGGCGGCGTCGCGGTGGTCGGGGTCAGCAGCACGTCGACGCGGCCGAACACCGAGCCGATCCGCCGGTGCAGGCCCGGCTCGAGGGCGCGGGCGAGCCGCAGCGCGGGCCCGGCCAGGAGCCGGCCGTGGCCGGCGTTGCTGCGCGTGCGCGGGTCGAGCCCGGTGCGGTCGGGCACCCGCAGCGTCCAGTCGCGGACGCCGGTGAGCGACCGCGGCAGGAACGTCAGCCCGATCAGCCCGTAGTCCGGCTCGACCTCGACGATCTCGTGGCCCAGCCCGGCGAGTGACTCCGCGAGCCGCCGCACGGAAGCTTCGACGACCGGGTCGAGCCGGGTCTTGGTGGCGGTGAACGGAATCCGTGTGGACAGCCCGATCCGCAGCTTGCCGGGCTCGCGCGCGGCGGCCGCGCGGAACACCCCGGGTGTCCCCGCCGCGGCGTCGAGCAGCAGGGCGGCGTCCTCGGTCGTGCGGGCCAGCGGGCCGAGCACGGTGAGGCCGTGGAACAGCTCGCCGTCGGTGGGGATCCGGCCGCGCTGGGGCTTGATGCCGACGAGCCCGGTCCACGCGGCCGGGATGCGCACCGAGCCGGCGCCGTCGGACCCGAGCGCGGCCGCGATGACCCCCGACGCCACCGCGGCCGCGCTCCCGCCCGAAGAACCCCCGGGGGTGTGGCCGGGGTGCCACGGGTTGCGCGTCACGCCGAAGGCCGGGCCCTCGGTGAACGGCCACTGGCCCAGCTCGGGGGTGTTCGTCTTGCCGATGATCACAGCTCCGGCCTCGCGCAGCAGCGCGACGGCGGGCGCGTCGGCCGTCGCGAACGGGAATTCGCCGGCGCAGCCGAACGCGGTGGGCAGGCCGGTGAGGTCGACGTCGTCCTTGATCGCGAGCGGCACGCCGAGCAGGGGAGCGCGGTCGCCGGCGGTCAGACGACGATCCGCGTCCGCGGCTTCGGCGAGGGCTTCTTCGTCGCGCAGGTGGCGGAACGCGTTGAGCGTCGCCTGGCTCGCGTGCGCGCGCCCGAGCGCGGCCGCGGTGAGCTCGGCGGAGGTGACTTCACCCGCGGCGAGCCGCGCGGCCTGGTCGGCGAGGCCCGTGAAATCGAGGCTCGTAGCGGTCATGGCGGCCCCCGGAGGTTCTCGTTCGTTCGAACGAACGTTACCGGATACCGACGGTCTTCGGCTACTCCCGATGAGTTTTCCTCCGCCCGGACGTCTACCCGGCAAACGACTACGTGAGGAGAACCCATGGCCACGGTGCACGCGGGCATGAGCATGTCGCTGGACGGCTTCGTCGCCGATCGCCACGGCGGCACGGCCCGGCTGTCCGACCCCGCCGCGTCGAGCGGCAGCGAGTGGATGACCGACCTGATCCGGGAGACCGGCGCGGTCGTCCTCGGCCGCCGGTCGTTCGCGATGGCCGAGGACCCGGACTGGTACGCCGGCAACTACGAGTTCCAGGTGCCGATCTTCGTCGTCACCCACACGCCGCCGGCCGTGCTGCCCGCGCAGAACGAGAACCTCACCTTCACCTTCGTGACCGACGGGATCGCTTCGGCGGTCAAGCAGGCGAGGGCGGCCGCGGGGGACCGGGCGGTCAAGGTGATCGGCGCGAGCGTGGTCCGGCAGGCCGTGCGGGCCCGGGTGGCCGACGAGCTGCACGTCCTGCTCGCCCCGGTGCTGCTGGGTGCCGGACTGCCGTTGTTCGGCGACCCCGATCTCGACGGCGTCGCGCTGCGCCGGCTCGGCGTGCGTGAGGTCGGGCCGATCACCGAACTCCGCTTCACGCTGCTTAACCCCCTATAGTGGTTAGAAAGCCGAGCCTGGAGGGCCGATGACGTTCGACTTCGCCGGATTCCCCGACGCCGCGCTGGCCGCGGTACCCCGCGTCGACCTGGGCGGCTGGCCGACGCCGCTGCACGGGGCCCCCCGGCTCGGCGAAGCCCTCGGCCTGCGGAACCTCTGGCTCAAGCGCGACGACGTGCACCCGCTCGGCGCCGGCGGCAACAAGCTCCGCAAGCTGGAGTACCACCTCGGCGCGGCGGAAAAAGCCGGTGCGGACACCGTGATCACCTTCGGGGCGCTCCAGACCAACCACGGCCGTCAGACCGCCGCCGCGTGCGCGAAGCTCGGCCTGCGCTGCGAGCTCGTGCTCACGGCCAAGGTCCCGCGCGACGGCGAGGCGTACGAACGCGGCGGCAACCTGCCCCTCGACCGGCTTTTCGGCGCGACCGTCCACATCTGCGCCGACGGCGAGGAAACCGGCCGCACCTACGACCGCCTGGTCGCCGAAGCCGCCGCCGACGGCCGGAAGGTCGCCACGATCCCGGTCGGCGGCTCCAACGACCTCGGCGCCCTCGGGTACGTCCGCGCCACCTACGAACTCGCGAAACAGCTGGAAGAGCGCGGCATCGAGCGGGCACACCTCGTCGTCCCGCACGCCAGCGGCGGCACCGCGGCCGGCGTCGCGCTGGGCACCGCGCTCCTAGGCAACCTCGGCGTCGGCATCGCCTGCGTCAGCCACCCGCTCGACGAGGCCACGGAGAACCTCCGCGACCTCGTCGACGGCGCGGCCAAGCTCCTCGGCGTCGAACCACCGTCGCTCACGCACACGAGGATGGGCGATTCCACGCTCGGCCCCGGTTACGGCATCCCGACCGACGCGGTCTGGAACGCCCTACGGCTCTTCGGTCGCACCGAGGGCGTGGTGCTCGACCCGGTCTACACCGGCAAGGTGGCCGCCGCGCTGGTCGAATGGGCCGGCCACTTCGCCCCGGACGACCACGTGGTGTTCCTGCACACCGGCGGCATGCCCGGCCTGTACGGCTACGCGCCCGAATTCGCCGCGGCCGTCGAAGGCTGATTCCAGCCGGGTCGCCAGCCACAGCAGCGTGCCCAGCAGCGCGACGTCGGCGAGCAGCAGCAGCCGCTGGGTGACGCCGATCGGGAAGGCGTCGGAGATCTCGCGGAACGGCGGCACCCCGGCCTCGCTCAGCCGCACGAACACGAAGCTCAGGGCGAAGAGCGCGAACGCCCCCGCGACCAGCCGGATCATCCGGACCAGCGCGACGCGCTCCGGCCGGCCCCGCAGCGGCTCCAGCAGGGAGATCGCCCCGCCGGGCAGGCTGCAGAAGGCGACCAGGCAGGCGTAGAGGTGGATCTCGCCGCTCACCGGGTCCGGCGCCTCGGGGTAGCTCGCCGGGAAGATCGCGGCGGCGGCCAGCCCGAGCGCCCACAACGCGAGCAGCAGCCGGGTCGTCCGCGACAGTGGCACGCCGGCGACCTGCAGCGCGCCGAGCACCGCGAGCGACCCGACAGCCAGCGAGAGCACGCTCGCCGCGAGCATCCCTTCGCCGCGGTCGGTCACCGTGTAGCTCGACAACGTGTCGTACACCGGGTTGCGCGAGCTGATCACGTGCAGCACCACCGCCGTGAACAGGCCCCACCCGATCGCACCCAGCGCCACGAGCCGCCACGGTCTCGTGCGTTTCCCCGCTTCCGTCCCCATGCGTCCAGGGTCTCGGGAAACGCGACCGCCGTGATCAGGGAAGACCCTGAATAACCCCCGATTCGAAGTCGACGACGACGAGGGCCTGGTCGTCGTGCCGCTTCGGCCGGGGCCAGCGTTCGCCGTCCGGATCCTGCTTCTCGGCGGTGCGGACGGCGGCCAGCACGGCGTCGGGCCCGTCGGCGCGGCTGACCGCCAGGACCTCGCGCCAGTCGAAGAGCTCGTACTGGTCGACGCCGATGGACACGCCGTCGCTGGCGAGCAGCACCGCCTCGACGTCGGCCCGCGGCCAGCTGCGCCGGACCGAGTGCGCCGCGGCACCCGGGTCGGCTTCGGCGACCCAGAAGCCGTCGTGGGCGTTGCGCCGCCGCCGGACGTCGGCCCCGGTCTGGAGCATCCCGCGCCGCCGCAGCCGGGCGAGCCGGTCGTCCGAAACGACGTCGACCCCGAAGCCGCCGAAGCCGACCACCGGGCTGTCGGCCAGCACGAGCGCGTCGACGCGGTCTTCGAGCCAGCGCACGGCCGCGACCGTGCTGGACGGCGAGCGCTGCGGTTGCAGCCGGTGTTCCGCCGTGAGCGCAGCGATCGCGCTGGTCAGGACCTCGGTCAGGTCGGCTTCCGGGGCCACGTGGAGGTCTTCGGCGAGGCGCCGGGCCAGCCGTTCGGCGTACCAGCCGCCCGGCGGTTGGGAGGGTTCCGACGAGGTGGCGCCGTCGAGGACCAGCACCGCGTTGTCCAGCACGACGACGTGGTCCTCGGTCGGGCGCGGGTGGCCGTCGGCGCCCACCCCGGCCCGCTCGGCGATCGCGATCTCGGGCATCACCCGACTGTACGGCGCCTCTCCCGCGCGTTCGCGCTGAGCGTGTCAACTTCGGTTGACAGGCGTCCGATGTCAACGTAGGTTGACAGACATGACGGAAGCGACGGATTTGGCCGCCCGGGCGGGTGATCGCGATCCCCGGGTGGGGCTGCGCGCGGTCGCCGCGCTCCGGCGGCTGCTGGAACAACTGGAGGCCGTGCAGGTCCGCAGCGCGCGGGTGCACGGCTGGTCGTGGCAGGAAATCGCCGCCGAGCTGGGGGTCAGCCGGCAGGCCGTGCACAAGAAGTACGGGAGGCACTGATGTTCGAGAGGTTCACGACCGACGCGCGGATGACGGTGGTCGAGGCGCAGATCGTGGCGCGCGAGTCGGGTTCGGTGGAAATCGGGCCGGCCCACCTGCTCGCCGGGCTGGTGAAGACCGGCGTCCAGGTGCTCACCGAGCTGGGCGTGTCCACCGACGACATCGCCGCCGAACTGGCCCGGACCCGGCGCCGCGGCGGCGTGAGCGACGCCGACGCCGAGGCGCTCACCGAGTTCGGCATCGACGTCGAGCAGATCGTCGAACGTGTCGAGCAAACCCACGGCGAAGGGGCGCTGGCCGGACGGCTCGGCCCGGCCAAGCGCGGGCACATCCCCTTCACCGCACAATCGAAGAAGACCCTCGAACTGAGCCTCAAGGAAGCCGTCCGGCTCGGCGACAAGCACCTCGGCCAGGAGCACATCCTGCTGGCGCTGGCCCAGCAGCGCGGCACCGACGACGTGCTCGCCCGGCGCGGCGCGGACTACCAGACGCTGCGCCGGGCGGTGCAGCAGCGCAAGGCCGGTTAGTGACCCTGCTGCGGCTCCTGCTCTTCCCGCCAGGTGGTCCGGGGCAGCAGTGCCTGGGTGAGCGGGCCGATCGCGATGGCGTAGAGCACGGTGCCGATCCCGACGGTCCCGCCGAGCAGGAAACCGGCCGCGACCACGGTGACCTCGATGCCGGTGCGCACCAGCCGGACCGACCAGCCGGTGCGCCCGGCCAGCCCGGTCATCAGGCCGTCGCGGGGGCCGGGGCCCAACCGGGCGCCGACGTAGGTGGCGGTCGCGACGCCGTTGAGCGTCACCCCGCCGACCAGCAGCACGATCTGCCACACCAGGTCGTGCTGGTCCGGGAGCACCGCGCGGACGACGTCGACCATGACCGAGATGACCACGACGTTCGCGATGGTGCCGATGCCGGGCCGCTGGCGCAGCGGGATCCACAGCAGCAGCACGGCCACCGAGATCAGGCCGGTGACCGTGCCGAAGCTCAGGCCGGTGTGCTTCAGGACGCCTTCGGCCAGCACGCTCCACGGCTCGAGGCCGAGGCCGGCGCGGGTGACGAGGGCGACGCTGGTGCCGTAGAGGGCGAGGCCCGCGAGCAGCTGGACACTGCGGCGGGCGGGGTCACGGGAGATCCGGACGGGCCGGAGGTCGGTCTGAGCCACGTCTCCACTATCGACCGCAAGTGGCCTTGTAAACCATAGCCAATTCCAGGATATTGGCCTTATGGAAGCCGTGCTCCCGGTAGGTGGACGCATTTCAGGGCCGCGATTGGCCGTCATGCTGGGCTCGTGGCGGCAAGGCGGCTCCCGGCAGGGGGCGGCCGACCTGGCCGCGGCCATCGAACTGCAGGTGCTCGACGGCCAGCTCCCGCTCGGCACTCGGCTGCCCGCCGAGCGCGAGCTGGCCGACGCGCTCGGCGCCAGCCGGACGCTGATCGGCGCGGCGCTGGACCGGTTGCGCGAGAACGGGTTCGTCGCGAGCCGCCGCGGCGCGGGATCGTGGATCGCCGCGCCGGGACGGCGCCGCCGTGGCCCGCTCGCGCCGGTCGGCGACGGCTCGATCGACTTCACCCACGCGTCCTCGCCCGCCATCCCGGGCACGGCCGCGGCGGTCGACGCCGCCCGCGGCCGGCTCGCCGACCACCTGGGCGACCACGGCTACCAGGAACGCGGCCTGCCCGGCCTGCGAGAACAGATCGCGCGGCGCTACACCGAGCGCGGGCTGCCGACGACGCCGGCGCAGGTCATGGTCACCAACGGCGCGCACCACGCGTTCGTCCTGGTCCTGCGGATGCTCGCCGGTCCCGGCGACCGCGTGCTGGTGGAGCAGCCGACGTACCCGAACGCCCTGGAGGCGATCCGCGCCGCGCACGCGCTCCCGGTGCCGGTGGCGCTCGACCCGACCGGGGCGCGCGGCTGGGACATCGCCGGGGTCGACGCGGCGCTGCGCCAGGCGTCCCCGCGGTTCGCCTACCTCGTCGTCGACTTCCAGAACCCGACCGGCCTGCGCCTGGACGCCGAAGGCCGGTCCCGGCTCGGGACCGTGCTGGCCCGCGCCCGGACGCCGGTCGTGGTGGACGAGACGCTGGTCGAGCTGGACCTGGAGGGCGATCCCCTGCACGGGCCGCCGCCGCTGGCCGCGTTCGCCGGCGACCTGGCCATCTGCGTCGGATCGGCGTCGAAGACGCACTGGGGCGGCCTGCGGCTCGGCTGGATCCGCGCGTCCGAGGACCTGCTCGGCCGGCTGGTCGCGGCGCGCTACGCGGTCGACCTCGGGTCGCCGGTGTTCGAGCAGCTCGTGCTGACCGAGCTGATGGCCGACGAAACCTTGCTCGGCCGCCGGCGCGAGGAACTGCGCGGCTACCGCGACGCGCTGGCCGCCGCCGTGCACCGGCACCTCCCGGACTGGACGTTCACGCTGCCGGACGGCGGCCTGTCGGTGTGGTGCCGCATGCCGGAGCCGGTGAGCTCGCGCCTGGCGGTGGCGGCGGCGAGCCACGGCGTCCAGGTGGCGCCGGGCTCGCGCTTCGGCGTCCACGGCGGGCTGGAGCGCTGGATCCGGCTGCCGTTTTCGCTGCCACCGGACCGGATCGACGAAGCGGTCCGGCGGCTGAGCGCGGCCGAAGCGTCGGTCCGCGGCACCCCGGCTTCGCTGGACGCGCCCATCGCATGAACGAACCGGTGCACTGGATGCGAGCCCGCTCCCAGGGAAGGGCGGCGTTCATGTGCATCCAGCGCACCGGTTCGTGTTCCACACACCCGCTCACGGACGTGACCCCGTTCGCGGGTACCGCGGCTTCCCGGCACAGCCCCTCGACGTGCCGGGAAGCCGGCGGCTCAGGTGCGCTCGCGGTACTGCGAGTCCTCGCTCGGCGCGGTGAGCAAGGGCTCCCGGAGCGCACCCGGTGTGGGTCCCGGCGCCGCGGGGGCAGCGCGGCGCCGGGACCGGGATCCGACCCGGCCGGGCGCGGTCGGCCGGTCGGAAAGTCTGTGTTGGTCGAAACGGCTGCGTTTTCGCATGGTTTTCGCCCCTGGGGTACGTCGGACGCCTTCCGGCGTCATGAGACGTGAAAGAGCCACGGATTACGGGCTGTACCAGGGGAAACGTCACGCCTCAACGGCGTGCGAGCGCGCCTTGATGATCTTGATTTGGGCGCACTTGTCCCCGGCTGCCCGGTCGGGGGTCAGTCGGGAGAGGTGGTGGGCAGGGCGGCTTCCCTCCCTGCGCCGTCGACCTCGTGGTCGCGGCTGGTGCCGATCAGCTTGAGCTGCGTGGTGGTGACGTCGTCGGTGTGGACGGCGAAGGCGTGGCGGGCGCCGCCGGGGCCGTCGTGGCCCGGGGCGGCGGTGGGGGCCGGCGCGCTCGGGGCGGTGGTGCCGCCGGGCAGGCCGGGCGTGGAGTCGCCGCCGCCGGTCGTGGCGTGGGTGCCGGAGTCGCGCGGCTGCTCGTGGACCGCCGGCAGCGGCTCCGCGTGCCGGACGACGACGAGGCGCGGCGTGACCGCGACCCGGGTGGTCTGCTGCTGCGGGTCGGCGGCCGTCGTCGGAACCGCGCCCGGGACGGTCTCGAGGACCGTGGCGGGCGCCTGCGTGACGACGGCAGCCGTCGTCACGCCGGGCACGACCGCGATGACGCCGCCGGAGTTCGAGCCGCCGCCGAACACGGGGCCCAGGATGTCGTCGAGGGGCAGCAGCACGGGGCCGCCGGGGTTGCCCCCGAGCGGCTGGGTGAGCGGCGCGAGCACGGTGTGGGAGAGCGTGTCCGTGACGGCGCCGACGGTGTCCGTGACGGTGGAGAGCGTTCCGCCGACCACGTCCAGGACGCCGCCGAGGAGGCCGCCGAGCAGGTCACCGCCGGAGGAAGTGGGCTTGGCGGGAGCGGCCGGCTGGTCAGCGGTGTCCTTTGTGGTCGCTTCGGTGGTCGCTCCTGTGGTCGCGACGCTGACCACCTTCAGCGTGCTGCCGACGAGGTTGCCGAGCAGGTTCCCGCTGGAAGAGGTGGCCTTCGGTGCTTCGGCGGTCGTCGCCTTGGTTGTTGTCTTGGTGGGGGTGGCAGCCGAGCTGTCCGATGTCGTGGCGGCGGGCTCCTCGGTGGAAGAGCTTTCCGAGGAGGCGGCGGCCGGGTCGCTGTCCTGCGTGGTGGCCGTCGGCTGACCGGCGGTGCTGCCGTCCGGCGTGGTGCCCGCCGACTCGCTGGCGCTGTCCGGGGTGGCTGCCGGCCCTTCGGCGGCACCGCCGTCCGGTGCAGTGGCTGCAGGCCCTTCGGCGGGGTCGCCGGCCGCCGGCGCTCCGGCGGGGCTGCCGTCCGGCGTGGTGGCCGCCGGCTGTCCGTCGGCCGAGCTGTCCTTTGTGGTCTCGTCCGCCTGCGTCTCATCCGCCGCGGGCGGTTCGGCGCTGTCGGTCTTCGGCTGCCCCTCGCAGGTGGCGGCCCCGGTCTCGTGGTGGCTCTTGCGGTGCCTGGCGTGCCAGAGCGGCTTAGCGGCATGGTCCACAGTGGAAACCACGGGCGCGTCCGGGCACGCCGGCCGCTCGGCGGCCGACGCGGTGCTGCCGGACAGCGCGGCGCCGAGCAGCCAGCCCGCGAGGGTCAGCCCACCGGCGACCAGGATCTTGGCGGCGGGCCGCTGCAGCGAGGCCGCCCACGGGCGCGGCGCCCGTACGCGCGCGTACGAGGCTTCCGCTTCACCCGGCGTAAGCGCAGGCGGAACGGCAGCATCCGGTGTGGGCGCAGGCCGAACGGGAGTGTCCAGCGCAGGCCGAACGGAAGTGTCCAGCGCGGACCGAACGGGAGTGCCCAGCGCGGACCGAACGGGAGCGTCGCGGCGCGCGTCCGCCGTGCTGCTCACCGCCACCACCACCGTCCGCGCCTGAGGCTTCCGCGATTTCCGCTCGAGCCAGTTCTTGCTGGGGTCTTTCTCCGGCCAGGTCGCAGTTCCCCCGGGGCTGCACTCGTTCTAGCACCGCTCGGAGTCTTTCATCTCTCCCGCGTTCGATCCAGCCCGCGAGGCCGAGCAGCCCACCCGGACAACGTATCTGCGGCCGACGAGTTGATCACTCTCAGTGCCGTTCGGGTGTGCGCTTACGGCCATTCGGACGAGTTCTGCAATTTGCACATTCGGCGATGACCTGATGTTTCCCGCTGCCCGGACGCGCTTTGTGTCGACTCGGTTCCGTTCGGTGCACACCCCGTGGTTTCGGCCAAGCGGCCGGAATTCCACCCGGGATGCGGAATCGCCACTGGGCCGAACGGGGTCACCCGGGCAGCTTCGCTTGCCCTGCGCCGAAATCGTGCGGCTCGCACCGGTCCGGAATCCGGCTGCGGTCCGTGATCATGAAAGGCCTCGGCCGGTCGCCTGGGGACGTCCGGCGCGGGTGGTGCTCGCCAGGCGGAGCCGCGCGGCGGGGAGCCGGCCGTGCTCATCGCGGCCGTTGCGGGACGCAGTCATCGCCGTCGCGGAGAGTGACGACTCGGAGCGGCAAGTGCTGGGCGCGCCCCCGGTCCCGCGGGCCTCCGGCGCGCCGGTCGAGACCGCGCCCGCTCCCGGTGCCCCGCCGGAACGGCCGCGAAGGACGTCTACTCAGCCGGATCGCGGTGATCAGACCAGTTTGCGCAATCGGGTGATGGCCTCGTCGATGACCTCGTTGCGCTTGCAGAACGCAAAACGCAGCAGGTGGTTCCACTCGTCCGGGTGATCGGTGAACACCTTCACCGGCACCGCGGCGACCCCGACCCGGCCCGGCAGTTCCCAGGCCAGATCGGCGGCGTCGGTGAAGCCGAGCGGCCGGACGTCGACGCAGACGAAGTACGTGCCCGCCGTCGGCCGCACGGCGAACCCGGCGTCCGCGAGGCCGGCCGAAAGCCGGTCGCGCTTTTCCTGCAGCGACGCGCGCAGGCCGTCGACCCAGGGCAGCTCGTGGTCGAGCGCGTGCGCGACGGCCGGTTGCAGCGGGCCGCCCGAAACGAAGGTGATGAACTGCTTCGCCGCCTTCACCGCCGAGACGAGCTCCGGCGTCGAGCAGACCCAGCCGATCTTCCAGCCGGTGCAGTTGAACGTCTTGCCGGCGCTGGCGATGCTCACCGTCCGCGGCCGCATGCCGGGCAGCGTGACCAGTGGGATGTGCGCCGCGTCGTCGAAGACCAGGTGTTCGTAGACCTCGTCGCAGATCGCGATGAGGTCGTGTTCGACGCACAGCGCGGCCAGCGCCTCGAGCTCGGCGCGGGTGAACACGGTGCCGGTCGGGTTGTGCGGCGAGTTCACCAGGATCGCCCTGGTCCGCGGCGTGACGGCGGCGCGCAGTCCGTCGACGTCGAGGCCGAACCGGCCGTCCGGGCCCTCGACCAGGCCGACGACCCGGCGCTCGGCGCCCGCCATCGCGACCGCGGCGGCGTAGGAGTCGTAGTACGGCTCGATGACGATCACCTCGTCACCGGGCTCGGTCAGGGCCAGCAACGCTGCCGCAATGGCCTCGGTCGCGCCCGCGGTGACCAGGATCTCGGTGTCCGGGTCGTAGTCGGTGCCGTAGCGCAGCCGGTGCCGGGCGATCGCCGCCCGCAGCTCGGGCCGTCCGGGCCCCGGCGGGTACTGGTTCGCCCCGCCGAACAGGGCGTTCTTCGCCGCTTCGAGCATCCCGGCCGGGCCGTCGGTGTCCGGGAAGCCCTGGCCGAGGTTGACCGCGTCGTGCCGGACGGCCAGCGCCGTCATCTCGGCGAAGATGGTCGAGGTGAACGGTCGGAGCCGGGGGACGAGAGCAGGTTCGCGCACGATCAGCCATCCTCACGGACAATGGCGATGTGGAGCAACTGACCCCCGCGAAGGTGACGCCCGCCGACCCACCGGGCGGCGCGGCCGGTGAAGAGGAAAAGCGGCGTGCGCTGCGCAAGATGAAGCTCGTCGCGCTGTCGTTCCTCCTCGGCGCGACGCTCGTGTTCCTGCTGACCAGCTGGGCCCAGTCGGCCGGCTGGCCGGGCTGGGTCGGGTACGTGCGGGCCGCGGCCGAGGCCGGCATGGTCGGCGCGCTGGCCGACTGGTTCGCCGTCACGGCGCTGTTCCGGCACCCGCTCGGGCTGAAGATCCCGCACACGGCGATCATCCCGAACAAGAAGGACGCGCTGGGCAACAGCCTCGGCGACTTCGTCGGCTCGAACTTCCTGTCCGAGGAGGTCGTGCGCGACAAGCTCAAGCGCGTCGAGATCGCCCGGCGCCTCGGCGCCTGGCTCGCCGAGCCGGACAACGCCGAGCGCGTGACGTCCGAGCTGGCCACGGTGGTCCGTGCGGCCGTGAAGGTGCTTCGCGACGAAGACGTCCAGGCGATCATGGAGCAGGCGGTCGCCCGCCGGATCATCGACAAGCCGTGGGGCCCGCCGCTGGGCAAGATCCTGCAGGGCGTGTTCGCCGACGGCGCGCACCACAAGCTCGTGGACCTGATGTGCGACCGCGGCTACGAGTGGGTGCGCGACAACCACACGACGATGCTGCGCGTGGTGTCGGACCGGGCGCCGAGCTGGTCGCCGAAGTTCGTCGACGAGATGCTGGCCGACAAGGTCTACGGCGAGGTGCTGTCCTTCGCCTGGGCGGTCAAGACCGACGTCAACCACCCGATGCGGCTGGCGCTGGACAAGTTCCTCGGCGAGTTCGCCCAGGACCTGCAGACCGACCCGGACGTGATGGCCCGCGCCGAGCAGGTCAAGGGCCAGCTCGTGCACCACGAAGAGGTGCAGCGGCTGATCGGCTCGGCGTGGAGCACGGCCAAGGAGATGCTGCTGACCGCGGCCGAGGACCCGTCGAGCGAGCTGCGCCGGCGCGTCCGGCTCGGGCTCACCTCGCTCGGGCAGCGGCTGAGCACCGACGACCAGCTGCGCGCGAAGGCCGACGGCTGGGTCGAGGGGGCCGCGGCGTACCTCGTGAAGAACTACTCACGGGAGATCACCACGATCATCACCGACACGGTCGAGCGATGGGACGCCGAGGAGACGTCCCGCAAGATCGAGCTCCAGGTGGGCCGCGACCTGCAGTTCATCCGGATCAACGGCACGGTGGTGGGCGCGCTCGCCGGGCTGGTCATCTATGCCGTCGCGGAGCTGCTGTTCTGAGGGCATGGACATATACCACACCTGGGGGAGCTTCAAACCAGTTGTCCACAGGAAGCTGAGTTATCCCCCGGGTTATCCACAGTTTTTCACGGTGATGGCCTAACGGCTGTCCACAACGTGTGGGGGCGGAGCGGTCCGGGGCGTGGATATGTGGTGATCCGTCCCCAAGTTGTCCACAACCGTTCGAGTGTCCGCCGCTCGGATGAGGGCTGCTCAGCCCGCGGCGGCGCGGGCGCGCCAGCCACGCGCCTTCTCGCGGTTGCCGCAGACGCGCATCGAGCACCACGTCCGCGAGCGGTTGCGCGACTCGTCGTAGAACGCCCACAGGCAGGTGTCGGCGGGGCAGATCTTCAGCCGGATCCAGTCGCCGCGCACGACCAGGCGCGTGCAGGCCGCGAACACCGCGCCCACGACGTCGTCCGCCACGAGCGTCGGCCCGTCGGCGGTGAGGGAGATCCGGGTGCCGACGTCGACGCGGCCCCCGGGCAGCCGTGGGTCGCCGATCGCCGCGCGCAGGGCGTCCCGCGCCGCACGGGCTTCGCCGGCCTGATTGGCTGCCAGCGCGTGCGCGGCCGCCCACTCGCGCCACTGCCCCGGGTCTTCGAGCAGGTCGGTGCCTTCTTCGACGTTGACCGTGTTGAGGAACTCCACCACGAGGGAGGCGTCGGTGTGCACTTGCCGAGTGTACGGCGGTTGCCTTCGGGTGAGCTAACCCACATAATCGCTTCACTGGTTACTCAGGATCGAAGGGAGCGACGATGAGTGCGGTACCGACCCTGGGCGTGGTGGCCCTCGACTGCCCCGACCCGGTGGCGCTGGCCGAGTTCTACCGCTCGGTGCTGGAGTGGGCGGCGCCCGAGGTGGCCGAGGACGGGCACTGGGTGACGCTGGCCAATCCCGCCGGCGGCGCGGGCCTCGCGTTCCAGCGGGTGCCCGACTACCGGCCCCCGGCGTGGCCGTCCGCGGAGAACCCGCAGCAGCTGCACCTGGACCTGAACGTCACGGACCTGGAAGCGGCGCACGAGCGCGTGCTCGGCCTGGGCGCGAAGCTGCTCGACGACACCCCGGAGACGTTCCGCGTCTACGCCGATCCGGTCGGGCACCCGTTCTGCCTCTGCGCCTGCTGACCCGTTTTTGCGTAGGCTCGGCGGTGTGATTTGTCCGAAGTGTCAGAACCAGATGCGGACCGTCGACAAGAACGGCATCCACATCGACCAGTGCGACGGCTGCCGCGGGATCTTCCTCGACCGCGGTGAGCTCGAGGCCATCGTCGGTGCGGAGAGCTCGTTCTACGGCCGGCAGCCGCCGCCGTACCAGGGCGGTCACGGCCGCCCCGACTCGCCGCGGCCCTACCGGGGCGGCTACCCGGACTCGCCGCGGCCGCACCGCGGGTACTCGGACTCGCCACGGCCGTACCGCGGCGGCCACCCGGACTCGCCGCGCCCGTACGGGCAGGGGCACCGCAAGCGCAGCTTCCTCGAGAACCTGTTCGACTGAAATGGGCCTCGACCTGCGGATCTGTCCGGCGTGTGGCGAGCTGGCCGAACAGCCGATCGTCGAGGGCGCCGTCATCACGTGCCCGAAGTGCGGGCACGAGCGGCCGTTCCGGAAACTGCCCCTGTTCGCGCTGACCGGCCCCAGCGGCGCCGGGAAGTCGACGATGGGGCCGCTGCTGGCCGCGCGGTTCGCCGGCGACGTCGTGCTGCTGGAGCAGGACATCCTCTGGATCGATGCCCTGCGCGGCGACGTCACGTCGTTCCGCTCGGTCTGGCTGCGGATGGCGGCGATGGTGCAGCAGAACGGCCGCCCGGTCGTGCTGTGCGGGACGGTGGCACCGCCGGAGTTCGAGGCCTTGCCGGAGCGCGCGTTCTTCAGCGACATCCACTACCTGGCGCTGGTCGGGTCGCCGGAGTCGCTGCGGGCCCGGCTGCGGGCGCGTCCGGCCTGGCGGGAGTGGGACGAGCCGCGGATCGAAGAGATGCTGGAGTTCAACGACTGGCTGCGGAACTCGGCGCCCGGACTCGGCGTCGACGTCTTCGACACCACGGACGTGTCCCGCGAGGCGACGGCCGACCACGTGGAGCAGTGGATCCGCGCGCGGCTGCCTTAGCTCGCCGCCCCCGGTGCGGGCGGCCGGTCGTTGTGCTCCAGCGGCCAGGTGCGGCCGTCCGGGGAGTCGAGCCAGAACTCCTGCCGGTCGCCGGTCACCGTCACCCCGAACCGGTCGCGGTCCGGCTTGCCCAGCTCGCACCACTCGACGAAGGCCGCCTCGGCGAGCTCCCACAGCGCCCGCGGGCCGCCCTGGGCGACCTCGTCGGCGCCGCCGCGCTTGCGGTGGCGGACCCACGAGCCGTCCGGGTGGACCAGCGCGACGCCCGGTGTTTCGTCGCCGCCTTCGCGCACCGGCCGGACGCCGGGCAGCGCCAGTCCCGCGAAGAACTCGAACTGCTTGCGGGGTTGCAGCACCGTCGACATGGGCAGCCGCGTCTGCTCCCAGTCGCCGCGCGAGGGCATCGACAGCGGGCCGGTCTCCGGCAGCCGGTGCGCGCGAAGCGGCATGAAGCGGCCGTCGCGCGCGAGGACACGGCCCTGCGCGTCGCCGTCCTCGCCGACGACGAGCCGGACCAGCCCGGCGCCGATCGGGCGGTTCAGCGTCGTGACGATCAGCCCGCCCGGCGCGGTCTGCGCCAGCCAGGCCGGCGGGATCGACGACACCGAAGCGGTGCACAGCACCCGGTCGAAGATCGTCCCGGCCGGGAAGCCGAGCGCGCCGTCGCCCACCGCGCAGGCCGGGTGGTAGCCCGCGGCGGCCAGCCGCTCGCGCGCCGCCGCGACGATCGCCGGATCGATGTCCACTGTGGACACCCGGCCGGCGCCGCAGCGGTGGCTCAGCAGCGCGGCGTTGTACCCGGTGCCGGTGCCGATCTCGAGGACGCACTGCCCGTCGCGCACCCGCAGCTCCTCGAGCATGATCGCCATGATCGAGGGCATGCTCGACGAGCTCGTCGGCGTGCCAGCCACCGGGCCGGTGCGCCGGGCGAGCTCCCAGCGGCCCGGGTCGTCGTCGAGCTGCGTCACCAGCACATCGCGGGAGTAGACCGTCTCCAGCCAGCCCGGGTCGCCGCGCTCGACCGCCGCCCACAACCCGCCCGCCGGCATGAAGAACCGCGGCAGGAAGACGTGGCGGGGGACCGCGCGGAAGGCGGCGATCCACTCCGGCGCGTGCAGGACGTCCTCGTCGAGGAGGTGCTCGACGAGGCGTCGCCGCAGCCGGGCCGAGCGCGTCATGGGACCACGGTAGCGGTGAGCACCACCACACCCGATAGTTGCAAGCAGAGTGCTTGCAATAGCTAGCACTCGCGCGTACCGTCGAAAGTGTCGCGAGGAGGTGACCGGATGGCAGAGACCGGTGGGACGTCAGGATCCGGCAGTCCCATGGAGAAGGTCGCGGACATCGCTTCCGACATCGGCGAGTACATCCGCCAGCAGCGCAACACCGCGAAGATCTCGTTGCGCCAGCTGTCGAAGCTCGCCGGCGTGTCCAACCCGTACCTGAGCCAGATCGAGCGCGGGGTGCGCAAGCCCAGCGCGGAGATCCTGCAGCAGATCGCCAAGGGCCTGCGCATTTCGGCGGAAGCGCTGTACGTGCAGGCCGGGATCCTCGACCTGCCGACGGGCGGGCCGGTGGGCGACGCGATCCGCGCCGACGCCGAGCTGACCGAACGACAGAAGCAGGTCCTGCTCGACGTCTACGAATCCTTCCGCCGGGAGAACGCCGCGGCACGGCCGGCCGCCTCTCCCGCCCCGGAAGCCCCAGACACCACACCAGCCGCGAAAACCGAGGAGTCAGCATGACCACCCCCAAGACCGAAGACGTCAAGAAGGCCGTCACCACCGCCCTCGACCAGGTCCGCACCCCGCTGCTCGCCGCGCTCGGCGCCGGCAACCTGGCCACCCACGCCGTCACCGACGCCGTGGCGAAGGCCAAGGAGAACGTGACCAAGAGCGGCGAGGTCGCCCGCAAGAACCTGCAGGAGCTGCCGACCGACGTCGAGAGCCTCCGCGAGAAGCTGGACCCGGCCGAACTGCGCAAGGTCATCGACGAGTACACCGAGGCCGCGCTCAAGCTGTACAACAAGCTGGCCGAGTCGGGCGAGCAGGCGTGGGACAAGATCGCCACGCAGCCGCAGGTCAAGAAGGCCATCGAGCAGCTCGAAGAGGCCCTCACCACCGCGCAGGGCCAGGCCGAGGTCGTCAGCACCGAGGTCCGCGAGCGCGTCGACGGCGTGCTGGCCAAGGTGACCAAGCGCACCCGTTCGGCCGGCGAGAAGACCGCCCGCAAGGTGAGCAAGGTCGCCGACGACGCGGCCGAGGCCGTCGAGGAGCTGGGTGACGACCTCGCCCACGAGACCCGTTCGGTCAGCCGCAAGGTCGCGAACAAGACGGCCCCGAAGACGGCCGCCCCGGCCCGCCGCACGACCACGACGACCACCACCAGCGCCGCCGTGAAGAAGCCGGCCGCGCCGAAGACCGACAAGTGACATTGCCGTGAACTCCCGGCCCCGCCACCGGACCCCCGGTGGCGGGGCCGGGGTCGTTCGGGTGGTTTGCCGTAAGCTGTCGCTGTGCTAGTCGCCATCTGGATCCTCAATGTCATCCACTGGGGCAGCGCGCTGGTCGGGCTCTTCGCCTTCGTGCACGCGCTGCTCCAGCGCGCCGACGCCTACTCCGCGGCCGACCGCAAGACCAAGCCCATCTGGATGCTGATCACCGGCGGCGCGACACTCGCCATGGTGCTGTTTCCGGTGATGGGCCCCGGGATGATCTTCTACGTGCCCGCCATGGCGGCGGCCCTGGTCTACATCGTGGACGTCCGCCCGAAGCTGATCGAAGTCCAGCGCGGCGGCTCCAGCTGGTGAACCACGCCCTGGCGCTTGTTGTGCCGGGTCTGCCTCTCCTTCTCTCGCCCGCTGGGTGAGCCTCCTCCCGCTTCCGTTCGCGGAGGTTGAACCTGCTTCTCGCTTGCGCCTGCTCCCCTCTCGCTCGCGTCTCCTCCCTCCCCGAGTCGTCTCCGGCCGGGTGTCCCCCTTCCTGCCCGCGCCCGCTCCGGCGGGGCGCTGTTTTAATGGGGTCGTGACCTGGACGATCGCCGGGAGCCTCACCGTCGTTCCCGCCCCCACGCGTACTGACCTGCTCGCCGAGCCCGTGGCCAAGGCCCTGGCCGCGCTCGCCGACCCGGACGCCGTCGGCGTCGCCGAGATCGACCCCGCGCTCGCCGACACCGCCGCCTTCTGCGAGACCTACGGCTCGCCGCTCGAGGCGTCCGCGAACTGCGTCGTCGTCGCCGGCAAGCGCGCGGGCGAAGTCCGCTTCGCGGCCGCGCTCGTGCTCGCGACCACCCGCGCCGACGTCAACGGCGTGATCAAGCGCCGCCTCGACGTCCGCAAGGCGTCGTTCGCGCCGATGGACGAAGCCGTGTCGCTGACCGGGATGGAGTACGGCGGCATCACGCCGGTGGGCTTGCCCGCCGACTGGCCGATCCTGCTCGACCGCCGCGTCGCCGACGCACCCGAGCTCGTCATCGGCAGCGGGATCCGCGGCAGCAAGCTGCTGATCTCCGGCGCCGCGCTGGCCGCCCTGCCCGGCGCGGAGATCATCGAGGACCTCGCCCGGTGACGTCCGTCTGGCTCCGGTACCTGACCGGTGCCGACATCGACGCGCTCGGCGTCACGGACGCCGACATCGTCGGCGCGGTCGAGGACGTGCTCGCCGACCACGGCCGCGGCCAGGTCGTCTTCGAGCCGCGCACGCACCTCGTGCCGGACAACGGCGGCAAGGGCCACTTCAACATCCTCCGCGGCCACCTGTCCGCGGAGCGGGTCAGCGGTGTGAAGGTCGTCGGTGACTTCGTGGGGAATTTCGAACGGGGCCTCCCTTCGGAAATGGCGTTGATCCTGTTGCTCGACCCGGACACCGGCATGCCGCGGGCGATCGTCGACGGCACGATGATCACCGAGGCCCGCACCGGCGCGATGACCGCCGTCGGCGCGAAGTACCTGGCGCGCCCGGATTCCCGGGTGCTCGGGCACATCGGCGCCCGCGGTACCGCCTGGTGGAACGTCGTGCTGCTGGACTCCTTGTTCGACTTCGCCGAGATCCGCGTGACCAGCAAGCGCCCGGAGTCGCGTGAAGACTTCGGCCGCCGGCTGTCCGAGCGGCTCGGCAAGGACGTCCGCGTCTGCGCCACGGCCGAGGAGACCCTGGACGGCGCGGACATCCAGGTCGAGGCCTCCCGGCTCGTCGAGCCCGAGGCGCTGGTGCGCCGCGAGTTCCTCCGGCCGGGCACCTTCCTGGTGCCCTACGGCACGATCAGCGCGCTCGAGCTCACGCTGCTCGACGACATCGACAAGGTCGTCGTCGACGACTGGCGCGAATCGCGGTCCGGCAACCCGCGGTTCGGCGCCCTGCGCCCGCAGCTCAACGCCGGCCTCCTCACCGCGGACAACGTCCACGCCGAGATCGGCGACATCGTGGCGGGCAGCAAACCCGGCCGCGAGCACGACGCCGAACGGATCCTGTTCTGGCACCGCGGACTGTCCACAACGGACGTTGCGGTGGCGAACATGATCCTCGCCCGTGCCGAGGCTTCCGGCGTCGGCACCATGCTGCCCTACCGATGATCGTCTCCGACAGCGAGTTCGCTGACAGTGAACGGTTGATTCTGGACAAACCGCTGGTAGAAGCCCTGAAGCGACGCCGGGCAGAGGTCTTGACGGCCCTTGCGGAGCCGGGAAACCCGGTCTACGGGGTCACCACGGGGATGGGCCGCCTCGCCGGTGTCGTCCTGGATCCGCGGCAGCAGGCCGAACACCAGCGCAACCTGCTGATCGGCCGGGCCGTCGGCGGGCCGCCGTGGCTGCCGCCCGAAGACGTCCGCGCGCTGCTCGTCGTTCGCCTGCGCGACTTCCTGCGGCCGTGGTCGGGGGTGAGCCCCGAGCTGGTGCAGTTCCTGGTGGATCGCCTGAACGACGGCTTCACGCCCGCAGTACCGCGCTTCGGGCTCGGCAGTTCGGGCGAGATCATCGCGCTCTCCCACGCGTTTCAGACGTTCCTCGGGCTCGGCACGGTTTTGGAGGACGGCGTCGAAGTGCCGGCCGCTGCGGCGCTCGCTGCGCGTGGTGCCGCGCCATATGTCCTTGGGCCGAAAGAAGGTGCTTCGCTGCTTCAGGGTTCTCCGCTGGCGGTGATGCACGCCGCGCGTGGCTGGACCGAAGCCCAGCAGCTCGTCGACCTGCAGACGCTCACCGCAGCGATGGCGATCGACGTGCTCGGCGCGCCGCGGGCGGTGTTCTCCCCGGTCTTGGCGGGCGGCGACGACCACCTGCGTGCGGTGCTGCACGAGCTGACCGAGCTGGTGGGCATCGGCCCGGTGCGGCCAGGTGTGGTGCAGGCCCCGCTTTCGGTGCGGGTCGCGCCGCGGGCGCTGGCGCACGCTTCCCGTGTCAACGGCGACTTGCACGAGACCCGGCGGCGCTGGGAAACGATGCCGGGCGATTCGCCTTCTTTCGTCGACGGATCTTTCGTTCCGGGTACCGGGTATCACGCGGTGGACCTGGGGTTGCGGATGGACGCGGTGACGGCGGCGCTGGTGCACCTCGGCGAGATTTCGGTGCAGCGGACGCACCGGTTGCTGGACGAGCGCTTCAGCGGGTTGCCGCCGCAGCTCACGGCCGATCCGGGCCCGCGGGCAGGCTTGGTCCCGCTGCACAAGCGGGCGGCCGGCGAACTGCACGCGCTGCGCCGGCTCGCGACACCGGCGACGCTCGGTTCGATCGACACATCGGCAGGCCAGGAGGACGTGCAAGCGTTTGCGTCGGCGGCCGGCGAGCAACTCCGCGCGGCGGCTTCGCACCTGTTCGCGATCACGGCGTGCGAGCTGATCACGGCTTCCCAGGCCCGGTACCTGGCGGGTGGGGAGGGCGTGCCGGGGCTTCGTGCGGGCTATGGGTGGGTGCGATCGGTGGTGCCGCCGCTGGACGAAGATCGCTCCCTGGGCCCGGAAGTCGAGCGTCTGGTCGCGGTTTGCCGAGCGGCCTTCTTCGACGATCTGGCGACGCTCACCTGACCCGCTGACCCGACCCGCCCGCGGGGGCGCCCCCCGTCTCGACACTATCGCGCGGCGCCGACGATTTTGGGACTCCGGCAAGGAAATCCACGGGGTTGTCCACAGGATTGCCCCGATGTGGACAACCGACCGCCGGCGACCGCCGAATCGGACATCCGGCGGGGGCGGGGCGCTACCTTCGTCGTTGTGCGCCCTCCGGGGACGCGGACCCCGGGAAAGGAGGGATACGACGGCGGGTCCGCGTGAAGGTGAGGGTGCGGGCATACGGGCGGAAGCCCAGATCGCGATACAGAGGGAGGGCACCTGCGGATTTCGGATGGTTGATCACGGGTACACGACGGCTTCGCGGGCGAGCCCCGTGCGACGGAACTCCGGCAAGGTTCCGACGGGCTCCAGCTCGCCGACGGCATTGCGTTCGTCGGGCCAGATCGGGCACTGGCGGCGAACCGGCCGTCGGGTGCTTCGACGACCCAGTCCGGTACGGCCGAGCGGCCATGACGGTCCGATAGCTCGGTTCGGTCACTCTCGACGGCTGCCGGGCAAGTCAACGAGGAGGCGAGACATATACGACTGGAAAACGGAACTCTCCTGAAGCGCGTAACCGCAACGCTCCAGCGCGGCGACGGCATGCTTCTCGGCGTCGAGCACGGTGACAGCGAGCTCGGCCGCGGTGGCGGTGTCCCCGAACCAGCCAAGCACCTCGGCCGCGAGTTCCGGGCGCGTCGGATCCACCAGCAGTGCAAGTTCACCGGGTAGCGAAATCCAGCCTCACGCGACGACTTCGCCGCCCGCTTCCCACAGCGCGGTCGGCCACCCGGCTTCCCGGCCGGCGTGCTGGAACCGCTGCCACGCGAGATCCCCGCCGTGCAGCGAACTCGCCTTCGACCAGATCCGCTGGGCCGGGCTCTGCATGGCCCGCAGGCCGGCCGGACCGGTGTAGCCGCGGCGCGTGACGGCGGGCATGGGCAGAATCCATCTGCGCCGCGCCGGCCTTCGCCAGGCGGTTTTACCGCGGAGGTGGGTGTTGGACGTCGGACTGCTCGGGCGCGCGGCCGCGATGTTCGCGGTGACGAACGTCGACGACCTGGTGCTGCTGGCGGTGTTCTTCGGCCAGGCGGCCGGACGCCGCGGCGAGCTCAAGGTCGTGGCGGGGCAGTTCTTGGGCTTCGCGGCGATCTTGGCGGTGTCGGTCGCGGGAGCGCTCGGCGCCGGCCTGCTCCGGCACGGCGCGGTCCGCTGGCTGGGTGTGCTGCCGGTGCTGCTGGGCATACGCGCGGCGTGGCAAGCGTGGCGTCAGGAAAACGACGAGCCACCACCGGCGGCCGGCGTGCTCGGCATGGCGACGGTGTGCGTCGCCAACGGAGGCGACAACGTCGGCGTGTACGTCCCGGCGTTCGCCGCGACCGGGCCCGCGGGCCTGGTGGGCTACGTGGCGGTGTTCCTGGCAGGCGTGGCGGTGTGGTGCGCCGCGGGCCGGTTGCTGGCGACCCGCCCGGGCGTCGCCCGGCTACTCGCCCGGTGGGGTCACGTGGCGCTGCCGGCAGTGCTGATCGCGCTCGGCGTGCTGATCCTGATCGGCGCGTTCTAGCGAGGGGGAGGGGGAGAGGACGAAGAGGATCCGAACCGGTGAGGCAGCTCACTCCGCTGTGGCGCTGAAGGTTGCGTCGCTGTGGCGTATCCGACGTCGACGCAGCCGATCGGCAGGGCGAGGCGTGTGGTGATCATGAATCTGAGAACCAGAGTTCTGGCCATCATCACGTTCACGTTCGCCGCGGTCGGGGCCGTGGCCGTGCCGGCTCCGGCGGCCACCACGGCGCAAACCGTGGAAGTCGCCGCTCCGGCCGGTAGCGGGCTCGCGCCCTACGTTGCCGTCATCAAACCGGTTACCGCGGAACGGCTCGGCAACAGCTGGCACGCAGGGTGCCCGGTCGGGCCTGATCAGCTGCGGCTGATCAACCTGGGCTTCCTCGGCTTCGACGGTGCCGTGCACCGAGGGGAACTGGTCGTCAACGCCGACCGCGCCACCGAAGTCGCCCGCACCTTCGCCGACCTGTACTTCGGCCGGTTCCCCATCGAGCGGATGGAGACCGTGGAGAAGTACAACTCCGACGACGACGCCTCGATGGCGGCGAACAACACCTCGGCGTTCAACTGCCGGGCGATCACCGGCGGGACCGCCTGGTCCAACCACTCCTACGGGCGGGCCATCGACATCAACACTGTGCAGAACCCTTACATCTCCGGCAGCGGCGCGGTCTACCCGCCCAACGGCGCGCCCTACGTCGACCGCACCCAGAACCTGCCCGGCATGATCCACGCCGGCGACGTCACCGAGCGGGCGTTCGTCTCCCGCGGCTGGACCTGGGGCGGCTCGTGGGACACCCCGATCGACTACCAGCACTTCGAGAAGCCCTGACCCGACCGGAAAACCACTGGGGTAGCACCGAAGCCCGCGGGCTGCGTCTGGGATGGGCCACGACGGTAACCGCAGCCACTGGGGATGATTGACAGACAGGCGCCCGGGATCGCCGCCGGATGGGGATGGTGGCGGTTCTGGGCGTCGGCCGGGCTGGCGATCTAGTCGCGGCGGGCCGGCGATCTAGTCGCGGCGGGCGTTCTGCAGCGCGAGGCCGCGCGGTGTTGCCACGCGGGTGATCAGCGCGAACGCTCCGTCGCACACGAGCGCCAGCAGCACCGCCGCCAGGCCGCCCGCGAAGATCGCTCCATAACCCTGGGCTCCGACCGCGAAGCCGTCGACTATGTAGCGGCCCAGGCCGCCGCCGTCGTTGACGATTGCTCCGATGGCCACCGTGGCGATCAGCTGGAGAAACGCCACCCGGGCGCCCGCCAGGATCACCGGGGACGCCAACGGCAGCTCGAGGCGCAGCATGATCTGCCACTCGCGGTAACCCGTTCCGCGGGCCGCGTCGATCGTCTCCTGCTCCAACGTCACGACACCCGCGTACGTGTTCGTGAACAACGGGGGCATCGCCAGCGCGACCAGCGCCAGGAGCAACGGCCAGAACGTCGTGTCCAGCTCCCAACGGCTCGCCAGGAACCAGAACAGGATGATCAGCCCGAAACTCGGGATCGCCCGGCCGATGTTCACCGCGCTGCTCGCGAGGAACGCGCCGCGGCGGTAGTGGGCCAGCCACAGCGCCGCCGGGATCGTCAGCACCGCCGCGATCGCCAGGGCGAGGAGGGAAAACCTGAGGTGTTCCAGGGTGCGGTACGGGACGCCGGCCTTGTCGGTCCAGCTCCAGCGGTTCGGGTCCGCGAGCCACGCGTTCAGCTGGTCGAGGAAGCTCATCGCGCCCGCACCTTCCGCGACCAGGGCGCCAGCACGCGCTCGCTGAGCCAGAGGACCAGGTCGACCACCACCGCCAGGACGACCGACAGGCCCACGCCGACGATGATCATCGTCGGGTTGGGGGTCGCCGTCTGGATGCCCGCGCGGATGAAGTAGCCCAGACCGCCGAGGCCGAGCATCGAGGTGACCGTCACCAGGCCGATCGTCGTCACCGCCGCGACCCGCAAGCCGGCGATCACCACCGGCAGGGCGAGGGGCAGCTCGATCTGCCAGAGCAGCTTGCCGCGCGTGTACCCCATCCCGACCGCGGCCTCGCGGACCTCGTTCGGCACCTGGTCGACGCCGGTGACGATGTTGCGGATCAGGATGAGCAGCGTGTACGTCGCGAGCGGGATCATCGCGGAAACGAACGTCAGCCCGAAGAACGGCACCAGAACCGCGAACGCGCCGAGGCTCGGGATCACGTACAGCGCGCCCGCCGTGCCGAGGATCACCGGGTACGACCAGCGGTAACGGAGGGAGACCACGGCGAGCCCGATCGAAACGACCAGGCCGATGCCGAGCGCGGCGCCGGTCAGGGAGATGTGCTCGACGAGGCGCTGGACGATGGCGTCGGCGTTGCGGTCCACCCACTTCCACTGGAAGATCGGGGGCCCGCTGTCGGCGGCCAGCGGCGTCACCGTGTTCACGTGCACCGGCCGACCCTACCCCGATCGGGCCCAAATATTCCGCGGAGTGAGAATTTCGGGGGCTTTCTCCCACGATGTGGATTCTTGTCGGAGGTCCGGGCTAGGGTCCCTTGCGTCTGTTCGAGTGACGAAGGAGTGGGGATTCGTGCGCTGGTTCCGTAACGCGTCCGTGGTGGCGGCGGCCCTCGCGGCAACGCTCGGTTTGGCCGCCTGTGGCGGCAGCGACAGCGGTGACAAGCCCGCCGCGCAGGGCAAGGGCGGGGCGCCGATCGTCGTCGCGTCCTTCAACTTCACCGACAGCCAGATCCTCGCCGAGATCTACGCGCAGGCGCTGGAGGCCAAGGGCTACCCGGTGACGCGCAAGCTGAACCTCGGGTCGCGGGAGCTGATCTACCCGTCGCTGAAGTCCGGTGAGCTGCAGTTCATCCCGGAGTACCAGGGCGCGGCGATCACCACCGGCTTCGGCAAGGAGGCAGGCAAGACCGCGCAGGAAGAGCACGAGCAGCTGGCGAAGCTGTTCGAGCCCAGCGGCATCGGGCTGCTGAACTTCGCGGCCGCCGAGGACAAGAACACCTACATCATCAAGTCCGACCTGGCCAAGGAAAAGGGCATTGCGTCCATCAGCGACCTGAAGAAGCTCGACAAAGTCGTCATGGCCGGCCCGCCGGAGTGCGAGAAGCGCCTTCCGTGCTTCAAGGGCTTCACGGACGTCTACAAGCTGACCAACATCACCTTCCAGACGATCCAGGAAGCCGGGCCGCGCGTCGAGCAGCTCAAGTCCGGGGCCGTCACGGTCATCCCGGTCGACTCGGTCAGCCCGCTGACCGGTGACTCGAAGTACACCGTGCTCAAGGACGACCTCAACATCGTGCCGACCGAGAACGTCGTGCCCGCGGTGACCAAGAAGGTGCTCGACGAGCGCGGCGCCGACTTCGCCAACGCCGTGAACGCCGTCAGCGGGAAGCTGACGACCGACGTCATGCGGGACCTGAACAAGCGCGTCGACTCCGACGGCGAACGAGCCGCAGACGTCGCGAAGGACTGGCTGGGCCAGGCCGGGCTCTGAGCTACGCGATCCCGCTGACGACCCACGCCCGGGCCGTCAGCGGGATCGAGCCGTCCGGATCCATCGGCAGGCGGCTGCGCAGCAGCTCGCGGATCCGGTCGCGGTGCGCCGGCGGGAGCGTGGCCAGGTAGGTCGGCGCCGGGCCCTGCGCGCCGAGGAACGGCTGCCAGTAGTCGTCGAAGTCCGCGAACACCGTCGGGATCCTGATCTCCCCGACTGATACCGCCGTGAAGCCCGCGTCCGTCCACAACCGGCCCAGCGGCTCCGGGCGGCACAGTGTGAAGCGGCGGCCCTCGTCCAGCTCGGCGACCGCCTCCGGGTCGAGCTCGCCGGCCGCGTCCCAGAACCGGCGGATCAGCTCCATGCCCTCGGCGAGGTCCCACAGGTAGGTGGCGGCCAGGCCGCCCGGTGCGGTCACCCGCGCGATTTCCGCCGCCGCGCGGTCCGGGTCGGGGACGAAGTTCAGGACCAGGCCCGACACGACCACGTCGAACCGGGCGTCCGGGAACGGCAGTGAGCGGGCGTCGGCGAGGGTGAACGTCGCCCGCGGATCGGTCACGCTCGCGCGGGCCGTCTTCAGGAATCCCTCGGACGGGTCGGCGCCGACGACTTCCGCGGGGTCGGCGGCCGCCAGCACCGCCGACGTCAGCGCGCCGGTGCCGCAGCCGACGTCGAGCCAGCGCCGGCTCGCCGGGGCGCCGAGCTGCCGCACGAACGTCGCCGCGATCCGGCGGCTCCACCGTCCGATGTAGGCCTCGTAAGCGTCGCCGGACTGCCACATGGCCCCGAGTACAGCACGGAAACCGCTGCTCAGCCGCCGGACAGGGCCCCGGTCGCGTCGTGGCCCGCCGACGTCGTGCGGCGCAGGAACCCGGCGATCAGCGCCAGCTCGTCCTCGGTGTAGCCCGCGCAGAGCTCGTCCATCGCGGTGTTCATCCCCGCGTAGAGCCGGAACAGCTCGGCGTTGCGGCCGCGGACCGCGCGGACGGCGACCGAGCGCCGGTCGGCTGCCTCGGGGTCGCGTTCGCGGACGATCCAGCCGCCCTTCTGCAGCCGGTCGAGGATGCCGGTCATCGTCGCCGGGTGCAGGCCGGCCCGGCGGGCCAGCGCGCTCGGGCTGAGCGGGCCGTGCCGGGCGATCAGCTCCAGGCAGTCGAGGTCGACGTCCTTGAGCGCCAGCTGGGCGCTGACCTGGTGGTTCAGCAGCGAAAGCTGGTTGCGCAGCTCCCGCAGCGCGTCCTTCACCGCCGCCGTGGACCGGCGGCGCGCTCCCGCACTCATATGACCCTCGTATCAGTCGGCTGAGGAGCAGCCTAACCGCCGAGGGCGCCCGTCGCGGGTGCGACGGGCGGTGGAATCGTGGACCCTGATCTGTACGCCGGAAGAGGAGTGAAATGGGAAAGGTCACGGCCACCGCGGAGCGCACCATCGACGCCCCGGCCGACAAGGTCCGCGCGCTCGTCGCCGACTACGCCGAGACGCGGCCGAAGCTGCTCACCGAGCACTACCGCGACTACCAGGTCACCGAAGGCGGGGTCGGCGCGGGCACCAAGGCGGCCTGGAAGCTGCAGGCGACGTCCAAGCGCGTGCGCGACGTCAAGGCGACGGTCACCGAGCCGCGGCCGGGGACGCTGGTCGAGACCGACGCGAACTCCAGCATGGTCACCACGTGGACGGTCGCCGAAGCGGGTGACCGCAGTGTGGTGAAGATCGAGACCACGTGGGACGGTGCGGGCGGGATCGGCGGCTTCTTCGAGAAGACGTTCGCGCCCGGCGGGCTCAAGAAGATCTACGACGGCGTGCTCGAGAAGCTCGCGGAGATCGTGTAGCTCGTCACAATCGGAATCTGCGCCCCGGTTAGCTGGTTGCATCGGGTGGAATCCGGGGCGTCTGCCCCGCTTCGAGATTTGAGGAGTTCGAACGGTGACCACAGCGACCGAAATCCGGCTGGCTTCGCGTCCGGAAGGTGTTCCGACGCAGGACAACTTCGAGATCGTCGACACCGAGGTGCCGTCGGTGGGCGACGGCCAGATCCTGGTCCGCAACCTGATCATGAGCGTCGACCCGGCGATGCGCGGCCGCATGAAGGACGTCAAGTCCTACGCGCCGCCGTTCCAGGTCGGCGAGGTCATGTCGGGCGGCGCGGTCGGCGAGGTCGTCGAGTCCCGTGTGGACGACGTCAAGCCGGGTGACCACGTGCTGCACCAGGCCGGCTGGCGCACCCACGCCGTGCTCGACGCGGGCCGGTACGTCAAGGTCGACGGCGCCGCGGCGCCGCTGTCGACGTACCTCGGCGTGCTCGGCATGCCGGGCCTGACCGCGTACGCGGGCCTGCTGGAGTCGGCCGAGTTCAAGCCGGGCGACACGGTGTTCGTCTCGGGTGCGGCCGGCGCGGTCGGCTCGCTGGTCGGGCAGCTCGCGAAGCTGAAGGGCGCCAAGCGCGTCATCGGCTCGGCGGGTTCGGCGGAGAAGGTCCGGCACCTGATCGACGACCTCGGCTTCGACGCCGCCTTCAACTACAAGGACGGCCCGGTCGCCGAGCAGCTGCACAAGGCGGCGCCGGAGGGGATCGACGTCTACTTCGACAACGTCGGCGGCGAGCACCTCGAAGCCGCGATCGACGCGATCACCGTGCACGGCCGGATCGCCGTCTGCGGGATGATCTCCACGTACAACGCGACCGAGCCGACGCCGGCGCCGCGCAACCTCGCGCAGGTCATCGCCAAGCGGCTCACCATCCGCGGCCTGCTGGTGATCGACCACTGGCACCTGCAGCAGCAGTTCGTCACCGAGGTCGCACCGTTGGTCAACTCCGGCGAGATCAAGTACTCGGAGACCTTCGTCGACGGCATCCGCAACGCGCCGGAGGCGTTCCTCGGCCTGCTGTCGGGCGCCAACACCGGCAAGATGCTGGTCCGGATCGCGGACTAGAGGAGCTCGGCCAGCTCCGGCAGGGTCGACGCGGTGTAGGTGGGCGCGGGCGAGCCGGGCAGCGGGTGGACACCGGGACGGGTGAGCAACGCCGTCTCGAGCCCCGCCGCCTGGGCGCCCGCGATGTCCCAGCCGTGCGCGGCGATCATGACCGCCCGCTCCCCGGGGTAAGCGGCCGTGACCTGCCGGTAGGGCTCCGGCGCGGGCTTGAGCCTGCCGACCTGCTCGGCCGAGAAGATCCGGTCGAGCAGCGGGGCCAGCCCGGCGTTCAGCAGCTGCGCCTCGGCGGTGGCGAGCGGCGAATTCGTGAGGGCGACGACGGTGTGGCCCTGTTCGCGCAGTTTCACCAGGCCGGGTTCGACGTCCGGGTGGGCGGGGAGGCTGCGCAATCCGTCGCCGATCGCCTGGAGGTCGATCTCCCGGCCGTGCCGGGCGGCGACCTCGATCGCCGCGTCGCCGGCGATGCCCGCGAAGTCCCGGTAGCCGCCGGTCGCCGTCACGGTCAGAACCGTGTGGATCGCCAGGCCGAACCACTCGCGCCGCAGCTCGGGGCCGCCGATGGTGGCGTCCAGCGCGGCGAGGTCCAGCAAGGTCTCGTTGACGTCGAGGACGCACAGCATGCGATCAGTATCGCGCCTTCGTGCGGTGCGCTCTAGTGACGACCGCCGGCCGTCCGGCCCGCGATCACGATCCGCGCCGCCTCGATGGACTTCTGCTCCACCAGGTCCACCGAATAGCCGTGCTTCACGAAGACGCCGTCGAGCTGGAACGTGCCGTAGCCGTGGGCCTGGGTGAACAGCTGCTCCATCAGCTCGAGGGCCGTTGCCGGGTCCGGGGCGACGGCCAGGCAGCGCATCAGGAACTCGTCGGTCAGCCGGCGGGTCTGCTCGTGCAGGCCGACGTGCTCCGGACTGTGCAAGCCGTCCGCGTAGATGACGTTCATCCCCGCGCGCCGCTCGATCAGGTACCGCGTGTAGGCGCCCGCGGCCGCGGCCAGGGCGTCCGCCGGGTCGTCGTGCTTCTCGGCCGCCGCGGCGACGCGGTCGGCCAGCTGGCAGGCGATGTGGCAGGCGACCTCGGCCAAGAGCGTCTCGCGGTCGGCGAAGTGCCGATACGGCGCGCCGGGGCTCACCTTCGCCCTTCGCGCGACCTCGGCGACCGAGAAGCCCGCCAGTCCCTGCTCCGCGATCAGGTCGAGCGAGACGCGCACGAGCTCCCCGCGGAGGTCGCCGTGGTGGTACTTGCCGCCCATGAGCCGGATCACATCTCTCGCTCGAGATACGGAAATAAGTAAGACCCCTCTTACGTAGAATGTAAGAGACCTCTTACGAACCAACGGTACTTGACCTTGGAGGGTTCCATGAGCACCACCACGCACGCCATCGCCGTTCCGGCGCCGGGCGCGCCGCTGGCGCCGACCACGATCGAGCGCCGTGACCTGCGCCCCGACGACGTGCTGATCGACATCGCCTACGCCGGCATCTGCCACAGCGACCTCCACCAGGCGAAGGAGGACTGGGGCCAGGCGATCTTCCCGATGGTCCCGGGCCACGAGATCGCCGGCGTGGTCGCCGCGGTCGGCTCCGACGTCACGAAGTACCAGGTCGGCGACCGCGTCGGCGTCGGCTGCATGGTCGACTCCTGCGGCGAGTGCGAATACTGCCTGGCCGGCACCGAGCAGTTCTGCCTCAAGGGCAACATCCAGACCTACAACGGTGTCGGCTTCGACGGCGAGAACACCTACGGCGGCTACAGCAACCAGATCGTCGTGAAGGACGCCTTCGTCCTCCGCATCCCGGAGGGCATCGAACTCGACGTCGCCGCACCGCTGCTCTGCGCGGGCATCACCACCTACTCGCCGCTGCACCACTGGGGCGCCGGCCCCGGCAAGAAGGTCGCCGTGATCGGCCTCGGCGGGCTCGGCCACATGGCCGTCAAGATCGCCGCCGCGATGGGCGCCGAGGTGACCGTGCTCAGCCAGAGCCTCAAGAAGCGGGAGGACGGCCTCAAGCTCGGCGCGAAGGACTACTACGCGACCGGCGACGAGTCCACGTTCGACGTCCTGCGCGGCAAGTTCGACCTCATCCTCAACACCGTGTCGGCCAAGCTGCCGGTGGACGCCTACCTCGGCCTGCTGCGGGTCGGTGGCGCGATGGTGAACGTCGGCGCGCCCGGCGAGCCGCTGTCCTACCACGCCTTCTCGCTGATCGGCGCCAACCGGGTGCTGGCCGGCTCGATGATCGGCGGCATCCCCGAGACCCAGCAGATGCTGGACTTCTGCGCGGAGCACGGCATCGGCGCGGAGATCGAGACGATCTCGGCCGACAAGGTCAACGAGGCCTACGAGCGCATCGAGAACTCCGACGTGCGCTACCGGTTCGTCATCGACGCCAAGACGATCGGCGCGTGACACCGGGCACGGCAACCGCGTCAGAACACCACGGTGCGGTTGCCGTGCACCAGCACGCGGTTCTCCAGGTGCCACCGGAGGCCGCGCGCCAGCGTCACTTTTTCGATGTCGCGGCCCTTGCGGACCATGTCCTCGACCGAGTCGCCGTGGTCGACGCGGATGACGTCCTGCTCGATGATCGGGCCCGCGTCGAGGTCCGCCGTCACGTAGTGGCAGGTCGCGCCGACCAGCTTCACACCGCGCGTGTGGGCCTGGTGGTACGGCTTCGCGCCGATGAACGACGGCAGGAAGCTGTGGTGGATGTTGATCGCCCGCCCGGCCCACTCGCGGCAGAGGTCGGCGGGCAGGATCTGCATGAACCGGGCCAGCACCACCGCGTGCGGGTCGTGCTCGCCGACCAGCTTGCGCACCTGCGCGAACGCCCCGGCCTTGTCGCCCGGCGGGAACGGCACGTGGTGGAACGGGATGCCGTGCGCGCGGGTGATGTCGGCCAGTGAGTCGTGGTTGCCGATCACCGCGGCGACGTCGACGTCGAGTTCCCCGGAGGCGACGCGGCCGAGCAGGTCGTACAGGCAGTGCCCGGCCTTGGAGACGAGGATCACCGCGCGCCGCCGCTCGCCGGTGTCGCTGACCTGCCAGCTCGACTCGGCGGACAGTTCCGCGGCGACCTCGCCGAAGCGGGCGCGCAGCTCGGCGGCGTCGAAGGGCAGCGAGTCGGCCCGGACCACCTGGCGGGTGAAGAACCAGCCCGTGTCCGGGTCGGTGTGGTAGGCCGCCTCGACGATCCAGCCGCCGTGCTCGGCGAGGAACCCGGAGATCCGGGCGATGATGCCGGTGCGGTCGGGGCAGCCGAAGGTGATGACGTAGCGGCGTTCGGGAGCGGTCACCCCGGCATTCTCCCTGGCGCTGGTCAGGGCGCCGCGAGCGGTGCGAGGTCCCCCGTGACGGACGCCCGGTGCGGACGGCCCCACAGCGCCCGGTAGACGTCGTCGGCGGCGCCGGACACTTCCGCGCCGGGCTCGCCGAGGGACCACGTGCGCTCCGGTGTCGTGACGCGGACATCGGCCTTCCGGCCCAGGCGCGGGCAGAGGTAGGTCAGGAACTCGTCGATCCCGTCGTTCGCGAAGGCGGGGGAGAAGCGGGTCCGCGGGCCGTCTTCGAGGGCCGATTCGGCGTCGAGGCGGTGGATCGCCGTCTCGTGCGCCATCCGCCGCGTCCAGTCGCCGACCGTCACGGAAAAGCCCGGGTACGGCGAGAAAGCCGGGGCTTCCGGGTCGCGGCCGAGTGCTTCGCGCAGAGCCAGGCGCTGCCCGTCCCACCACCCGAGCACGTCTTCCCAGTCTTCCGGTGGCGCCGGCTTCACAGGCCGGTTCACCGCCAGGCCGACAGCGAACCCGTGCACGAACGCGAGGTGCGTCACCAGGTCATGGACAGTCCACTTCGGACAGTTCGGCACCCGGGCCGACGGTCCGGCCGCCAGCGCCGCCCGCTTGAGCCCGTCGGCGTGGACGTCGATCGCTTCGAGCATGCGCCGACCGTAGCCGCCGGCCGGTCTCGATGGCGAAGACCAGGCCCAGGCCCAGTCCGAAGGACAACAGCAGGCCCTTCGCCGGCTCGTCGGCGAAAGCGGCTCCGCCCGCGAGGCCGATCAGGACGCTGTACGCCGCCCAGATCGCCGCTCCGGCCAGGTCGAGCGGCACGAACCGGCGCAGCGGGTAGCCGAGGCTGCCGTTGGCCAGCGCGCTGGCCACGCGCCCGCCGGGCAGGTAGCGGGCGGCGATGATCAGCAGGCCGCCGTGGTGGCGCACCTGGTCACGGGCCCATTCGTAGCGATGGCGTCCCTCGGGGCCGCGCTGCAGCCGCGCGATGGCCTGCGGCCCGGCCGCCCGGCCGACGACGTACCCCAGGCAGTCGCCCGCCCACGCGCCGATGGCCGCGACGGCGGCGAGCAGCGTCAGGTGCGCGGGATCGGGGCCGAACAGGACGGCGACGGTGACGACCGTGGTCTCGCTGGGCATGAAGGGCAGCAGCGCGTCCAACCCGGACACCGCGAAGACGAGCACCCACAGCCACGGCGAGCCGAGCGCATCGCGCAGCAGCTCGGTGACCTGGCCCAGGAGTTCCACGGCTCAATGGTGATCACCGAAGGTCACCTGTGGGTGACGGAGCGGGGGTGCCTCGATGAACGTTCAGCCCGGGGCGACGGCGGCCCAGGGAACCGTCAGTTCACCCAGCCGGATCCGGGACGGCGGCCCCAGCACCGGCCGGCCCCGCGCGGCCAGCAGCCGGACCGTCTCCAGCCAGCGCGAGCGCACCCCGAACGCCTGGTGCGGTGCCGCCGTCGCCCAGCAGGCGTCCAGCTCGGACAACAGCGAGTGGACGCGCTCACCGGGCACGTTCCGGTGGATCAGCGCCTTCGGCAGCCGCTCGGCGATCATCGACGGCTTTTCCAGTCCGGCCAGCCGCATCGACAACGTCAGCGAAACCGGCCCGGCCCGGGAGACCAGGACCCACGTCGACAGCCGTCCGATCTCGTCGCAGGTGCCCTCGACCAAGAGGCCTTCGGCGGGCATCGAGCCGAGCATCAGGTCCCACGCGCCCGCGACCTCGTCCTCGGCGTACTGCCTCAGCACGTTGAACGCCCGCACCAGCACCGGCCGCGTCCCGGCGAGCTCGAAGCCGCCGCGGCGGAACTCCAGCAGGGGCGGCGATGCCGCGGGCTGCGCGGCGGCCACCCGCACCGGATCCAGCTCCAGGCCCAGCACCCGGACGTCCGGGCGGACGCGGCGCAGCCACCGCGCCAGCTCGACCGTCGTCACCGGGGAAGCGCCGTACCCGAGGTCGACGACCAGGGGTGCCTCGGCCGAGCGCAGCAGCCGGGAAGTAGCCGGCGCGGACGCGATCCACCGGTCGACCCGGCGCAGGCGGTTCGGGTTGGTCGTGCCGCGCGTCGGCGCGCCGACCGGCGTCAGTTTGCTTCGGTGAGCCACTTCGCCGTGAATTCGGCTTCGCGCTCCAGCAGTTTCGTGACCTGCTCGGCGATCACGCTCTCCAGCTTCCCGCCGAACAGCGGGATCCGGACCGTCACCTCGCCGCTGATCCGCAGGACCGTCTTGTCACCGTTGGCCAGCAACGCCGTCCGGGCGCTGATATCACCCGGAACGCCGCCGACCTCGACGGTTGCGTTGCCCTGCCGCCCGGTGCCGTCGTTGCTCACCCGCCACGTCTGCGTGCGGGTCACCAGCAGGTCGCCCTTGTGCAGCGTCCGCACCGCCTGCGGCAGCTTGTCCGCGCTGATCCCCTGCCGCAGCTCGTACCGCAGGTCCGAACCGGAGACCTCGTAGGACAGGAGCGCCGCGCTGTGGCCACCGAGCTCCTCCAGGCGCGCCCGCAGCGCCTCTTCGCCGGCGACGGCCGCGTACGTGGACGCGACGTCGGCGGCGAACTCGGCACGGTGCTCGATCCGGGATCCCATGAGCCGGACAGTACCGTCAGACGCGTGAACTCCGCTCGAACTCCCGCTCTCCCGAAGCTCGCCGCGTACACCACGCTGCGTCTCGGCGGCCCGGCCCGTCAGTTCGTCAGCGCCGTGACCAGCGAAGATCTCATCGCGGCGGTCCGCGAGGCGGACGCGGCGGGCGAGCCGGTGCTGCTGCTCGGCGGCGGCTCCAACCTGGTGGTCGGCGACGCGGGGTTCGACGGCACGCTCGTCGAGGTGGCGAACACCGGCTGGCGCCGCGACGGCGATCGCGTAGAGGTCCAAGCCGGCCAGAACTGGGACGCGTTCGTCGCCGCGCTGGTCGAGGCCGGGCTGGGTGGGCTCGAATGCCTTTCCGGCATCCCCGGCAGCGTCGGCGCGACACCGATCCAGAACGTCGGCGCGTACGGCTGCGAGGTCGCCGAGTCGATCGTCTCGGTGGAGCTGTACGACCGCGGGACGCGCGAAGTGCGCACGCTCAAGGCCGGCGAACTCGGCTTCGCCTACCGCACCAGCGTCCTCAAGGGCACCGACACCGGGGTCGTCCTCTCGGTCCGCTTCGAGGTCCGCGAAGACGGCCTTTCCGCGCCCATCCGCTACGCCGAGCTGGCGCGCACCCTCGGCGTCGAGATCGGCGCCCGCGTCCCGGCCGCCGAAGCCCGCGAAGCCGTCCTCGAGCTGCGTCGCGGCAAAGGCATGGTGCTCGACCCGGACGACCACGACACGTGGAGCGCCGGCTCGTTCTTCACCAACCCGATCGTGCCGAGCGCCGAGGCCGAAGCGGTGCTCGAGCGGATCACGGCGGTCGTCGGCGCCGAAACGCCGCAGTACCCGGCCGACGGTGGCGTCAAGCTGTCCGCGGCCTGGCTGATCGAGCGCGCCGGCTTCGGCAAGGGGTACCCCGGTCCGGGGAACCGGGTTTCGCTGTCGACGAAGCACACCCTGGCGCTGACCAACCGCGGCGACGCGACGACGGAGGACCTGCTGGCCCTGGCCCGCGAGGTCCGCGACGGCGTTTTCGAGCGCTTCGGCGTCCGGCTGCACCCCGAACCGCTGCTGATCAACTGCGTGATTTGAGCCAAACCGGGCAACCCGTACGTGTGTAGGACGTCTTTGTCGACAAAGGCAACGCCGCCTGATCGGATGGTTTTTACCTTTCGACGGGTAACGTCGGCCGGGCTACCAGCGCTAAGAGCGTGTGCCCGCTGGTCGGCGGGGGATTTCAGGAGGTTGCGGTGATCGAACGGCGTACGGTCTTCAAGGCTGCTCTGGCCGCTGGGGCCGCACTGGTCGCCGCGGCGTGTTCGAGCGAGACGGGCGGGACCGCCAAGCCGACCGGCGCCAACAGCGACGGTGAGGGCGGTGGCGCGCAGCCAGTGGCGAAGATCACGGCCGAGCCAGCCGCCGACACCAAGGACGTCCCGGTGCTCAAGCCCGCCGTGCTCAAGGTCGCCGACGGCAAGCTCACCGAGTGCAAGCTCAGCGCCGACGGCGGCAAGGAGGTCAAGGGCGACCTCTCGCCCGACGGCCTCACCTGGACCAGCTCCGAGCCGCTCGGCTACGGCAAGACCTACACCTACGCCGCCAAGGCCACCGGCTCCGACGGCAAGCCGGTCGAGTTCAAGGGCAGCTTCGCCACGATCGCCCCGGCCAAGCAGGTCCGCGCCACGCTCAACCCGGCCGACAACCAGACCGTCGGCGTGGCCATGCCGATCAGCGTCAAGTTCCAGTCGCCGGTGAAGAACCGCGCCGCGGTCGAGAAGGCCCTGTCCGTGAAGACGGACAAGGGGGAGGTCGAGGGCGCGTGGGGCTGGCTGTCCGACAGCCAGGTCGACTACCGGCCGAAGGAGTACTGGCCGCAGAACATCACCGTGAACGTCGAGGCGAAGCTCTACGGCGTCGACCTGGGCGGCGGCGCGTACGGCAAGGCCGACGTCACCACGAAGTTCAAGATCGGCCGCAACCAGGTGGTCAAGGTCAACACCCCGGACCACCAGATGCGCGTCTACCGCGGCGGGTCGCAGGTCAAGAGCTACCCGTGCGCGAACGGGCTGGACGCCGAGGTCGACCGCAACACCCCGAACGGCACCTACATCATCATGACCAGGGAGCCGACCGCGGTGTTCGACAACGCCCGCTACGGCTACACGAACGTCAACAAGAAGTGGGCCTGCCGGTTCTCCAACCACGGCGAGTACATCCACGAGAACCAGGACAACGCGGCCAACATCGGGAAGAACAACAACTC
This sequence comes from Amycolatopsis mediterranei, assembly GCF_026017845.1. Classification (NCBI taxonomy): domain Bacteria; kingdom Bacillati; phylum Actinomycetota; class Actinomycetes; order Pseudonocardiales; family Pseudonocardiaceae; genus Amycolatopsis; species Amycolatopsis mediterranei. Next base: position 440,900 of record NZ_CP100416.1, read on the forward strand.
CCACGGCTGCGTCAACCTGCTCGAAGCCGACGCCAAGGACTTCTTCGACTCGGCGATGATCGGCGACCCGGTCGAGATCACCGGCTCGAAGCTCAGCCCGCCGATGGCCTCGGACGTCAAGGACTGGAACTACAGCTGGGCGGCCTGGCAAGGGCTGGGTGCGAAGTAGCCCGTGCGCACCGAAGTCGTCGGGCACGGCGGAGTCCGGCTCGGCCTGCAGGTCGAGGGCGCCGAAAACAGCAGGCCGATCGTGTTCGTGCACGGCTGGGCGCAGTCGGGCGGCTGCTGGGCCGCGCAGCTGGCCGATCCGGCGCTGACCGAGCGGTTCCGCCTGGTCGCGATGGACCTGCGCGGCCACGGCGCCTCCGACGTCCCGGCCTCGGGCTATGACGACCCGCAGGTCTGGGCCGACGACCTCGCCGCGGTGCTCGACTTCGCCGGCCCGGACGCGATCGTCGTCGCCTGGTCCTACGGCGGCCTGGTGCTGACCGACCACATCCGGGTGCACGGCACCGCACGCCTGCGGGGGCTCGTGCTCGTCGGCGCCATCACCGAAATCGGCCGCGACCGGCCGGGCGGCCGCGTCGGCGCGCTGATGCGCGAGCACCTGCGGGCGATGCTTTCCGACGATCCGGACATCGCGGTCCCCGCGCTCACCGCGTTCAGCCGCGGGATGGTCACCGGCCCGGTGCCCGGCGCGCAGGTCCAAGCCCTGCTCGGCGCCTCTCTCAGCGTGCCCCCTTCGGTCCGTTCGGCGCTGTTCCGCCGGGACGTCGGCAGCGAAGACGTGCTGGCCGGCATCGACAAACCCACTCTGGTCGTGCACGGCACGGCCGACCGCGTGATCGAGCCCTCGGCGGCCGAACACGCCCTCGGGAAGATTCCGGGTGCCACCGGGCGTTGGTTCCTTGACGGGGGGCATGCGCCCTTCGCCGAGTCCGCGGCCGAGTTCGACGCGGTGCTCCGGCAGTTCGCCGAGGAATGCTGAAGCAGCAGGAGACGACCAGGTGACCAGCAACATCCGGGGGTTCCGCGCTGGGCTGTCTGGGGCCGAGCCCCAGACCCCAGCCGGGGGGCGAGCCCCCCTGGACCCCCCGAAAGCGGTCGGCCCGCGCCGGATCGCCGTGCTGTCCGTGCACACCTCGCCGCTCGAGCAGCCCGGGACAGGCGACGCCGGCGGGTTGAACGTCTACGTCAGCCAGACCGCGACCGAGATGGCCCGCCGCGGCGTCGAGGTCGAGGTGTTCACCCGCGCGACCGCGTCCGGCCAGCCGCCGGTGGCCGAGCTGGCGCCCGGGGTGACCGTGCGGCACGTGCAGGCCGGCCCGTTCGAGCCGCTGGGCCGCGACGAGCTGCCCGCCCAGCTGTGCGCGTTCACCTCCGGCGTGCTGCGGACCGAAGCCTTCCACGAACCCGGCTACTACGACCTCATCCACTCGCACTACTGGCTTTCGGGCCAGGTCGGCTGGCTCGCCCGCGACCGCTGGTCCGTGCCGCTGGTGCACACCGCGCACACGCTGGCGAAGGTCAAGAACGCCGCGCTCGCCGAGGGCGACAAGCCGGAACCGCGCGTCCGCGTGATCGGCGAGGAGCAGGTGGTCGCCGAGGCCGACCGGCTGGTCGCCAACACCGCGGTCGAGGCGCGTCAGCTCATCGACCTCTACGACGCCGAGCCGGACGCGGTGCACGCCGTGCCGCCGGGCGTCGACCTCGAGCGCTTCATGCCGGGCTCCCAGTCCGTGGCGCGCGCCGAACTGGGGCTGGCCGCCGACGACGTCGTGCTCGCCTTCGCCGGCCGGATCCAGCCGCTCAAGGCGCCGGACGTGCTGCTGCACGCCGCGGCCGCGATGCTGAGCCGCCGCCCCGAGCTGGCTTCGCGGCTGGTCGTGCTGATCGTCGGCGGGCCGTCGGGGACCGGGCTCGAGCAGCCGCAGGCCCTGCGCGAGCTGGCCGTTTCGCTGGGCATCGAGGGGCAGGTCCGGTTCCTGCCGCCGCAGCCGGGCGAACGCCTCGCCCGCGTCTTCCGCGCCGCCGACGTCGTCGCGGTGCCCAGCTACAACGAGTCGTTCGGCCTGGTCGCCCTCGAGGCGCAGGCCTGCGGGACGCCGGTGGTCGCCGCGGAGGTCGGCGGGCTGCCGGTGGCGGTGCCGCACGGCGTCTCCGGGCTGCTGGTGCCAGGGCACGGCGCCGACGAGTGGGCGGACGCGCTGGCCGCGGTCGCGCTCCGCCCGGACCGGCGCGCCGAACTCGCCGCCAACGCCGTCGTGCACGCGCGCCGGTTCTCCTGGCGCCGGACGACGGACGCGCTCCTGGACATCTATGCTCAGGCCACCAGCGCCTTTTCCCGCGCGCTGGACCTGCGCGCGGAGGTGGCGGTGTGAGCCTGGACGAGCTGATCCAGTCTACTTTGGACTCGGCGGGGCTGGAGTACGACAAGCGCGGGCCGGGCAAGTACTTCGTCACGCTGCCGGGGACGAAGAAGCTGCAGACGAACGCGTGGCTGGTCGACGGCGACCACGCGTTTTCGGTGGAGGCCTTCGTCTGCCGCCGCCCCGATGAGTCCCATGAGGACGTTTACCGGTTCCTGTTGCAGCGCAACGCGAAGCTCTACGGCGTTCACTACACAGTGGACAGTCTCGGGGACATCTACCTGGTCGGCCGGTTCGGCAAGGAGACGATGAGCGCCGACGAGCTCGACAAGGTGCTCGGCCAGGTGCTGGAAGCGGCCGACGGCGACTTCAACACCCTGCTCGAGATCGGCTTCGCGACGTCGATCAAGCGCGAGTGGGACTGGCGCGTCTCCCGCGGGGAATCCCTGGCCAACCTCCAGGCGTTCAAGCACCTCGTCGCGCCCGGGAAGCCGCACGAACCGGGCTTGACCGAGTCGTGACCCGGGCCGTGCAACGGCCCTGAACCGGACATCCGTCTCCCCGCCAGCCGAACTGGAGGGAGACGCAGGATGCGGACTCGATGGAGAGCCGGGCTCGCGGTCGTGGGCGTGGCGTTCGTGCTGGCGGGCTGCTCGGCGGCCCAGCAGAGCAAATCGTCCACGGCGGACAGTGCCGGTTCCGGGCCGGTGCCTGCGGCGCCGCAGCAGGGCGCCGGCAAATCCGGGCCGGAGAAGGTGACCCCGCCGCAGCCGGGCGCCACCGAACGCAAGCTTTCGCGCAGTGCCCGGCTGGAACTGACCGCCCCCAAGGTGGTCGACGTCGTCGCGCAGGCCCGCGGCATCGCGCTGGGCGCCGGCGGCTACACCGGTCAGGAGAGCACGGGCGACGAGCTGGCGACGCTCAACCTCGCGGTGCCCGCGGACAAGCTCGACGGCGTGCTCGACCAGCTGTCGCACCTGGGCAGCGGCATGGTGAAGCGGGAGCTGAACACCCAGGACGTGACCGAGCAGGTCGTCGACGTCGAAGCGCGGCTGGCGACGCAGCGGGCGTCGGTGGAGCGGATCCGCGCGTTGCTGGCGAAGGCGACGTCGGTGTCCGAGATCGCCTCGGTCGAGGGCGAGCTGACGAGCCGCGAGGCGACCCTGGAATCACTCGAACAGCAGCGGAACTCGCTGGCCGGCAGCGTCGCGATGGCGACCGTGGCGATGACCATCCGCAGCGTCGCCGCGCCCCCGCCGCCGGCGGAGGACCACGGCGGGTTCCTCGGCGGGCTGGCCGGTGGCTGGCACGCGTTCCTCGTCTTCGGCGGCGGCCTGCTGACCGTGCTGGGCGCGCTCGCGCCGTTCCTGCTGTTCCTCGTGCCGCTGGGGTGGCTCGGCTGGTGGCTGCACCGCCGTCGCCGTCCGGTGGCGGCGGCGCCGGAGCCGGGCGAGAGCTGAGGGGAACAGGCGGGACGGCTCGAGGGAGGGGGAGTCGCGATCTCGAGCCGCCCCGCTGAAGTTCCCGCCGATCAGGACCCGGTGACGAGGGGGGTGTCAACGGGGCCGGCGGGCCGCGGCCCGGCAGGGGGGAGACGAGCCGCGGTCAATGCCCGAATCCGGCCGGGGAGTGCGTGGAATCCGGCCGCTCGGGACGTAGCCAACCTGTCAGATCCCGCCCGGTAATCACAAGGCTACTGGCTAGCCCGTTCGAGTGAATTTTCGAAATGTCGATAACGGTGTGCAGTCTGTGGTCGGATTTTTGCGCGTTGTTGGCGGGAGGACTTGTCGAAGAGTGAGGTGTTACTTCGCGGTAACACACTCTGCGTAGGACGGATGCTGCGGCGGAGGTCACCACTCGGTCGCGTGGTGCGTTCTGGCAGGCTGTCAGGCTAGAACGACACAGCGGCGCGGAGCGCCTCGGTTGAGGGTGGTGGAGGGGCAGGGATGGGCGAGATCGGGACGTTGGTGCTGCTGCGGCACGGGCAGAGCACGTGGAACGCGGAAAACCTGTTCACCGGCTGGGTGGACGTACCGCTTTCGGAGCAGGGCGAGGGCGAAGCCCGCCAGGGCGGCCGGCTGCTGGCCGACGCCGGGCTGCTCCCGGACGTGGTGCACACCTCGCTGCTGCGCCGCGCGATCTCCACCGCGAACATCGCGCTGGACGCCGCCGACCGGCATTGGATCCCGGTGAAGCGCGACTGGCGCCTCAACGAGCGCCACTACGGCGCGCTGCAGGGCAAGGACAAGAAGCAGACCCTCGCCGAGTTCGGCGAGGAGCAGTTCATGCTCTGGCGCCGCTCGTACGACACCCCGCCGCCGCCGATCGACCCGCAGGACGAGTGGAGCCAGGTTGGCGACCCCCGCTACGCCGGCCTCGGCGACCAGGCGCCGCTGACCGAGTGCCTGAAGGACGTCGTCGAGCGGCTGCTGCCGTACTGGGAGTCCGAAATCGTGCCGGACCTCCGCGCGGGCAAGACCGTGCTGGTCGCCGCGCACGGCAACTCGCTGCGCGCGCTGGTCAAGCACCTCGACGGCATCTCCGACGCCGACATCGCGGGCCTGAACATCCCGACCGGCATCCCGCTGCGCTACGACCTCACCGAGGACCTGCAGCCGGTGAAGCCGGGTGGCGAGTACCTCGACCCCGACGCCGCCAAGGAAGCCGCCGCCGCGGTGGCGAACCAGGGCCGCTGACGCAAGTCCGTGAAAACCCCCTCACCGGCTCCGGAAGCCGGTGAGGGGGCCTTCACAGCAAGCCGGCTTCGCGGGCCCGTGCTCCGGCCTGGAACCGGGACGACGCGCCCAGCAGCTCCATCAGCTCCGCCACCCGGCGCCGGTAGGTGCGCAGGCCGACGCCGAGGGCACGGGCCGCCGTCTCGTCCTTGCAGCCCGACGCCAGCTGCTCCAGGATCTCCTGCGCGCCCAGCTCGGCGAACCGCGCCTGGTAGGACTCGAGGTCGGTCGCGGCGTGCCAGGCCGCTTCGAACAGCGACTGGATGCCCTGCACCAACCCCGGGCTGCTGATCACCGTGTAGCCGCGGACGCCGCCGACCTGGTCGCCGGCCACGATCGCGATGCGGCGGTCGAGCAGGATCGTCTCGTTGATCTCGCGTTCGGTGATCCGGATCCGGGCGCCGTGCGCGGCGATCTGCCGCAGGTGGTCGGCCAATCCGGCGTCGAACAGCACGCCGGGCTGGTAGATCTTGCGCACGGTCATCCCGCGCACCTGCTGCTCACGCTCGGGCGCGCTCGGGTGCGCCACCGACCACGTGTGCAGGTCGCGCGCCGCGCAGGAAATCTCCGTCGCGAGCTCGAAGAGATGCGCGGTCCGCTCGAACAGCTCGGCTTCGCCGCGCACCATGACGACGTCAGTCACCTTCTCCACGTGTTCCAGTGTGGCAGCAACCTGCCAAACCCGGTGGTCACGCGGCCTCCGCCGGAAGGCTGGTGCCATGACCACGAACACGCTCCCCGCCGCCGCGGCGGGCACCTGGAAGCTCGGCTCCTTCGAAGTCAACCGCCTCGGGTTCGGCGCCATGCGCCTGATGTCCACATCGGACGGTGGCATCCGCGCCCGCGAGACGTCGCTCGCCGTGCTGCGCCGCGCCGTCGAGCTCGGCGTGAACCACATCGACACGGCCGCGTTCTACTTCGCCGGCCCGCGCTCGGCGAACGAACTGATCAACCGCGCGCTCTCGCCGTACGACGACCTGGTCCTCACCACCAAGGTCGGTCCGGGCCGCGACTTCGAGGGCACCTTCCACACCGCCCGGCCCGAACAGCTGCGCGCCCAGGTCGAAGAGAACCTGCGCGCGCTGGGTCTCGACCACCTCGACGTCGTCAACTACCGGATCGGCCAGGCCCTCGACCGCGGCACCGGCTCGCTCGCCGACGGCTTCGGCGCGCTCGCCGAACTGCGCGACGCCGGGCTGATCCGCGAGCTGGGCATCTCCAACGTCGGCCCGGAGCACCTCACCGAGGCCCTCGCGATCGCGCCCGTCGTCTGCGTCCAGAACCAGTACGGCCTGACCGCCCGCCGCGAGGACGACGAACTCGTCCGGATGTGCGCCGAGCGCGGGATCGCCTTCGTGCCGTTCTTCGCCGTCGCGAGCGCGACGGGGGAGGACGCGCGGGTGGCCGAGGTCGCCCGCCGCCACGACGCCACCCCGGCGCAGGTGCGGCTCGCGTGGACCCTGCACCAGGGCCCGCACGTCCTCGCCATCCCCGGCACCGGCGATGTCGCGCACCTCGAACAGAACGTCGCCGCGGCCGCGCTGGAGCTCACCGAGGACGATTTGGCGACCCTGGACGGGAACGGGTGAAATCGCCGGAATGTCTCGCCGGGGAATCGATCGGGTGAACGCGGCCTGAAGCCCCGGCGAACTTGTCCTCCGCAGGTGTCGCGGTGCTCACGACAAGGCGGACAACGCTAGGCCGAAGGGCCACTTCTCAGCTTACGATCGGCCCGTGACCACGCCTGTTTCACTCGCATTGGCCATCGGAGCTCTGGTGGCCGGTGCGGTGGTCGGCTACTTCCTGGCGCGGGCCCGCACCCGCCGGGAAGAGGTCCGGCCACCGGGTCCGACCGTCGCCGAGCTCCTCGAACGGCTGGTCCGCTCCTCCAACAACGGCATCGTCGTGCTCAACCGGTTCGGCGACATGGTGCTGCACAACCCGCGTGCCTACGAGCTGGGCCTGGTCAAGGTCAACCAGGCCGACCCGCGGGCCCGCAAGGCCGCCGAGCAGGTCGTCGAGACCGACGAAGCCCTGGAAATCGATCTCTCGCCGCTCGAAGCGCGCGGCCGCCAGCCGGAGGCGGTGCTCGGCCAGGTCCGGCCGCTCGGCGACGGCTTCACCGTCGTCGAGGCCGTCGACCACTCCGAAGCCATCCGGCTGGAGGCCGTCCGCCGCGACTTCGTCGCCAACGTCAGCCACGAGCTCAAGACCCCGGTCGGCGCGATCGCGCTGCTCACCGAGGCCGTGCTCGACGCCGCCGAGGACGTCGCGGAGGTCCGCCGCTTCGGCGGCAAGATCCTGCGCGAGTCCACCCGGCTCGGCCAGCTCGTCACCGAGCTGATCGCGCTGTCGCGGCTGCAGGGCGCCGAACGGCTGCCCGACCTCAACGTCGTCGAGGTCGACGCGGTCGTCCGCGAGGCGCTCGGCCGCACCACCCTCTCGGCCGAGTCGGCGGACATCCGGATCACCACCGACAACCCGAGCGGCCTGCTCATCGAGGGCGACCGGACGCTGCTGGTCACCGCGCTGTCGAACCTGCTGGAGAACGCGGTCGCGTACTCGCCGGCCGGCAGCCCGGTGTCGATCTCCCGGCGGCTCGCCGACGGGATGGTCGAGATCGCCGTCACCGACCGCGGCATCGGCATCGCCGAGGACGAGCAGCAGCGCGTGTTCGAGCGCTTCTACCGGGCCGACAAGGCCCGCTCCCGCGCCACCGGCGGCACCGGCCTCGGCCTGGCGATCGTCAAGCACGTCGCGGCCAACCACGGCGGCTCCGTCGGGCTGTGGAGCCGTCAGGGCACCGGCTCGACGTTCACCCTGCGCATCCCCGCGCACGTCAGCCCCGAACCGGCCACCGAGCCGGCGCGGGCGGCCAAGACCTCGCCGGCACCGCGGCAGGAGAAGACCCCCGAGCGCACCCAGAGGCTCGTGGTTACCGGGCAGGACAGCCCAGATCATGGAGGAAACCTGTGACCAGGGTTCTCATCGTCGAGGACGAGGAGTCGTTCGCCGACCCCCTCGCCTTCCTGCTGCGCAAGGAAGGGTTCACCGCGGCCGTGGCCGGCACCGGCCAGGCCGCGCTGGAGGAGTTCGACCGCAACGGCGCCGACATCGTGCTGCTCGACCTCATGCTGCCCGGGATGAGCGGCACCGACGTCTGCAAGCAGCTGCGCCAGCGCTCCGCCGTGCCGGTCATCATGGTGACCGCGCGCGACAGCGAGATCGACAAGGTCGTGGGCCTCGAGCTGGGCGCGGACGACTACGTCACCAAGCCGTACTCGGCCCGCGAGCTGATCGCCCGGGTCCGCGCGGTGCTGCGCCGCGGCGGCGAGCCCGGCTCCGAGGGCGAGCTGGCTCCGCTGGTGCTGTCGGCGGGCCCGGTCCGGATGGACGTCGAGCGGCACGTGGTGACCGTCGACGGCGCCGACGTGTCGCTCCCGCTCAAGGAGTTCGACCTGCTCGAGTACCTGCTCCGCAACGTCGGTCGCGTGCTGACGCGCGGGCAGCTGATCGACCGGGTGTGGGGCGCGGACTACGTCGGCGACACGAAGACGCTCGACGTCCACGTGAAGCGGCTGCGGTCGAAGATCGAACCCGACCCGGGCTCGCCGCGGCACCTCGTCACGGTTCGCGGCCTGGGCTACAAGTTCGAGACGTAAGCCCGATCAGGTGCGGTATCGCCCGATATCGGCGGCCTCGCAGGCGCGCCGGGGCGGTACCGCACCGAGTGTTGTTGGTTACATGTTCGAGACCTGACGCTGGGCCCGGTACCCTGGACCCCCGTGCGCCTAGGGGTACTCGACGTCGGTTCCAACACCGTCCACCTGCTCGTGGTCGACGCCCATCGGGGCGCCCACCCGACGCCGATGCATTCCGAGAAGTCCGTGCTGCGGCTGGCCGAGCGGATCACCCGGGGCGGTGAGCTCAGCCGGGCCGGTGCCGACGAGCTCTGCACCGCGGTCCAGTCCGCGAAGGACGCCGCCACCCGGCTCGGCTGCGAAGAGGTCATGGCGTTCGCCACCTCCGCGGTCCGCGAGGCGAAGAACTCGGTGAAGGTGCTCGCCCGGGTCGCCGAGGAAACCGGCGTCGACCTGCAGGTCCTTTCGGGTACCGACGAAGCGAGGCTCACGTTCCTCGCCGTCCGCCGCTGGTACGGCTGGTCGGCCGGGCAGCTGCTGGTGCTCGACATCGGCGGCGGCTCCCTCGAGATCGCCATGGGCCGCGACGAGGAGCCGGTGCTGGCCGAATCGCTGCCACTGGGCGCCGGGCGCACCACGCGCACCCGCTTCCGCCACGACCCGCCGACGCGCTCGGAACTCGTCGCGACGTCCGCGTGGCTGGACGACCAGCTCACCGAACTCGCGCACAAGGTCACCAAATGGGGTGAACCCGATCGGGTCGTGGCGACGTCGAAGACGTTCCGCTCCCTCGCCAGGCTGACCGGCGCCGCCCCCTCGGCGGCGGGCCCGCGCGTCCGACGTACGCTCACGGACACCGCATTGCGCCAGCTCCTGGCCTTCATCTCGCGGATGCCCTCGGCCGATCTCGCGCACCTCGAGGGCGTCAGCTCGAGCCGATCGCACCAGCTGGTGGCGGGTGCGCTCGTCGCGCAGGCGACGATGCGGGCGCTCGGTGTGCCGGAACTCGAGATCTGCCCGTGGGCTCTGCGAGAGGGTGTCATCCTGCGGCGGCTGGACCATTCGAACAGCGCGGATGAGACTGGAGCCGCCCTCGTGGGGCGCTTCGGCGCACAGGAGGACCGGTGAAAGCACGCGGCTGGACTTCCCGGACGGATAACAGGCACGGTGGAGAGGTGACGGACATGCAGAGGTCGGTGTACAGCGCGCGCGGCGCCGCCGGTGGGCCGTCGGGTACCACTCCGCGAGGTGCTGGAAGCAACTCGGTGCGCGCAGGGGATCACCAGGTATGACGGACCAGACCGGAGGCGACCAGCCGCAGAAGACCGTGGCTGAGCTGCTCGCCCAGCACGGTGCCCAGGTCGACGGCGGACGCCGTCGCCGTCGGCGCGCCGTCGATGACGACGACGAACCCGCCACCCCGGAAGCCCCGCCCGGCGCCACCGGCTCCCACCGGCGGCCCGGCGTGAGCGACACCGGCCCGCAGGCGATCATCGACCGGGTGGCCTCGGAGGGCTCGCCGCCCCCGCCGGCGCCCCCCGCGCGGCCCGCCGGACGACGTCGCGCCGAGCCGCCGTCCCCGCCGCCGCCCGCGCCCCGCGCGGTGCCGCAGGACTCCCAGCCGCTGCCCCGGCCGGTGCCGCCGCCCCCGGCGCGGCCCGCCCCCGGCGGTGCCGAGTCCGGCCAGTACGCCCGCCCGGTGCCGCCGCAGGAATCCGGGCAGTACGCCCGGCCGCCGCAGGAATCGGGCCAGTTCGCGCGCCCGGCCGCGCCGGAGCCCGCGCCGCCGCGGCCGCCGGAATCGGCCCAGCTGCCGGTGCCGCCGCGCGCCGCGCCGCGCCGCCAGCCCCCGCCGCAGCCGTCCCAGCAGATGCCGGTGCCGCCGCCTTCGCAGCAGCTGCCGGTTCCGCCGCCGTCGGCCGAGGAGACCCGTGCCGTTCCGCCGGTCCGGCGCCGCCCCGGCCCGCCGCAGCCGTCCCAGCAGATGCCGGTGCCGCCGCCGCAGCCCTCGCAGCAGCTGCCGACCCCGCCGCCCGGCGGCCCGCTGTCGGCCCGGCTCGACGGCCTCAACGGCACCCCGGACGCCGACATCGACGTCCCGCCGGGCCCGATGGCCAGTGGAACGTTCGCGCCGCCGCCCGCCGCGCCCGGCCGCCCGCGCCGCGCCCCGACGCGCCGCCCCGAGCCGAAGCGCGAGGACCACACCGAGCAGTTCTCGGCGGTCCCCGACGACGAGCCGCCCGCCCCGCCCGCGCCGAAGAAGGGCAAGAAGCCCGAGCCGCCGGAGCCGACCTCGCCCGCTGGCCTGGCGAACTGGCGCAAGCGGCGGCAGAAGGAGCAGATGGAGGACACCGAGATCGGCGTCATGCCGGTGGTGCCCACCGACGCCCCGGACGACGGCTATCCCGAGGACGACTTCGAGCCCGACGGCTTCGCCCCGCAAGGCAGCGGCTTCCAGGCCGCCTACGACGAGGGGCCGCCGACCGGCGCGTACCCGCCGCCGATGCCGTTCGCGCCCGGCGACCGGGCCTCGCGGGCGCCGGTCCCGGACGACCTCGAGCCCTACGAGCGCGAGTTCGCCGACGACTACCCGGCGGACGGCCCGGACTTCGAGCAGGACGACTACGCCTACGAGCAGGGCGAAGGCTACGAAGACGACGAGTACGACGACGCGCCCGAACCGGTCGCGGAGCCGGAACCCGCGGCTTCGCCCGGCAAGCAGTGGCTGGCCCTGGCCGGCCAGCTCGCGATGGGCGTCGTCGGCGGCGCCGCCGTCTGGCTCGGCTTCAACTGGCTGTGGGTGAACCTCCCGGCTGCCGCGCTGATCGCCGCGCTGCTGGTGGTCGTCGCGCTGGTCTGGATCGTGCGGAAGATCCGCCGCGCCGAAGACCTGCAGACCACCGTGCTGGCGGTGCTGGTGGGCCTGGTGGTGACGGTCTCGCCCGCGGCGCTGCTGCTCGTCGGCCGCTGACGCCTGACACGGGCGCGGTGATCCGCGTCCCGTTAGCGCCCCGGCGGCTCCGCGCACCCACCGCCGGCGAGGCAGGATGGCGCGCGTGACAGACGAGCAGCCGGTCCCCGTCGGACTCAGCACGGCGTCCGTGTGGCCCCTCAAGGCCGGCACGGCCTTCGAGCTGGCCGCCGAGCTCGGCTACGACGGCGTCGAGGTGATGGTCTGGGCCGACCCGGTCAGCCAGGACGTCACGGCGCTGCGGCGCTGGTCGCGGCGCACCGGTGTGCCCGTGCTGTCGGTGCACTCGCCATCACTGCTGATCACCCAGCGGATCTGGTCTCCGGACCCGGTCGTGCGGCTGCGGATGTCGGTCGACGCCGCTCAAGAACTCGGCGCGCGCACGGTGGTGGTGCATCCGCCGTTCCGCTGGCAGCGCCGGTACGGGGATGCGTTCGGCGATCTGGTCGCCGAACTGGAGGACTCGAGCGGCGTCGAAATCGCCGTGGAAAACATGTTCAAGGTCCGGCCGCCGGGTGGTTCGAAGAATTCGCGCGTGTCCGCGTTCCGGCCGTCGATCGATCCGACGGACGTCGGGTTCCGGCACTACACGCTCGACCTGTCCCACACAGCGGCAGCCGAGATGGACGCGCTGGCGCTGGCCCAGCGGATGGGTGACGGCCTCTCACACGTCCACTTGGCCGACGGCACCGGCCTCCCGAAGGACGAACACCTGGTACCCGGGCGCGGCGGCCAGCCCTGCGCCGAACTGCTCGAGAAGCTGGTCAGCAACGGTTTCGCCGGGCAGATCGTGCTGGAGATCAACACCCGGCACGCCGTCGCACCGGCCCAGCGCGTCCGCGACCTGGCCGAGGCGTTGTTGTTCGCGCGGTTCCACCTCGGTCAATAACCGCGCCGGCATATCCACGCCCGAGTGCATTTCCGCCGGTCGAACCCGTAAAGTTCGGACCGTGAACCCGTCGCTCTCATTGCTCGTCACCTCCCCCGATTCCCGAAATGGCGCGGACCCTTCGTGAGCGGAATGGACGGCACCGCCGTGTCCTTCGACACGGCGAGTGCGGCGCGGTCGCTGGGGGACGGCACCTTCACCGCGGTGCTGCGTGCGGAATGGGCCATCGGTTCCCATCCGCACGGGGGTTTCCTGATTGCTTTGCTGGCCCGGGCGGCGATCGCCGCCCTGCACGAGCGCGGTGAGCCGCACGCGGAGCCGCTGGTCGTCAGCGCGGAATTCCTGCACGCGCCCGCGCTCGGCCCGGTGCTGCTGCGCACGGACGTCCGCAAGGTCGGCCGCCGGGCGACGGTGGTCGAGGTCCGGCTGGAGCAGCGCGGCCGCAGCTGCGTCGAGGCCAGGGTGACGACGGGCCGGCTCCCGATGCGCCGCCCGGAGTGGACCGACGTGCCGTCGATGCCGGCCGAGCCGCCGCCCGGGGCGCTGGCGATGGCGGAGAGCACCGAGGGGCCGTTCAACCTGGCCAAGGGGTGCGAGGTCCGGCTGGACCCGGCGACCGCGGGCTACCTGACGGGCCGCACCGACGAGCCACCCCGGATGCGGCTGTGGGTCCGGCCGCGGCACAGCCTGGTCGACCCGTACTTTTCGCTGCTGGCCTCCGACGTGAACCCGCCGGTGGTGATGAACCTCGGCCGCATCGGCTGGGCACCGACGGTCCAGCTGACGGCGCTGCTGCGCACCCGCCCGGCGCCGGGCTGGCTGCGCGTGGTGGTGGAGTCGAGATCGGTGCACGAGTCCTGGTTCGACTCGGACGCGACGGTGGTGGACGCACAGGGCCGGCTGGTGTGCCAGGCCCGGCAGCTGGGCCTGGCCCCGGCACCGGGCGGCTGAGGCCTGGTTGCGGCGGTCCTGGCGGCCGCGGTGGCTTCGCGGCCGACCGCCAACCCGCCGAGTGGCTCTGCCGCGCGAGTGAGGCGCGGTGCGAGCCCCGTCCCAGCGGCCAGGCGCGCCGCCGCGAGTCTGCCCTCCCGGCACCCTCGCCCCGGCACCACGCGCCCCCGGCGGGTTTGGCACGCTTGGCTTCATGACGGTCATCGCGGTGCTGGGTGCGGGCAAGATCGGTGAGGCGTTGCTCTCGGGGCTGCTGCACGGCGGCCACGAAGCCGGCGACCTCCTCTTCACCGAGCGGTACCCGGCCCGCGTCGAAGAGCTGACCAGCCGCTATGGCATCCAGGGCGTCGAGGTCGAGGACGCCGCCAAACGGGCCGATGTCCTCGTCGTCGCCGTCAAGCCGCAGGACATCGAGCCCGTTCTCGATGAACTCGCGCCGCTGCTCGGGCCGTCGTCGCTGGTGGTCTCGCTCTGCGCCGGGCTGCCCACCTCGCTCTACGAACGGCGGCTCGCCGAGGGCGTTCCCGTCGTGCGGGTCATGCCGAACACGCCGATGCTCGTCAACGAGGCCATGAGCGCCATCTCCGCCGGCCGGTACGCCACCGCCGAGCACCTCGCCGTGGTGCGGGACCTGCTCTCGCACGTCGGGCAGGTCGTCGAGGTGCCGGAAGGCCAGCAGGACGCCGTCACCGCGCTGTCCGGGTCCGGGCCCGCCTACTTCTTCTACCTGGTCGAGGCCATGATCGACGCCGGGATCCTGCTGGGGCTGCCGCGGGCGCTCGCCGGGCAGCTGATCATCCAGTCGGCCGTCGGCGCGGCGAAGATGCTCGCCGAATCCGACGAGCACCCGGTGCTGCTGCGCGAGGCCGTGACCTCGCCGGCGGGCACGACCATCAACGCCATCCGCGAGCTCGAGAAGCACGGCGTCCGGGCCGCGCTGCTGGCCGCCATCGAGGCCGCCAAGGACCGCTCCGTGGAGCTCGGTAAGGCGCACGACGAGGACTGATTTCGCCGGAAAGGGCGATCGCCCGGCTCTTGCACGCGCGGGTGCTTGTGCGTTAGCGCTGGTAGGAGCCCATCTCGGTGACAGGCGTCGCATTAGTCCCACCAGTCCCGCTACTCTCGATAGAGCACGTGCGTGTCGATACCACAGGTGGGGAAGCCTCGTGGCGCGACACGTGTCGAAGGACGCGGTAAACATGTCTCCGAACAAAAAGGAGGATTTGCCCGCTGTCGGGCAGGTCCAGTTTCTGACGGTTGCCGAAGTGGCCACGCTGATGCGGGTCTCCAAGATGACCGTCTACCGTCTCGTGCACTCGGGTGAGCTGCCCGCCGTCAGGGTCGGGAAGTCCTTCCGGGTGCCGGAGAAAGCAGTGCACGAGTACCTCCAAGGTGCCTACTACGACGTGGGTTGAACCGGCTGCCGGGCACGCCGTGGCCAGCGGCGCGCAGCGCTACGACGTGCCCGCCGACCGGCCCGCCACGGGTGACGGGTAACCTGGAAAACCGCTCGTGCCTGTGCGCTCCACCCGTTGGACGCTGCGCCGGGCAGCGTGACCGACGTCGACCTAAGGAGCGCCCATGGGCTCTGTGATCAAGAAGCGCCGCAAGCGCATGTCGAAGAAGAAGCACCGCAAGCTGCTTCGCCGCACGCGAGTGCAGCGTCGCAAGGCCGGCAAGTAAGACCCAGCCGTGCGTAGCCGTGGCCCGTCCAGTCTCTGGACGGGCCACGTCCATGTGGTGGGCAGGTCCGCCCGTTCGAGTGAGGCGTTCGTCGCTTTCCGGGGAAACCGGCGTTAATAGCACGTGAGACACCCCTGAGCTACCACTGAAGAGCGGTAACATCTCAAGGGCGTCCGCGCGATGCTTCCAGTGAGTGCAGGTTCGCGCGCCTCGGGTGACCGTCCACCCCGCCACACGCCCTACGCCGCAGGGAGTCGCATGCCGTCGAACATCGTGCTCGTCACCGGGGTCGCCGGGGAATTGGGCGGGAAACTGCTCGCCCGGCTGGGCAACAACTCCGACTTCGAACGGGTCATCGGTGTCGACACGGTGCCGCCCGACAAGACGGTCCTGCAGCGCATGGGCCACGCGGAGTTCGTCCGCGCGGATATCAGGAACCCGTTGATTGCCAAGGTGATCAGCACGGCCAAAGTGGACACGGTGGTGCACGCGTCCTGCACCGCGCACCCGGCCGGCCCGGGCCGCCGCACGGCGATCAAGGAAGTCAACGTCATCGGCACCATGCGGCTGCTCGCCGCCTGCCAGCGCTCCCCGCTGGTCCGGAAGCTGGTGGTCAAGTCGACGGCGGCGGTTTACGGCGCCGGCGCCCGCTCGCAGGCGGTGTTCACCGAGGACTCCGAGCTCATCCCCACCTCGACCAGCGGGTACGCGAAGGACGCCGTCGAGATGGAGGGGTACGTGCGCGGCCTGGTGCGCCGCCGCCCGGACATCACCACGACGCTGTTCCGCTTCGCCAACATCATCGGCCCGGAGACCGACACCGTCCTCGCGCGCTACTTCGCCCTGCCGGTGGTGCCGACGGTCTTCGGCTACGACGCGCGCATCCAGCTGCTGCACTCCACCGACGCGCTGTCCGTGCTGGAACGGGCGACCTTGACCGACAAACCCGGCGTGTTCAACGTCGGGGCGGAGGGGGTACTCACCCTCTCGCAGGCGATCCGGCGAGCCGGCCGGGTCGAGCTGCCGATGCCGCGGAGCGTGGTGCCCTCGGTCGGCAAGGTCCTGCGCGGCGCCCGCGTCGTGGACTTCTCCGCCGACCAGGTCCGGCTGCTGAACTTCGGCCGGGTCGTCGACATCGCCAAGCTGAAGCAGGAGTTCGGGTACACCCCGCGGTGGACCACGCGTGAGGCGTTCGACGACTACATCGTCGGACGCGGGCTCCGCCCGGTGCTCGACGGCGGCAAGCTGGCCGGACTGGCCGGCAAGGTTCTGGTGGCCGCCGCGACCGGACAGAGCCGATGAGAGCTTTTCCTGGGGTCCGGGTGGCGGAGCCCCCGGCCCGGAGCGAAGCTCCGGTTGTCACAGCCAGGCCGCACGACTTGGACGACTTCGAAAGCGAGGCGGGAACGGTGGGCGGTGCCGAGGCGCAGGTCATCCCCCTGCACGGACCGGGCCGGGAGAAGCCCGAGGCGGTGACGGCGGAGCAGGACCTGCGCGAGCAGGAAGCAGCCCGGGCCGACGCGCCGGTCGTCGCGTTCCCCGGTGGCGTCGACCAGGCGGGGCCGGACGAGCCCTCGGTTGAGGAGTCACTGTCGGACGCCGCGCGCTCGGCGCTCGGCTTCATCCGCGACCGGCTGACCGGCGACTACACGGTCGACGAGTTCGGCTTCGACGCCGAGCTCACCGAGGCGGTGTTCCTGCCGCCGCTGCGCGCGCTGTACAAGAAGTGGTTCCGCGTCGACACCCACGGCGTCGAAAACCTCCCGGCGGCAGGCGGCGCGCTGCTGGTGTCCAACCACTCGGGCACGATCCCGCTCGACTCCCTGATGACGGCGGTGGCGGTCCACGACGAGACCGGCGGCCGGCACCTGCGCGGCCTCGGCGCGGACCTGGTCTTCCAGCTGCCGCTCGTGGGGTCGTTCGCCCGCAAGTCCGGCCAGACGCTGGCCTGCCACGCGGACGCCGAGCGCCTGCTGCGCCAGGGCGAGCTGGTCGGGGTGTGGCCGGAGGGCTTCAAGGGCGTCGGCAAGCCGTTCGCTTCGCGCTACAAGCTGCAGCGCTTCGGCCGCGGCGGGTTCGTGTCGGCCGCGCTGCGCGCCGGCGTGCCGATCATTCCGGTGTCGGTGATCGGCGCCGAGGAGATCTACCCGAAACTCGGCGACATCAAGGTGCTGGCCCGGATGCTCGGGCTGCCGTACTTCCCGGTGACGCCGTTCTTCCCCATGCTGGGCCTGCTGGGCGCGGTCCCGCTGCCGACCAAGTGGAGCATCGAGTTCGGCGAGCCGATCGCGACGGACGCCTACGGCCCGGACGCCGTCGACGACCCGATGCTGGTGTTCCAGCTGACCGACCAGGTGCGGGAGTCGATCCAGCAGACGCTGTACCGGCGGCTTTCGCAGCGGAAGTCGGTCTTCCGCGGCTGAGCCCGTCACCCCGGCCGGAGCAGGTGTTCTATCCTCTCCGGGCCAGGAGGTGTGGATGGCCACCGAGGACGCGCGGCGCCGGCACCCGGTCGCGCGCGCCCGGGCCGCGCTGGACGCGCTCGAACGCCTCGTCGGCGGCATGGGAACCGCGATACTGGCCGTGGCCGCGCTGTTGTGGCTGCTCGGCTCGGCCGTGCTGTGCCTCGCCGGGATCGGCTTGCTGCTCGTCCCGTTGGGGTTGCGGCTGCTGCGCGTCGTGGCGGACCGGGAGCGGGCGCGGCTGGACATCCTGCCCCCGCCGCCGGTACCGCGCGGGCTGCGTGCCGCCCTCGCCGACGTCACCGTCCGGCGGGAGCTGGGCTGGCTCGGCTGCCACAGCACCTTCGGGCTGCTCCTCAGCCTGATCTCCCTCACCCTGGCCGTCGACGTGATGCACGACGCGTCGTTCCCGGTCTGGTGGTGGTTCGTCTCCCCCGGCGACGCCACTCCGGCCCAGGGGTTCTTCACGGCGACGGACTGGGGTGACGCCTTCGGGGTCTGCCTGTTCGGCGTTGCGACACTGGTCGTCTTGGTGCTGATCACGCCGGCGTTGGCCTGGTTGCAGGAGTGGCCGGCCAAGCGGCTGCTGGCGCCTCACCGGGGGACCGACCTCGCGCTGCGCGTCGCCGAGCTGACCGCCACGCGCGCGGCCGCGCTGGACGCCCACGCCGTCGAACTGCGGCGGATCGAACGGTCGCTGCACGACGGGACGCAGAACCGGCTGGTCGCGGTGAACGTGCTGCTCGGTGCGGCGAAGCGGGCGTTGACGCGGGATCCCGCCGCGGCCGAGGAGATCCTCGATCGCGCCCAGGACGCCGCCGAGCAGGCGCTCGCCGAACTGCGCGGGGTGGTGCGCAGTATCCTCCCGCCGGTGCTGACCGAACGCAGCCTTCCCGACGCGCTCAGCGCGCTGGCCGCCGACTGCCCGGTGGCCTGCCGGATCGACGCCGAGCTGCCCGGCAGGCCGGCCGTCTCGGTCCAGGTGACGGCCTACTTCGTGGTCGCCGAGGCGCTCACGAACGTCGCCAAGCACAGCGGGGCGAGCACGGCGACGATCCGGCTCCGCCGCGAGCGGGACCGGGTGCACGTGGAGGTCACCGACGACGGCCGCGGCGGGGCGCACGAGGACAGCGGGTCCGGGCTGACCGGCATCCGGCGCCGGGTCGAAGCCCACGACGGGTCGTTCGCACTGGCCAGCCCGGCCGGCGGCCCGACGACCCTGAGGGTGAGCCTGCCGTGCGGATCGTGATCGCCGAGGACGACCTGCTGCTGCGCGAGGGGGTCGCGATGCTGCTGCGCGCCGAGGGCGTCGACGTGCGGGCGGCGGTGGCCAACGCCGACGACTTCCTCGCCGCCGTGGACGAACACGCGCCGGATCTGGCCATTGTGGACGTCCGGATGCCGCCGACGCACACGGACGAGGGCATCGTCGCGGCCGTCGAGGCCCGCCGGCGGCAACCCGGCCTCGCGGTGCTGGTGCTTTCCGCGTACGTCGAGCAGGCGTTCGCCACGGAGCTGTTCTCCGACGGCGGCGCCGGGCTCGGCTACCTGCTGAAGGAACGCGTCGGCCGCGTCGAAGAGTTCTTGGAAGCCCTGCACCGGGTCGTGGACGGCGGTACGGCCATCGACCCGGAGGTGGTCGCCCAGCTGCTGACGCGCAGCCGCCCGGACAGCCGGCTCGAGCGCCTCAGCGCCCGGGAACGCGAAGTACTGGCGCTGATGGCGGAGGGCCTGGGCAACGGCGCGATCGCCGAACGGCTCGTCGTGACCGACGGCGCGGTGCACAAGCACATCCGCAGCATCTTCGCGAAGCTCGACCTCGCGCCGGCCGACCGGGCGGACCGGCGGGTGACCGCGGTGCTGCACTACCTGCGGGACACCGCCGGCCGCGGGCCGGTCAGGCGGTGAGTTCCGGTCGCCGGTAGCCGAGGCGCCCGCGCGTCGCGAGCAGCAGGACGAGAGCCACCGCCGTGGACGCGAGCAGGAACGCGTGCGTCGTGTCGCGGCTCGACAGGCCCGGGAACATCTCCGACCAGGCCAGCGAGAAGAAGTTGTTCACGCTCGTGTGCAGCAGCATCGCCAGCGGCAGGCTCTGGCCGGTGCGGTTGAACACCCACGTCATGATGATGCTGAACGTGACGCAGGTGGCGATGAACTCCAGCGGGGTCAGCCAGGTGACGTCCGGCCAGCCGCCCCACTCGGTGAAGAACAGCGGCAGGTGCCACACGCCCCACAGCGGGCCCAGGATCAGCGTGCCACCCAGCGGCCCGTAGCGGTGCTGGAGCCGGGGGAGGGCGAAATCCCGCCAGCCCGGTTCCTCCGCCAGGCCCGTCGTGAGCAGCTGCAGGATCAGGCCCGGCACGTAGGCCACCAGCGTCGCCACCGCCGGCAGCACGGGGTTCTGCTCCGACAACGCCACCGTGGCGATCGTCAGCAACGCCGGCACGCTGAGCACCACCCCGACGTACCAGAGCCAGCTGACGCGCCACTTGAACAGCCGCGCGGTCCAGCGGCGGAGCCCGGTGCGCCCGTCGGCGACCGCCGTCACGAAGAACGCCGCGCCGATCGGGCCGAGGTAGGCGCCGGGCAGGACGCCGGCGAACTGCGCCGTGCCGAGCACCTCCGGGAAGCGGAAGGGCAGCACGCCCAGCCCGTTGCCGGACAGGATGTACGGCGTCCACGCGAGCCAGCTCAGCAGGTTGGCCAGGACGAAGAACCACGTCAACGGGCGACGGCGGATGCCGTCCCGCCAGCCGCCGTCGGTCCGTTCTTCTCCGATTTCCACACGGGTCGCCACCACACTGTCCCTTCGGGAAAGCCGTTTTCCGATGGCAGAAGCACACCAGTCACCGGCGGGTGCGGTCACTCCCGCGGACACCCGAAGGGTGGTACAGCAGGCTGTACCGGAGTCAGCGGCGGCGGTAGGCCATGCCCGCCGCCACGGCGCCGGCCAGCGCCCCGGCCCCGAGCACCGAAGGCACGCCGATCTTCGCCGCCTTGCGGCCGGTGCGGAAGTCGCGGATCTCCCAGCCGCGGGCCCTGGCCACGTCCCGCAGGCCGCCGTCCGGGTTGACCGCCACCGCGGTGCCCACCGCCGAGAGCATCGGGATGTCGTTCGCCGAGTCCGAGTACGCCGTGCAGCGCTTGAGGTTCAGCCCCTCGCGGGAGGCCAGGGCCCGCACCGCGTGCGCCTTCGCGCGGCCGTGCAGCAAGTCCCCGACGAGACGGCCGGTGTACACGCCGTCGCGCGTCTCCGCGACCGTGCCCAGCGCCCCGGTGAGCCCCAGTCGGCGGGAAATGATCGCCGCCAGCTCGATCGGGGTGGCCGTCACCAGCCACACGCGCTGGCCGGCGTCGAGGTGCATCTGGGCCAGTGCGCGCGTGCCGGACCAGATCTTGTCCGCCATCAGCTCGTCGTAGATCTCTTCGCTGATCGACGTCAGCTCCGCCACCGTGCGCCCGGCCACAAAGGACAGTGCGCGCTCGCGGTGGGTCTTGATGTCCTCTTTGTTCTCGCGGCCGCCGAGGCGAAACTTGATCTGGCCCCAGACGAACCCGGCGAGGTCCGACGACGTGAAGAACTTGCGCGCCGCGAGCCCGCGGGCGAAGTAGAAGATCGACGCGCCCATCATCATCGTGTTGTCGACGTCGAAGAACGCGGCCGCGGTCAGGTCCGGCGGGGCCGGCGGGACGGCGGGCTCGGCGGCTTCGGAGACCACACGGGCGTGGGCAGCTTCGGCCGACGCCTCGCCGGCGAGCGCGGCGAGCCGTTCCAGCTCCTGACTCTTATCCCTGCCACGCCAAGCTGACACGCACACCGCCTCCACGTCTGCCCACGTCCGGCCACGTTCCGGGTCCTTTGCACAGCGTAGCGAGCTGCCCACCGCGCCGTCGCAGGTGTGGGCCGGACCTCAGCCGATCACGATCGGCGGCAGGCCCGGCAGCAGCGGCGGGATCGACAGCAGCGGCGGCGAGGGCGTGGTGGTGGTCGTCACCGGCGGCCGGGAGGTCGTCGACGGCGGCTGGCCGAACACCGGCGGCGGCGTCACCCCGCCGGTCGGTGCGGGGATGCCCGGGGTCGCCGCGGCGTCCGACGGCGGCAGCTGCGTGCCCGTCGCGGTCGGTGCCGTGCTGTCCTGCGACGAGGGCGAGACCGACGCCGAGGTCGGCTGGCTGCCGGCGGACGGGAGGGGCCGCTGCGTGCACTCGCCGGTCGCCGGGAGCGGACCCAGCTCGTCGGACGTGCCGGCGGTGATCCGGTAGCAGTTCATCCGCGCCACCAGGCCGCTGGCGCGCTCCTGGACCTTGCCCAGCAGGTCCCGGACGTTGCCGAACACCGGCGCCGCGCCGGCCGGGAGCGGTTGCGCGCCCAGCCTCGCCGCCTGGTTGCGCGCCCACAGCCGGACGTCGGACAGCGCCTGCGTGCCGTTGCCGTCGCTGGTCGCCGCGGCGAACATCTGGGCGACGCCGGCCTGCAGGTCGGCGGCGAAGTCGTCGTACGCGGTCCGGTAGTCGGCTTCGTTCGCGCCTTCGGCGGCCAGCTCGCCGAGTTCGGTGATCCGGTTGGTGGCGAATTCGAGGTGCTTGCGCGCTTTCTGCTGGTCTCCGAACGTCAGGCCCAGCGCGGTCGACTCGCCGGCGCGCTTGACGTTGTACAGCGGGTCGCCGGGCAGCGCGGTGCGCGAGAGCACCAGCGTCAGCCCCGAGAGGACGAGGAAGAGGAACAGCGCGGCGGCCACCAGGTCGGCGGTCCGCGGCCGCCACCTCCGACGTGGGGTGGTGGCCGCCGCCGTCTCCAGGCGGCCCGCGATCTCCGCGCGGATCCGCTGCCGGGTTTCCAGGTCCGGGGCCCCGGCCGCGCCGAGGTCGCGCAGCGCGCCGACGAGCGCGAGTTCGTCGGCGAACTCGCCGTCGCGGCGGACCGGCGACGGTTCCAGGGCGCGCGCGAACCGCTCGCTCTCGGCTCGCTCACGCGCAAACCTCACGGCGCTGCTCTCCATCCCGGGCTTCGGCCGGTCTTGACACCGGTCTGCGTGGGGTAACGATCCAGAAGCCGCCAGGGTTACCGGTTTCGGCCGACGAGCGGAAAAGTTCGCGGGTTCAGCGCAATCCGGTGGGCAGAAGTTGTGCCAATCGGCGCACGGCACGGTGCTGGAGCGCCTTGATCGCCCCTTCGTTGCGGTTCATGATCTCGGCCGTCTCGGCCACGGACAGGCCCTGCAGGAACCGCAGGACGATGCATTCCCGCTGGTCTTCGCCCAGTTCCGCGACGCAGCGCAGCAGCTCGGCCCGGGTGGCGCGGCTGATCGCCTCCTGCTCGGGGCCCACCTGGACGGTCGCGCCGACGCTGAAGGGCGCCGAACCGGGCTCGGTCACCTCGTCGGTGACCACTTCGAGCTTGAACCGGCTCGACTTCACGTGGTCGAGCACGAGGTTGCGGGCGATGGTGACGAACCAGGCCCCGACGTCACGCCCTTGGTAGCTCACCGACGTGATGCGGCGCAGCGCGCGCAGGAACGTCTCGCTGGTGACGTCCTCGGCGAGGTCGCGGTCACCGAGCCGGAACAGCACGTAGCGGTAGACGACGTCGACGTACCGGTCGTAGAGCCGGCCGAAGGCGGACGAGTCGCCGTCCTGCGCGGCCCGCACCAGGTCCCACGCCTCGGCCTTCGCCGCCTCGGCGCGCTCGTCGTCGGCGGCCTGCCTGCTCAGCGGCACGGCCGACGTCCGCCCGAAGACACGCTCGGCGAACATGGAGACGGGCCCGCGGCTGAGGGCGGTCGGGACGGTCATCGGGCGGCACCTCCGGCGGTGGCTTCGGCCCAGCGGGCCTCGGTACCCCCGGAATCCGGACGAGCAGGGGCCGGCCGGCTCGCGTGCCCCACGACCTCGTGGGCAGGCAAGTTCCTCACGGCGACTCCCTCTCTCCGGTCGCGACGGTGATCAACAACACCGGCGCGACGCAGTGCAGCATACGTGTAGTTACCGCTAAGTAGGTAGTGGTTCCGGGGTTGCGCAGACGCGACGCTCGCGGTCAGCACCCATGACGTCGCTTCAGATGACAGACTTGCAACGGTTCGCGCCGGGCGAGGAGAGGCAGGTCGCGGGTGAGTGCTCCAGAGGGGACGCAGCCGGGGGTCGGCGGGCTGCTCACACGGGCCGCGGGCACCTGGCCGGAGCACCCGGCCGTGCTCGAGACCGGCACCGGACGCGGCCTGAGCTACCGCCAGGTCGACGCGGCCGCCCACGCCCAGGCCCGCCGGCTGGCGGAGGCGGGCGTCGAGCCGGGCGACCGGGTGGGGCTGCGGCTGCCGACGTCGGTGGACTTCGTGGTCGCTTTCTTCGGCGCGCTGCGGGCGGGGGCGATCGTCGTGCCGCTCTCGCCGCAGGTGCCCGGGCCTGAACTCGCGAAGCTGCTCGAGCACAGCGGCGCGAAGGTCGTCGTCCAGCGCGATGCGGACGAGGACCTCCCGGACGGCGTGAGCGGTCTCACGCCCGTGGGTGACCCGGACGGAGGAGGCGAGTTCGCCGACGCCGGCCGGTCCGGGGAGGACATCGCGGTCGTTTCGTACACGTCGGGCACCACCGGGCCGCCGCGCGGGGTGATGCTGTCGCACCGCGCGCTGCTGGCGAACCTCGAGCAGATCGGCGCGGTCGAGGGCGTCCTCGAACACGACGACCGGGTGCTGATCACCATCCCGCTCTTCCACGTCTACGGCCTCGGGCCCGGCCTCCTGCAGGCGACCGCCGTCGGTGCGACCGCGGTCCTCTCGGAGCGCTTCGAGGCCCAGCGGACGCTGGACGACTGCGCCGGACACGGCGTCACCTCGATCACCGGCGTCCCGACGATGTACGGGGAGTTCGCGGCGCTCGGCGCCGACGAGCTCCGCCGCGGTCTGGCCACCGTGCGGCGGATGACCTCGGGCGCCGCGCCGCTGCACCCGAAGGTGCTGACCGCCATCCGCGAGGCCACCGGCCTCGACGTCTACGAGGGCTACGGCCTCACCGAATGCGCGCCGGTGGTGACCTCGACGCTGGTCACCGGCTACCCGAAGCCGGGCTCGGTCGGGCGGCCGCTGCCCGGGATCGAGCTGCGGCTGGTGGACAGCGACGGCACCGACCAGGCCGTGCCGCTCGACCCGGACGACGTCGACGACGTCTTCGAAGCCGATGGCGAGACCGGCCTGGTGTCGATCCGCGGCGCCAACCTCTTCTCCGGCTACTGGCCCGACGGCGGCCACGGCCCCGACGACGAGGGCTGGTTCCGCACCGGCGACGTCGGCTACCTCGACACCGACGGTGACCTGCACCTGGTCGACCGGGCCAACGACCTGATCATCGTCAACGGCTTCAACGTCTTCCCGCGCGAGGTGGAAGAGGTCATCGGGCAGCTGCCGGAGGTGGCCGAGGCCGCGGTCGTCGGCGTCGTCGACGAGCGCAGCGGCGAAGCGGTGAAGGCGGTCGTCGTGCCGGCGACCGGGGCGGCGCTGTCCGAGCAGCAGGTCGCCGACCACTGCGCGGCCCACCTGGCCGGCTACAAGGTGCCGCACCTGGTCGAGTTCGCCGAGTCGCTGCCGCACTCGGCCACCGGGAAGCTGCGCCGCCTGCGGTTGCGGTAGGTGCGGTAGGAAGGACGCATGGCGCACGAAGTGACGGTGATGGGCCGGGACGGTTGCCACCTCTGCGAGGTCGCCGAGGCGGAGGTCGCCCGGATCTGCGGTGAGCTCGGCGTCACCTGGAAGGCCGAGGACGTCGACACCGACCCGGAATGGCGGGCGGAGTACGGCGATCGCGTCCCGGTGATCCTGGTCGACGGCGCCGAGCACGGGTACTGGCGCGTCGAAGAGGACCGGCTCCGGCGCGCGCTCGCCTGACCCCACGCCGAGCCGTAACACGTCCGTAAGCCACATCGGCCCGCCGCGGCGGGCGCGTGCTCCGAAGATGGAGACGTGAGCACTCTGCAGGACGCGCCCCCCGAGGCGCCGCGTCGGCTTTCGCTGCCGGTCGCGACGCTGATCGGCCTCCTCGCGCTGGCCGCCGCCCTCGGCGTCGGCCACCTGATCGCGGGCTTCGTCGGGTACACGGCGTCGCCGTTCATCGCGGTGGCCAACTACGTCATCGACCACAGCCCGACCGCCGTCGTGAAGTGGGCCGAGCGGACGCTGGGCACCTGGGACAAGCCGGTGCTCAAGCTCGGGCTCGGGGTGGTGCTGGTCCTGTTCGCGCTGGTCGCCGGGCAGCTTTCGCGCCGGACGCCGCGGGCCGGGCAGGTGCTCGTCGCCGTCCTCGGCGTCGCCGGCGTCGCGGCCGTGTACGTGCGCAGCGACCTCGGCCAGGTTTCGCTGCTCGCGCCGGTCGCCGCCCTGGTCGCCGGGCTCGCGGTGTTCACCTTCCTGCACCGGCTCGCGCTGCCGGTCGACGTCGTCGGCGAGCGGGGGTTCGACCGCCGCAAGTTCCTGCGCGCCGGGGTCGGCGTCGCCGCCGGATCGGGGATCGCCGCCGTCGTCGGCCAGGTCGCCGGGACCAGCAAGAACGCCGAGGACTCCCGGGCCGCCGTGGGGCCGCTCGTCCCCGCGCGCACCGCGCCGCCGCTGCCCGCGGACGCCGACTTCGCGAAGCTCGGCTCGCCGCCGTTCCTCACGCCGAACGCGGACTTCTACCGCATCGACACCGCGCTGGTCGTCCCGCAGATCCGCACCGAGGACTGGAGCCTCAAGATCCACGGGATGGTCGACCGCGAGGTGAGCTTCTCCTACGCCGACATCCGCAACCGGCCGCTGGTCGAGCGCCGCGTCACGCTGACCTGCGTCTCCAACGAGGTCGGCGGCCCGCTGATCTCGAACGCCACCTGGCTCGGCGTCGACCTCGTCGACCTGCTCGACCAGGCAGGCGTGCAGCCGGGCGCCGAGCAGATGTTCGCCACCAGCGTCGACGGCTGGACGTGCGGCACCCCGGCGAACGTCGCGCTCGACCCGGACCGCGGCGCGATGCTGGCGATCGGGATGAACGGCGAGCCCCTGCCGGTCGAGCACGGCTTCCCGGCGCGGATCGTCATCCCCGGCCTGTACGGCTACGTGTCGGCGACGAAGTGGGTCGAATCGCTCGAATTCACCCGGTGGGACGCCCGCCAGGCGTACTGGCTCAGCCGGGGGTGGGCCGAGCAGGCGCCGATCAAGACCGAATCGCGGATCGACACGCCACACGGGTTCGCCGGCGTCACGGCGGGCAAGGTCCGGCTGACCGGCACGGCGTGGGCGCAGCACACCGGCATCGCGAAGGTCGAGGTCCGGCTGGACCAGGGCCCGTGGCAGCCGGCGACGCTGGCGGCGGAGGTGAGCAAGGACACCTGGCGGATGTGGTGGATCGAGCTCGACGTGCCGAAGGGGACGCACCAGGCGTCCGTCCGGGCCACCGACCAGGACGGCTACACGCAGACGGAGAACCGCGCCGACCCCGTCCCCGACGGCGCCACCGGCTGGCACTCGGTCACCCTCGACGCCCGCTGAGCCCGGCCCTCCGGAGGCGGCTGCCGACCAGTGCGCCGGAGCCGTTCACCGGCCCAGGCGGGCCGCTCGCCGCGTGGCCCGGCGCCGGCGCCGGCCGGCATTCGATCACCGCCGGTGCGCGCCGGAGCCGGAAGTGCCTGCCGGGCAAGGATTCTGACGCCGTGTCGTGATCGCCGCCGCCCTCTCGGCGCCCGGGAACCGCCTCCGACCAGTGACTTTGTGCGTGCGTTCACAAGTGGTCTACCGTAGGACTCCTCGCCCGGAGCGGGCCGGTATCGAACCGGACTCCGGGCCCTGGGTCAAGACACAGTTCCGAATGGCGATGGCCGCCAGACGTGCACAGCGGGCAGGAGACTACGGCGTGGTGACACAGCGGGGGAGGCGCGATGCGGCGGACTCCCCGGGCCGGGCACCCCGGCGGCCCCGCCGCCCGGCCGGCCTCGACGCCGACAACGCTCCCACCGCCGAAATGCCCGCGGTACCCACCGGTGAGCCGGGCCGCAACGGGGATGCCCCCGAGGCCGTCCGGGCGAAGTCGATCCCCGAGGCCGCCGTCGCGCGGCTGGCCGTTTACCTCCGGGTGTTGTCCGCAATGTCCGAACAGGGCGCGACGACCGTTTCCAGCGAAGAGCTGTCGCAAGCCGCCGGCGTCAATTCCGCGAAGCTGCGCAAAGACCTCTCCTACCTGGGCTCCTACGGCACCCGTGGAGTCGGCTACGAGGTCGGCGTCCTGGTCAGCCAGATCGAGCGCATCCTCGGCCTGACCCGGCAGCACAAGGTTGCAGTGGTCGGGATCGGCAACCTGGGCCACGCACTGGCCAACTACGGCGGCTTCCCGGGGCGCGGCTTCCCGGTCGAAGCGCTGTTCGACCTGGACGCGGACCTGATCGGCGTGCCGGTCGGTGGCCTCCCGGTGTCGCACATGGACGACATTCCGCGCATTTGCGCCGAACGCGGCATTTCCATCGGTGTGATCGCCACTCCGCCCACCGCGGCGCAATCGGTGTGTGACCGGCTGGTCGCGGGCGGTGTCCAGTGCATCCTCAACTTCGCTCCCGTCGTGCTGCAAGTTCCTGCTCACATCGAGGTCCGCAAAGTGGATTTGGCCGTGGAGCTGCAGATACTCTCGTTCCATGTGGCCCGCCGCGCGGACAGTGAAGGTCCGGCCGCCGGCAGTCAGGGCAATTCCGGATTACCCGGTGCGGTGGTGCCGTCCGAGAATGGGAACGGCAGGCGGAACGGCGCGGGTCCGGACGGCGGACGGGAAATGGTGGTGCGCTCATGAGCGAGCTTGCGAGTGAATCATTCAACACAGCGCAGCCGCTCAGGCGCTCGCCGAGCGTCAGCGAGGTGACGGCATGAGCGTGTTGGCGGTCGGGCTCTCGCATCGGAGTGCGGAGCTGAGCACGCTCGAGCGCGTCGCGGTGCCCGCGCCCGAGATCGGCAAGGTCCTCGACGAGCTGCAGCAGGCCGAGCACGTCAGTGAGGTCGTGCTCGTCTCGACCTGCAACCGGATCGAGGTCTACGCGGTCGTCGAGACCTTCCACGGCGGCCTCAACGACGTGTCCGAAGTGCTCGCCCGCCAGGCCGGGATGGCGCCCGCCGAGCTCTACGAGACCCTGTACGTGCACTACGCCGGTGCCGCCGTGGAGCACCTGTTCTCTGTCACTTCGGGCCTGGACTCGATGGTCGTCGGCGAGACGCAGATCCTCGGCCAGATCCGCTCCGCCTACGCCACCGCGCGCGAGGCCGGCACCGTCGGCCGCACGCTGCACGAGCTCATCCAGACCGCGCTGCGCGTCGGCAAGCGCGTGCACACCGAGACCGGGCTCGACCAGCTCGGCGCGTCGGTCGTCTCCGAAGCGCTCGCCGCGGCCGGGGACGTCACCGGCAAGCACGCGGTCATCGTCGGCGCCGGCTCGATGGGCGCGCTGAGCGCGTCGCAGCTGCGGAAGGCCGGGATCGGCGAGATCAGCGTGGCCAACCGGACCGACGCCCGCGCCCGCCGGCTCGCCGCGAACGTCACCGAACAGGGCGTGCCGGCCCGGGCGATCCCGCTGTCAGCCGTCGCCGGCACGGTCCGTGACGCCGACATCGTCATCTGCTGCACCGGGGCGCAGGACGCCGTCTTCGGCCCCGGGCACGTGCTGCCGCGTGGCGGCCGGGACCTCGTCGTCTGCGATCTGGGCCTGCCCCGCGACGTCGACCCGGAGGTCGGCGAGCTCGCCGGCGTCCGGGTGGTCGACCTGGCCACCATCCAGCGCCGGATGCGCGAGGCGGGGACGCCGACCACCGAGCGCCAGACCGCCAAGGCGACCGGGATCGTCCTCGACGAGGTGCGCGACTACCTCGCCGGGCAGCGCAGCGCCGAGGTGACGCCGACGGTGACCGCGCTGCGCCGCCGCGCGGCCGAGGTCGTCGACGCCGAGCTGCTGCGGCTCGACAACCGCCTGCCCGACCTGGACGGCGCCGTCCGCGAGGAGGTCGGCCGCACGGTCCGCCGGGTGGTCGACAAGCTGCTGCACGCGCCGACGGTGCGGGTCAAGCAGCTGGCCGCGGAGACGGCCGACACCGACTACGCGAACGCGTTGCGCGAACTGTTCTGCCTCGACCCGCAGGCGCCCGCCGCGGTGACGAGCCCGAAGCCCCCACCAGAGAAGAAGTAGTAGTGACCAGAGTCATTCGCATGGGTACGCGTGGTTCGAAGCTCGCCCTCACCCAGACCGGGACCGTCGCCGACGCCCTGCGCGCCACCGGCGTCGAGGTCGAGATCGTCAAGGTGACCACCCCCGGCGACAAGTCGCTGGCGCCGATCGCGACGATCGGGGTCGGCGTGTTCACCTCCGCGCTGCGGGAAGCCTTGCTGCGCAACGAGGTCGACGTCATCGTCCACTCCTACAAGGACCTGCCGACGGCGCCGGAGCCCGGGATCACGCTGGCCGCCGTGCCGCCCCGCGAAGACCCGCGGGACGCGCTGATCGCGCGCGACGGGCTCACGCTGGGTGAGCTGCCGCCGGGTTCGACGGTGGGCACGGGGGCCGCGCGGCGCACCGCGCAGCTGCGTGCGCTGGGTCTCGGTTTGGAAATCGTGCCGATTCGCGGCAATATCGACACCCGCATGCGCAAGGTGACCGACGGCGAGCTCGATGCCGTGGTGCTGGCGCGTGCCGGACTGGCCAGGGTCGGACTGGTCGAGGCGATCACCGAGACCCTCGACCCGATCCAGATGCTGCCCGCGCCCGCACAGGGTGCACTGGCGGTGGAGTGCCGGTCCGCCGACGTGGACCTCGAGCACCTGCTCCGGTCCACTTTGGACGACGAGGGCACGCGGGCCGCGGTGACGGCCGAGCGGGCCCTGCTGGCCGCGCTCGAGGCGGGGTGCAGTGCGCCGGTGGGCGCGCTCGCCGAGATCGTCGAAGATCTCGACGCCGAGGGCAAGGTCGTGGAACGGATCTCGCTGCGCGGCACCGCCGCGATCGAGGGCGAGGAAGGTGCGGTGGACATGGTCCGGGCCATCGCACTGGCCGACAAGGACCAGGCTGCCCAGCTGGGCAAGGACCTGGCCGCCGAGCTGCTGGACCTCGGAGCCGGAGCCCTCTCCGGTCCCGCTCAGTAGCGCTCTCGCGAGCGCTTTTCGAAGGCTGTAGCTCTGAAAAGAGTGCTTCGAAAGACATTCATAGGAGACCTGCGGCCAGGCGATCGGGCACGGCCGCCGCAAGAGGAGAAACGCACAGATGACCCCCGCGCGAAAGACCACCGGGCGCGTAGCGTTCGTGGGCTCCGGCCCCGGCGACGCCGGCCTGCTCACGGTCCGTGCCCAGGAGCTGCTGACCAAGGCCGAAGTGGTGGTGACCGATCCCGACGTGCCGCAGTCCGTGCTGGCCATGGCCGCCGAAGGCGCCGAGGTCCGGCCCGCCGTCGGCGAGGCCACCGAGGTCGCCAAGGACCTGACCACCGAGGCCAAGGCCGGCCGGCTGGTGCTGCGGCTGGTCGCGGGCGACCCGCTGACCACCCCGGCCGTGGTGGCCGAGGTCCAGGCGGTCGCGCGCACGAGTGCCGTGTTCGACGTCATCCCGGGTGTCTCCCCGGCCGCGGCCGTCCCGGCGTACGCGGGCGTCGCGCTGGGCGGCACGCACACCGAGGTCGACGTCCGCGGTGACGTCGACTGGGCGGCCCTGGCCGCCGCGCCCGGCCCGCTGGTGCTGCACGCGACGTCGGCGCACCTGGCCGAGGCCGCGTCGGCGCTGACCGGCAACGGCGTCCCGGCGTCGACCCCGGTCGCGGTCACCGCGAACGGCACCATCAACACCCAGCGCACCCTCGACACCACGCTCGAGAAGGTCGCCAACGACGCCGGCGAGCTCGTCGGGCCGCTGATCGTCACGATCGGCCAGGCCGCCGGGCAGCGCTCGAAGCTGTCGTGGTGGGAGTCGCGGTCGCTCTACGGCTGGAAGGTCCTGGTGCCGCGCACCAAGGAGCAGGCCGGCGAGATGGCCGAGCGCCTGCGCGGCCACGGCGCGACGTCGCACGAGGTGCCGACCATCTCGGTCGAGCCGCCCCGCAGCCCGGCGCAGATGGAGCGGTCGGTCAAGGGCCTGGTCGACGGCCGCTACCAGTGGATCGTCTTCACCTCCACCAACGCGGTCCGCGCGGTGTGGGAGAAGTTCGAGGAGTTCGGCCTGGACGCCCGCGCGTTCTCCGGCGTGAAGATCGCCTGTGTGGGTGAGTCGACCGCGGCGAAGGTGCGCTCGTTCGGCATCATCCCGGAGCTGATCCCCTCGGGCGAGCAGTCGTCCGAAGGCCTGCTGGCCGAGTTCCCGCCGTACGACGACGTGCTGGACCCGGTCGACCGCGTGCTGCTGCCGCGGGCCGACATCGCCACCGAGACGCTGTCGGCCGGCCTGCGCGAACGCGGCTGGGAGATCGACGACGTGACGGCCTACCGGACCGTCCGGGCGGCGCCGCCGCCCGCCGAGACCCGCGAGATGATCAAGACCGGCGGCTTCGACGCGGTCTGCTTCACCTCGTCCTCGACCGTGCGGAACCTGGTCGGCATCGCCGGCAAGCCGCACACCCGCACGCTGGTCGCGTGCATCGGCCCGAAGACCGCCGAGACCGCGGTGGAGTTCGGGCTCCGGGTCGACGTCCAGCCGGAGAAGGCGGACGTCCCGCACCTGGTGGACGCGCTGGCCGAGCACGCCGCGCGGCTTCGCGCGGAAGGTGCACTGCCGCCGCCGCGGAAGGCGAAGCGGGCCCGCCGCTCCTGAGGTTCGACGTGCCGAAGGCCGCCCCGGTTCGCCGGGGCGGCCTTCGCTCGTTTCAGCGGGCGTTGTCCTCGCGCCACTTCAGGTAGTCGGCCACCGAAGCCGGGACGTCGAACTCCGGCTTGAAGCCGGTGTCCTCCGTGAGCAGCGAGATGTCGAGGTACGGGCCGTTCCTGCCGCCCAGCTGAAGGGTTGTGCCCAGGGCGGCCGCGAACTCGCCGTACGTGAACGGGCGGCCGCTCGACACGTTGTAGACCTCGTGGTTCAACGTCGCAGCCGTGGTCAGCAGGGCGATCGCGCGGCCCGCATCTGGGGCGTAGCAGACGTCGCCACCGTCGTCGGCGTGCATGTGCGAGGTTCCCGTGTTGACCAGCGACGGGATCGGGCAGAACGGCGACTGAGGGTCGACCAGGGGGCCCCAGATCGTGCCGATCCGCAGCAGGACCGGCTGGACGCCGCTGCCCGCGAGCGCGTGCGTCGTCAGCGGCTCGACAGCCTTCTTGAACGCGATGATCAAGTGCGGCAGCGAAGCGGTCGGCAGGGAGAGGTCCTCCGTCCAGGGGATCTCCGGACGGCCGATGTACACCCCGAGGCTGCTCGCCACCGCGAACCGGCGGACACCCCACGTCCGGGCCGCGGCCAGGGCGTTGAGCAGGCCGGTCGTGTCCGTGCGGAAGAACTCGACCGGATCCTCGCCCGGAATGCTGCCGGCGAGGTGGACGATGTCGGTGATCGCGTGACGCTCGCCGAGGGCGAGGAAGGCCTCGCGATCGGTCACGTCGAGTTGTTCGACCGTGACCCGGCCCTCGAGGAACGACGGAACTTCGCCGCGTCGGTGGGACGTCACGACCACGTCGTGGCCGAGGTCGAGGAGCGCGCGGGCGGTGTGGGCGCCGATCATGCCGAGGCCGCCGGTGACGAGGATCATCGCGCCAGGCTAGGGACGCCGGGCGGCGAGTTCTTGAACGAATCGCGCAGGAACGGCAGGTAGGACGCCGAGTGGTCGTGGCCGCAGGCGCACTCCTCGACGCTCCCGCCGAGCAGCGCCCGCGGGGTGAGCCCGGTCAGGCGGAGGCACTCGCGGCTCAGGTGGGCTTGGTCGGCGTACCCGGTGTCGGCGGCGAGGCCGGCCGGGCTGCCGGCGCCCGCCTGGGCCAGCGCGAGGAAGCCCTGGAACCGCAGCGTCCGCTGGAGGACCTTGGGGCTCACCCCCACCGCCTGCAGGCACCGGCGGCGCAGCTGGCTGGGGGAGAGCGCGAGGTGCCCGGCCAGGGTGTCGATGTCGACCGGGTGCCACGGCATCAGCCGCCGGACGGCCTCGTTCACCAGCGGATCCACCGCTTTCACCGGCAGCCGGGCCTGGACGACCTCGAGCGCGCGCTCCGGGGAGCCGGCCGTGGCCACAGCCTCGGCCAAGCGGTCGTCCGCCAGGTCGACGTGCTGGTCGACCAGGTCGACCAGGTCGTCCAGGGGCACCGGGAGCGGCGGCGCGGCGCCCGGCCGGAACCGTACGCCGACGAGGGTCGTGCGTGGCGGGATGATCTCGAGCCGCGCCGCGGTCAACGGGCCGAGCAGCCGGGGCCGGCCACCGATCGGGAAGTGGAGCTCGATGCCCCCGGTCGGCAGGTGCCGCTGGACGTACGGTGCGTCACCGGCGCGCTGGACCCAGACCGTCCGCACGTGGCCGGCCAGCGCGGGCACGGGGAGGCGTTCGACGTACACCTTTCGCACCGAAGCGGTTCCGCGGGACCGGCGTCAAGCGCACCCTTGCGGAACTCCGGCCACCGCCGCGGGAGTAACTTGGTAAGGGTGTTCCCCGAGCATCGTCCCCGCAGGCTTCGCACCACCCCGGCCATGCGCAGGCTGGTGGGCGAAACGACGCTGCGGCCACGCCAGCTGATCCTCCCGATGTTCGTCGCCGAAGGGATCGACTCGCCGCGGCCGATTTCGAGCATGCCCGGCGTCGTCCAGCACACCCGCGACACGCTGCGGAAGGCCGCCGTCGACGCGGTCAACGCCGGCGTCGGTGGCCTCATGCTGTTCGGCATCCCGGCCACGCGCGACGCCGAGGGCTCCGGAGCCGTCGACGAAAAGGGCATCCTCAACGTGGCCCTGCGCGACCTCCGCCACGAGCTGGGTGACGCCACCGTGCTGATGGCCGACACCTGCCTCGACGAGTTCACCGACCACGGCCACTGCGGCGTCCTCGACGCCGACGGCGGGGTCGACAACGACGCCACCCTGCGGATCTACGCCCAGATGGCCATCGCGCAGGTCGAAGCCGGGGCGCACGTGCTCGGGCCGTCCGGGATGATGGACGGCCAGATCGGTGTCATCCGCCGGGCGCTCGACGAGGTCGGGCACAAGGAGGCGGCGATCCTGGCGTACTCCGCGAAGTACGCCAGCGCGTTCTACGGCCCCTTCCGCGAGGCCGTCGACTCGCAGCTCAAGGGCGACCGCAAGACCTACCAGCAGGACCCGGGCAACGGCCGCGAGGCGCTGCGCGAGATCGAGCTGGACCTCGCCGAGGGCGCGGACATGATCATGGTCAAGCCCGCGCTGGCCTACCTGGACGTCATCAAGGCGGCCGCGGACATCTCCCCGGTGCCGGTGGCGGCCTACAACATCTCGGGCGAGTACGCGATGGTCGAGGCCGCGGCGGCGAACGGCTGGCTGGACCGCGAGCGGACGGTTCTCGAGGTGCTGACGTCGATCCGCCGCGCGGGCGCCGACCTGATCCTGAGCTACTGGGCCGCGGAGGCCGCTGCCTGGCTGGACTGACCCGTTAGAGTCCACGCGTGGAAGACAAAGAGGACCTCACGGGTCTGACCGACGACGAACGGCGCAAACGCGGCCGGTCGCCCGACCCGGTGCTCCCCGGCGAGCGGGCCCCGAAGGCGGCACCCCCGCGCCCGGTGGCCGTGTCGTTCTGGCTCTGGCTGGCCGGCGGCGTCGTGCTGATCCTCGGGTACGTCCAGCTGCTGACCGGCAAGTCCGCGGTCATCGACCGGTACGTCAAGGGGACGACCGATCCGAAGATCACGCCGCAGATGATCGCGGACGGCGTCACGGCGATGCTGTGGTTCCTCCTCGTCGGGTCGGCCGTGTTCAGCCTGCTGTTTCTGCTCTTCGCGTACAAGGCCCGCGAAGGCACCCGCTCGGCCCGGACGGTGCTGACCGTGCTGCCGATCGTGATGCTGC
Source organism: Amycolatopsis mediterranei (assembly GCF_026017845.1). Taxonomy (NCBI): domain Bacteria; kingdom Bacillati; phylum Actinomycetota; class Actinomycetes; order Pseudonocardiales; family Pseudonocardiaceae; genus Amycolatopsis; species Amycolatopsis mediterranei. Next base: position 476,572 of record NZ_CP100416.1, read on the forward strand.
TGCTGATCTTCACCTTCGCGCCGGTGCTCACGTACCTGACGTTGGTGGCGGTGCTGCTGTTCGTGATCGCGCTGGTGCTGCTGTACCTGCCGTCGGTGAGCGGCTACTTCCCCAAGGTGGGCAAGAAGCCGTGAGCGACCGGCTCTACGCCGAGTCCGGCGTGAGCTGGGCGGCGATCGGCTGGGGCCCGCTGTTCGCGCTGGTGGGCGCGCTGGCGGAGCTCGCCACCGGCGGCCCGGTGCACGGGGTGGGCTGGCTGATGGTCGGGTTCGCGCTGGCCGTCATCACGCTGCCGTGGGTGTACGCGCGCCGCCGGTTCCTGTCCCTGGAGGTGACGACCGAGCAGCTGCGGCAGGGCCGGGAGCAGGTGCCGGCCGCGCAGATCGCCGAGGTCACCGACGTCGGGACGCCGGTCGGCGCGCGCGTGCTCGGCGGTGGCTGGTCGGTGCCGCGCAAGTACGACTCGCTGCCGGTGAAGCTGGCCGACGGCACGGTCGTGCTGGCGTGGGCGAAGGACGTCGAGGCCCTTCAGGACGCGCTGGACCGGCTCGTCCGGGCGACGCCGCGTGAAGCATGAGAAAATCCCCGGTGTGATCGACCTTCCGCAGCCCACCGGGGCCGAGCTCTGGCCGCCGGAAGAACCCGGCCCGCGTGCGCGGCTGCACAAGCCGTGGCGGACGCTCGTCGCCGCCGTGGAGGTCGTGCTCGCCGTCGTCGCCGGCTGGGCCGCCTACTCGTGCTGGCACAGCAGCGTCGCCACCGTCGTGACCCGGACCGACGACGGGGCCGTGCTCGAGTCGCACCGGTACTTCGGCGGCCTGCTCGCCGCCGCCATCGGGCTCGGGACCGTGGCCGCGTTGCTGCTGGTCGACGCGGTGCGTCAGCTGTCGCTCGCCATCCGTGCGCGGAGTGCCAAGACCAAGGCCTGATACACAGCTCGCGCACAGGAAACGAACAGTCTCCTGCTAAGCAGCGCCACCATGGTTGCCGCATGACGCGCGTGCGTGCCTCGAAGGCATGGGTGATCAACGGAGCTCTGGTCGTACTGCTGGCCGGGGCGGGATTCGGGATATACCAGGCATTCACCCCCGAACCGAGCTCGGCGCAGGCCCAATCGCGCAGCACCCCGGTCCGCCGGGCGACGGTCACCGAGACCGTCTCCGCCGCCGGGACCCTCGCCAGCAGCTACACCGGCGCGGCGAACTTCGCGACGGCCGGCAAGGTCACCTCGATCGACGTCAAGGTCGGCGACGTCGTCAGCGCCGGGCAGAAGCTCGCCACCGTCGACAGCACCCAGGCGGCGAAACAGCTTCAAGTCGCGAAGGCGAACCTCGCCGTCGCGCAGAACGCCCTCAACACCGCCGAGACGGCCGAAGCCACCCCGGCCACCGGACAGAACAGCCAGAACAGTCAGAACGCCCAGAACAGCGCCCAGGCCGCGGCCAACAACGTCACCTCGGCGCAGGCCAAACTCGACCAGGCCCAGCTCGACGTCCAGACCGCGCAGCAGACGCTCGACAACACGACGCTCTACGCGCCCGGCGCCGGCACGGTCACCGCGATCAACGGTGCGGTCGGGCAGCAGTCCTCCAGTGGTTCCTCGGCGACGAGCCAGTCCTCGAGCAGCGGCAGCGGTCAAGGCGGCCAGGGCTCGTCCTCGAACTCCGGCGCCGCCGCGTCGAGCAGCAGCAGCTCCGGCAGCGGGTTCATCACCATCACGAACCTGACCGGCCTGGTCGTCAACACCTCGGTCGCGGAGATCGACGTCAGCAAGGTCAAGGCGGGGCAGAAGGCCACCGTGACGCTCAACGCGCTGCCGGACAAGCCGGTCCAGGCCACCGTGTCGAGCATCAACCTGACCCCGACCACCAGCGGCAGCGTGGTCTCCTACGGCGCGCAGCTGGCCCTGACCAGCCCGCCCGACGGGCTGCGGCCCGGCCAGTCGGCGAGCGTGGTGATCACCGTCGCCGAGGCGGACAACGCGCTGAGCGTGCCGGCCGCGGCGGTGCAGACCGTCGGCAGCACCAACCTCGTCACCGTGCAGGAAAACGGGCAGAACGTCCCGCGTCAGGTGCAGGTCGGGCTGCGCGGCGAGGCGACGGTCCAGATCACCTCCGGGCTGACCGAGGGCGAGAACGTCGTGCTCACCGGGACGGCCTCGACCGGAGCCACCGGCGGAACCGGGCGCACGGGCGGGACCGGCGGGTTCCCCGGCGGCGGAACCGGTGGCTTCCCGGGCGGCGGCCAGCGCGGCACGGGCACGGGCACGGGCACCGGCGCCGGTGGCGGTTTCGGCGGACGCGGATGAACCCGGTGATCGCGGTCTCCGGACTGCGCAAGACCTACGGGGCCGGGGAGACGGCGGTGCACGCGCTGCGCGGCGTCGACCTCACCGTGTGGCCCGGCGAGTACGTCGCGATCATGGGCGCGTCCGGCTCCGGCAAGTCGACGCTGCTGAACATGCTGGGCTGCCTGGACGTGCCGACGTCCGGCCAGTACCTGCTCGACGGCTTCGGTGTCGGCAAGCTGAACGAACGGCAGTTGTCGTTGCTGCGCAACCGGAAGATCGGGTTCATCTTCCAGTCGTTCAACCTGGTGCCCCGGACGTCGGCTTTGTCCAATGTGGAACTACCGCTTGTCTACAGTGGACTACGCCGGTCCGAGCGTCGCCGCCGTGCCCTCGCGGCGCTGGAGATGGTCGGGCTCTCCGACCGGGCCAAGCACCTCCCGAGCGAGCTCTCCGGCGGCCAGATCCAGCGCGTCGCGGTGGCGCGGGCGCTGGTCACCGGCCCGGCGATGCTGCTGGCCGACGAGCCGACCGGCAACCTCGACCGGCGCAGCACCGAGGACGTCCTCGGCGTGTTCGACCGGCTCAACCGGCTCGGCCGCACCATCGTCGTCATCACGCACGAGGACGAGGTCGCCGCACACGCGCACCGCGTGGTCCGGGTCGACGACGGCCTGATCGTGTCGGACGAGGTCACGCGCGCGGTGGGGGCGGTCTCGTGAACCTCCTGGAAATCCTGCGCTTCGCCGTCCGCGGCCTGACGGCGAACAAGCTGCGCTCGGCGCTGACCACGCTCGGCATCACCATCGGCGTCGCCGCGGTGATCCTGCTGGTCGCGGTGGGCAACGGCGCGTCGGCGGCCATCGCGGCCAGCATCCAGGGCCTCGGCACCAACGTCGTCAACGTCTCCCCGGCGCGCGGCGGCGGGCAGGGCGCGACGGCCCGGCCGCTGACCGTCCAGGACGCGCACGCGCTCGTCGACCCCGTCGGCGCACCGGACGTCAAGGCCGCGTCGCCGGTGGTCAACACGACGGCGACCGCGACCTACGGGCAGACGTCCTACGACATCTCCAGCGTCGCCGGCACCGAACCCGCCTACTTCAGCACGACCAACCGCGAACTCGCCCAGGGCCAGCTGTTCACCGGCGAGGACGTCACGGCCGCGCGGAAGGTCGTCGTGCTCGGCCCGACGACCGCCCAGTCGATCTTCGGCACGGCCGATCCGGTCGGCAAGAACGTGCTGCTGAACAGCATCCAGTTCACCGTGATCGGCGTGCTGCAGGCCAAGGGCAGCACCGGGCTGCAGAACGCCGACGACGTCGCCATCGCGCCGATTTCGGCGGTCCAGAACTCCCTCGCCGGCTACGGCAGCCTCAGCCAGATCGCCGTCCAGGCCACCAGCGCCGACTCCGTCTCGCTCGCCCAGTCCGAGATCACCGCGATCCTCAACGCCCGCCACGGCATCCGGCTCGGCGGCACCCCGGACTACCAGATCCAGAACTCCGAACAGCTGCTGGCGACCCGGACGTCGGCGACCGAGACGTTCACCGTGCTGCTGGCCGCCGTCGCGGCGATCTCGCTGCTCGTCGGCGGCATCGGCGTCACCAACATCATGCTCGTCACGGTGACCGAGCGGATCCGCGAAATCGGCATCCGCAAGGCCATCGGCGCCCCGCGCGCGGCCATCCTCGGCCAGTTCCTCGCCGAAGCGACCATGCTCAGCCTGTTCGGCGGCCTGCTCGGCGTCGCGATCGGGCTGATCGGCAGCCGGTTCACCATCTCCGGGATCAAACCCGTGGTGGTGCCCTCGTCGATCCTGCTCGCCTTCGCGGTGTCCGCCCTGATCGGGCTGTTCTTCGGCAGCTTCCCGGCGAACCGGGCCGCCAAGCTCCGGCCCATCGACGCCCTGCGTCACGAATAAGGAGTTCCCGCATGTCCACCCCCACGACGACGCCGCCGGGTGACGAGCCGACGGCGATCCTGCCCGCCGTCGAGCCGACCGCGGAGCAGATCGTCGCCAGCCCGGCGGTCGACGGTGACCTGAACGCCGAAATGCGCCGGGCCGCGAAGCCGTTTTCCCGCACCACGCTGGTGCTCGCCGGGCTCGTCGCGTTCGCGATCGCCTTCGGCGGCGGCGCCTGGACGCACGCGGCGTTCGGCTCCGCCACGCCCGCGCGCCCGGGCGGCACCGCCGGCGGCGCCCAGGCCCGTGGCCAGGGCGGGACCGGCCAGCCCAGTGGGACCAGCCAGCCCGGCGGCACCGGCCAGCAGGGCGGCGGGTACCGCGGCGGCCGCGGCACCACGGGCACGATCGACCACGTCGACGGCACCACCGTCTACGTCAAGACCGCGCAGGGCGCCGACGTCAAGGTGTCCACATCGGACTCGACCACGGTCGGGGTGACCCAGCAGGGCAAGCTGTCGGACCTCAAGCCGGGCGCGACGGTCGTCGTCCAGGGCCAGGCGGGCGACGACGGCACGGTGGCCGCGCAGGCCATCACCCAGCAGGCCGCGCGCTAGTTGAGGTTCTAGTTCAAAACGAGGACCGCCGTGTTGAGCGCCGTCGCGTAGAGGATCCAGGCGAGGTAGGGCACCAGGAGCGCGGCGGCGGCCTTCGACCGGCGGCCGAACAGGACGATCGTCACGACCACGACGACGTCCAGCAGCACGATGTCGGCCAGGGCGAGCCCGGCCGCGCCGCCCTCGAAGAACAGCGGGGTCCAGAGCAGGTTGAACAGCAGGCCGATGCCGTACGCGGCGAACCCGCGCGTCTCGCCGTCCGTCCGCCAGTACAGCCAGCCCGCCACCGCGATGGTGACGTACAGCACTGTCCACACCGGACCGAACAGGGACGCGGGCGGCGCCCACGACGGCTGATCGAGCCGCGCGTAGACCTCCTTCGCCGACGTCGCGGCCAGGGCGCCGACCACGGCCACCACGGCGACGACGCCCAGGAACCCGGCCAGCACGAGCCACTGGTTGCGGTGCGGGGCGCGTTCGGTCACCGGCTGTTCCCCTCCCGGGCGGCTGACCGTCATCTTAAGCGGGTTTGGGAGACTGAGGAGGTGAGCACTGGAACCGAGCAGTCCAAGGCATGGTTCGACCGCGCGAAGGCGGCCATCCCGGGCGGGGTGAACTCGCCGGTCCGGGCGTTCAACTCGGTCGGCGGCACCCCGCGGTTCATGGTCCGCGGCGAGGGCCCGCACCTGTGGGACGCCGACGGCAACCGCTACGTCGACCTGGTGTCGTCCTGGGGCCCGATGATCCTGGGCCACGCGCACCCGGCGGTCGTCGAGGCGGCGCGCCGGGCGGCGACGTCCGGGCTCTCGTTCGGCACGCCGACGATCGGCGAGGTCGAACTGGCGGAGGAGATCATCGGCCGGGTCGAGCCGGTCGAGCGGGTCCGCCTGGTCAACTCGGGGACCGAGGCCACGATGAGCGCGATCCGGCTGGCCAGGGGATTCACCGGCCGGTCGAAGATCGTGAAGTTCGCCGGCTGTTACCACGGCCACGTCGACGCGCTGCTCGCGCAGGCCGGCTCCGGCGTCGCGACGCTCGGGCTGCCGACCTCGCCGGGGGTCACCGGAGCGCAGGCCGCGGACACGCTGGTGCTGCCCTACAACGACCTCGACGCGGTCCGGAAATCCTTTGTGGACAACCCGGGCGAGATCGCCGCGGTGATCACCGAGGCGGCGGCCGGCAACATGGGCGCGGTCGCGCCGGACGCCGGCTTCAACGAAGGGCTGCGCGACCTGGCCCACGAGCACGGCGCGCTGCTGATCATGGACGAGGTGATGACCGGGTTCCGCGTCTCGGCCGCGGGCTGGTTCGGCCTCGAAGGCGTGGCCGGCGACCTCTACACGTTCGGCAAGGTGATGTCCGGCGGGCTGCCGGCGGCGGCCTTCGGCGGCCGCGCCGACGTGATGGCCAAGCTCGCCCCGGGCGGGCCGGTCTACCAGGCCGGGACGCTGTCCGGGAACCCCGTCGCGGTGGCCACGGGCCTCGCGACGCTGCGCGCGGCCGACCACGCCGTGTACGCGGCTCTCGACGCCAACGCGAAGCGCCTCGGCAACCTCTTCCACGCCGCTCTGAGTGAAGCGGGGGTCGCGCACAACGTCCAGTACGCGGGCAACCTGGTGAGCGTGTTCTTCGGTGAGACGCCGGTCCGCGACTACGCGGGCGCGCAGGCGTCCGAGACGTGGCGCTTCCCGCCGTTCTTCCACGCGTTGCTCGACGGAGGCGTGTACGCACCTCCGAGCGCGTACGAAGCCTGGTTCGTCAACGCGGCCATGGACGACGAAGCGTTCTCCGTGATCGAAGCGGCCTTGCCCGCGGCGGCGCGCGCGGCGGCGGGGGCCGTCCAGTGACCACCGTCGTCCACATGCTGCGTCACGGCGAAGTGCACAACCCGGAGAAGATCCTCTACGGCCGGCTGCCGGGCTACCGGCTCTCGGAGCGCGGGCAGCGGCAGGCGCTGACGGTCGCCGAAGCCGTCGCCGGCCACGACCTCGTGCACGTCGTCGCTTCGCCGCTGCAGCGGGCGCAGGAGACGGCGGCTCCGATCGCCGCCGCCCACCGGCTGGACATCGCGACCGACGAGGGCCTGATCGAGGCGGGCAACCAGTTCGAGGGCCTGCACGTGGCGGTCGGCGACGGCGCGCTGCGCGAGCCCCAGCACTGGCCGAAGCTGGTGAACCCGTTCAAGCCGTCGTGGGGCGAGCCCTACCTCGAGATCGCCCACCGGATGCTCGGCGCGGTCCACCGGGCCCGCGAGGCGGCGGACGGGCACGAGGCTCTCTGCGTGTCGCACCAGCTGCCGATCTGGACGCTGCGGCGGTTCCTCGAGGGCAAGCGCCTGTGGCACGACCCCCGGCGCCGCCAGTGCTCGCTGGCGTCGCTGACTTCGCTGGTGTTCGACGGCGACGAGCTACGCGAGATCGTCTACAGCGAGCCCGCCGGCACGACCGACCCGAAGGTGACCGGGGCATGAAACGCCTGGTCGCGGCGGTCGTGCTCGCGGTGCTGACGCTCGCCGGGTGCAGCGCGGGCAAGGACGCGGTGGTGCCGGGCAGCAGCTTCAGCTTCGTCTCCCCGGGCGGCAAGGTCGACATCGCCTACGACGCCGCCCAGCGCCAGACGGCCCCGGTCCTGGCCGGCGAAGACCTGATGAACGAGGGCAAGCAGCTGTCGCTGGCGGACTACGCGGGCAAGGTCGTGGTGCTGAACCTGTGGGGCCAGTGGTGCGGCCCGTGCCGCACGGAGGCGCCGGAGATGGAGTCCCTGGCGAAGCAGGGTGTGCAGGTGGTGGGCATCGACGTCCGCGACCCGGCGCGCGAGGTGGCCCAGGACTTCGTCCGCGACCGGCAGCTGACGTACCCGTCGATCTACGACCCGGACGGCCGGGTGCTGCTCAAGCTGACCGGCTACCCGCGCAACATCATCCCGTCGACGATAGTGCTGGACAAGCAGCACCGCGTGGCGGCGGTGTTCCTGCGGCCGGTGCTGGCCCAGGACCTGCTCCCGGTGGCCCAGCGGCTGACCGCGGAGGCTTGAGCGGGGCTTTTGCCGGGGCGGCACGGCCGGCCGGCTCGGGAGCGCGGCCCGCCCTTCCCTTGGGGGGACCTCCCTGGTCCAGTTTATCGGCGGGGTACGACAGAACCCCGAAATCGCCGGTCGGCAAGCGGAGCCATCCACAACTCGGCCGGGCTGTGGATGAATCAGGCGGAATCGGGTCCGTTCGTGCCGGGTGGGGTCCGGAATCGGGCCATCCCGGGCCGCGGCCTCGCCGCAGCAGCGCGGACCGCTACCGAACCACGCCCCGGGCCCGGCACCAGAAAACCAGAAAACCCGGCCACCCGGGCCACAACCCCCGAAACCCCCGGGACCAAGGTCCTGATCTGCTGTGACCGAGGTCCTCCAGAACCGGCCCCGGAGTTCTCACCAGGACCTCACTGCCTACCCTCAACGGGGTGAACTCCGTGACCGAGCTGGCGATCTCCGGACCGCTGCTGCTCGCCGCGGGTGTGGCGCTGCTCGCCGGCGCGATCTCGTTCGCCTCGCCGTGCGTGGTGCCGCTCGTGCCGGGTTACCTCGCCTACCTCGCCGCGCTCGTCGGGGCCGAGGCGCCCGCCGTCAGCGCCGATGAGGAACGCAAACAGGGCCGGTGGGCCGTCCTCGGTGCCGCGCTGCTGTTCGTTCTCGGGTTCACCGTCGTGTTCGTCGGCACGTTCGGCACCCTCGTCTGGCTGACCGCCACCCTCACCCTCAACCAGGACCTGCTGCAGCGCCTCGGCGGCGTGCTCACCATCGCCATGGCGCTGGTGTTCCTGGGCTGGATCCCCGGCCTGCAGCGCGATGTCCGCTCCCACCACGTCCCGCGCGGCGGCATCTGGGGTGCCCCGCTGCTCGGGGCGATCTTCGGGCTCGGCTGGACGCCCTGCATCGGCCCGACCCTGTCGGCCGTCACCACGCTGGCCAGCGCGACCGGCGGCGCCGAAGCCCGCGGATACCTGCTGATCGCCGTCTACTGCCTGGGCCTCGGGCTGCCGTTCCTGCTCATCGCGCTCGGCGCCCGGTGGGCCGTGCGCGCCACCGACTGGGTCCGCCGGCACGGCCGCCAGGTGCAGATCTTCGGCGGCGTGCTGCTGCTGATCGTCGGCCTCCTGCTGGTCACCGGCGTCTGGGGAGATCTGATGGGCTGGATCCGCAACGAACTCGCCATCGACCTGAGGCTGCCGCTGTGACGACCACCGAGGCACCCCCGAAGACCCCGCAAGGCCCCACGCCCGCCAAGCGCACCTTCGCCTTCGCGCGCAACACCTGGCGCGGCCTGACGTCGATGCGCACCGCGCTCGTCCTGCTGTTCCTCCTCGCCCTGGCCGCGCTGCCGGGCGCGCTGCTGCCGCAGCGGAAGCTCAACGCCCCCAAGGTCGCCGAATACATCACCGCCCACGGCTGGTGGGGGACGCTGCTCGACAAGCTCGAGTTCTACGACGTCTACTCCAGCATCTGGTTCTCGGCCATCTACCTGCTGCTGATGATCTCGCTGATCGGCTGCCTGACCCCGCGCAGCTTCGAGTACGTCCGGGCGATGCGCGCCAAGCCGGTGCTGACGCCGCGCAACCTCGCGCGGATGCCGCACTACCGGCTCGGGCGGGGCAAAACCGACGTCGCCGCCGAGATCGCGGCCGTCCACAAGCAGCTTTCCGGCTGGCGCCGCATCGAGCGTGAGGAAGCCGACGGCGTCCGCACGATCTCGGCCGAACGCGGGTTCCTGCGCGAGACCGGCAACCTCGTCTTCCACTTCAGCATGCTCGGCCTGATCGTCTTCTTCGCCATCGGCAAGCTCTACGGCTACGAAGGCCAGGTCATCGTCCAGGCCGACGGCGACAGCTTCTGCAACGCCGGCATCTACAACTACGACTCCTTCAACGCCGGCCTGCGCGTCGACGGCACCGACCTCGACCCGTTCTGCGTGAAGGTCCACGACTTCACCGCGCGCTACACCGCCTCCGGCCAGCCCGACTACTACCACTCGAACATCGAGTACCAGTCCGGCCCGGACCTCGAGACGGGCATCTGGCGCCCGTACGGCCTCGAGGTCAACTCGCCGCTGCGCACCGCCGGCGACCGCGTCTACCTGCTCGGGCACGGCTACTCGCCGAAGTTCACGGTCACCTTCCCGGACGGCTCGCAGCGCACCCAGAACACCCAGTGGCGCACGGTCGACCCGAGCACCATGCTCGCCGAGGGCGCGACGAAGTTCGACCAGCCCGGCATCACCGACGAGGTGCAGCGGCGGACCCGCCAGCTGGCCATCACCGGCCTGTTCGCGCCCACGGCGTTCCTGCACGGCAGCGTCCTGACGTCGTCGGCGCCCGAGGCGGACGACCCCGCCGTCGCCGTCGACGTCCTGCGCGGCGACCTGGGCCTCGACGCCGGGCGCGGCCAGTCCGTGTTCGAGGTCGACCAGACCCTCGTCGACGACGGCAGGCTGAAGAAGGTCGCCCGCCAGAACCTGAAGGTCGGCCAGGAGCTCAAGCTCGACGACGGCACGAAGGTCCGCTTCGACGGCGTCGGCCAGTGGGTCTCCCTGCAGGTTTCCCACGACCCCACGCAGGGGTTCGTGCTCGGCTTCGCCATCGCGATGTTCCTCGGCCTCGGCGGGTCCTTGCTGGTCAAGCGCCGCCGGCTGTGGGTGCGGGTGAAGCCGGGAACCGAGGACGACCCGGGTACCGTGATCGAGGTCGCCGGGCTGGCCCGCACCGACCAGGCCGGGTACGGCGAAGAGTTCCACCGGGTCAGTGAACGCTTGATCAGTGGGCAGAAGGGCTGAGGCATGCCGATCAACGAGACGCTGTCGACCTACAGCGACTGGCTGTACACGACCACCGCGGCGATCTACGTCGTCGCGCTGATGCTGACCCTGATCGAGCAGGGCTTCGGCGCCAAAGGCCGGCTCGCCACCGAGCGCGCCAAGCTGCGGGCGCGCGAGCTCGTCGGCGCCGGCGGGCCGCCGGTCGAAGAGGTCCCGGCCGCCCAGCGCGAGGTCGGCCGCCCCGAGCGGATCGGCCGGATGGGCGCGTCGCTGCTCGTGCTCGGCGCGGTGCTGCAGCTGACGGCGATCGTGCTGCGCGGGCTCGCCGTGCACCGTGCGCCGTGGGGCAACATGTACGAATACGGCATGGCGGTCACCTTCATCGCGGTGGTCACCTGGATCGTCGTGATGTGGAAGTTCCCGGTCCGGCACCTCACCGGCTTCCTGCTGCTGCCCGTCGTGATCCTGATGTTCGTCAACGGCACGCTGCTGTACACGATCGCGGCGCCGGTGCAGCCCGCGCTGCAGTCGTACTGGCTGGTCATCCACGTCTCGGCGGCGATCATCGGCTCCGGCGTCTTCCTCGTGCCGGGCGTCGCGAGCGTGCTCTTCCTGTTCCGCGCGGCCTACGAAAAGGACGCCACGAAGTTCGCCCGGTTCGCCTCGAAGCTGCCCGCGGCCGACGTCCTCGACCGGATCGCCTACCGGACCACCATCTTCGCCTTCCCGGTGTTCACCTTCGGCGTGCTCTGCGGCGCGGTCTGGGCCGAGTCGGCGTGGGGCCGGTTCTGGGGCTGGGACCCCAAGGAGACCTGCGCGTTCATCGCCTGGGTGGTCTACGCGGCCTACCTGCACTCGCGGGCGACCGCGGGCTGGCGCGGGGCCCGGGCGGCGGTCATCAACATCGTCGGGTTCGCCGCGATGATCTTCAACCTGTTCTTCGTGAACCTCGTCTCCGTCGGCCTGCACTCCTACGCCGGGGTGGGCTGAGCAGCCCGGGCGTCCGCCGACTACCGTCGTCACCGGGGGCGGAGTGTCAGGCGGAGCGCGTGGAGGTTTTCACCGGTGACCGGACCCAGCGAAGAATCGGCTCCAGGCCACCCCGAACAGGCTGAACCGGCCGCTGCCGCACCGCAGCCGGGCCTGTTCGCCGACGATCGGACGGACTCGCACCCGCACCCCGAGACGTCGGGGGCGTTCGACGTGCAGCCGACGCAGGCGGTGGCGCCGCCGCCCAACCCGGCGGTTTCGGGGCCGCACCAGGTGCCCAATCCCGCCGTGTCGGGGCCGCACCAGGTGCCTTACGGCTACGACCGGAACCTGCCGCCGCTGCAGCCGCAGTACGGCGACCCGGCGCAGCAGTACCAGGCCAACGCCCAGTACCCGCAGCAGCCGTCCGGGCCGCAGCAGCCCTCCGGCCTGCCGCAGCCCCAGGGCGGCCGGCACGCGGCGCCGCAGCAGCCGGGGCACGGGCATGACCTGTCGACCGCGCACCTGGTCAAGCAGACCAGGCGGCCCCCGCAGTCCGGCTGGCGCAAGGCGCTCTACGTCGGCAGCGGGAAGCTGGTCAACCCGGGGGAGAGCCCGGCGGACACCCGTCGCCGCGAGCTCATCGCCCGCGTCAACCAGCCCCTGCGCGGCTGCTACAAGATCGCGATGCTGTCGCTCAAGGGCGGCGTCGGCAAGACCACGGTGACGACGACGCTGGGCTCGACGTTCGCGTCCCTGCGCGGCGACCGCGTCGTCGCCGTCGACGCCAACCCGGACCGCGGCACGCTGTCGCAAAAGATCCCGCTGGAGACGACCGCGACGGTCCGCCACCTGCTGCGTGATGCCGCCCGCATCACGCGCTACAGCGATGTCCGGTCCTACACGTCGCAGGGCTCCAGCCGGCTGGAGATCCTGGCCAGCGAGCAGGATCCAGCCGTCTCGGAGGCGTTTTCCGAGGACGACTACCGGCGCACGGTCAACCTGCTGGAGCACTTCTACAACATCGTGCTCACCGACTGCGGGACCGGCCTGATGCACTCGGCGATGAAGGGCGTCCTGGACGTGGCGGACGCGCTGGTCGTGGTCTCGTCCGGCTCGGTCGACGGCGCCCGCAGCGCCTCGGCGACGCTGGACTGGCTCGAAGCCCACGGCTACGGCGAGCTGGTCAAGCGCTCGGTGGCGGTGATCAACTCGGTCCGGCCCAAGGGCGGTTCGGTCGACCTCGACAAGCTGTCGGCGCACTTCGGCGCGAAGGTCCGGGCGGTGTGCAAGGTGCCGTTCGACCCGCACCTGGAGGAAGGCGCCGAGATCGAGCTGGACCGCCTGTCCGGCGACACCCGCTTGGCCCTGCTGGAGCTGGCCGCGACCGTCGCCGACGGCTTCGCGACCCCGCTCTCCCAGGGTTACCGCTGACCCCGCCTACCGGCCTGACCCCAACGCAGTGAATGACTCATTCCTTGCATCCGATGCAAGGAATGAGTCATTCACTGCATCCGGGGGCGGGCGGACGGGCGAAGGTAAAGGGCCGCCTAGAGGTCTTCGTCCCGGCGTTTGCGCTGCTGTTCGGCCAGCTGGCGCAGGAAATCGGGGTCGTCGTCCGGGGCGAGCGGGGCGCGGCGCGGAGTCGAGGGCACCCCGATCCGCTGACCGGCGAACGACCGCCACAGGAGCAGGGCGACGACCAGCGCGCCGACCGCCGCGAGCAGAGCGAGCATGCCGGATCCTTCCGTATGGCTGCCTGTCCCCCGAGGTTAACCTCTCCGGCCGTGTGGTGGGCCTGAAGCCGGGTCACCAGAGCACGAAGGCCGTGTCGGGACGGGGTGGTTCCCCCTACCCGACACGGCCCTGGCGTCCGGTTGGTTCAGGCGTTGCGCGCCGGTTCGCTGGCGTCGGTGGTCAGCTCGGCGAGGAGCTCGTTCACCTCGGACTCCCGGAACCGCCGGTGCCCGCCCGGGGTCCGGATCGAGCCGATCCGGCCGGCGGTCGCCCACCGCGTCACCGTCTTCGGGTCCACTCGGAACAGCGCTGCCACCTCGCCAGGGGTGAGCAGGCGTCCGCCCATCGTCGCGGTCATTTTCCGCCTCCTTAACGAACTCACTGCTATACCGGAGGCGTCCGGGCCTTCTGCCCGTCGCGCCGGGGTAGCCAACACGGCAATCGTTGCACTTCACCCGTCGGGTACTCGAACGGTTGTCCGCGAGTAAAGAGCCCTTAAAGGTCAAAACGGACAGAATGTTCGCCGTGGCAGCTACCGTCCGGTGACTTGACGTGCGAGGACGTCCCTCGCCTGGCCACCGGCGGCGAGGCGTGGTGCCAATGGGGGATTGTCCAACCGCATAGAGTGATCCCCGTGGATCAGTTGGACCGGAAGATCATCGCAGCGTTGCGCATCAACGGACGGGCCACCTACGCCGATCTCGGACGAGCCGTCGGGCTGTCCGCGTCGTCGGTGCACGAGCGCGTGGGCAAGCTGGAGGCCGCCGGCGTGATCACCGGCTACCACGCGGTCGTCGACCCGAGCTCGGTCGGGCTCGGCGTCACCGCTCTCGTCAGCATCCACCCGACCGACACGGCCACGGAGGACGACGTCGCCGACGCGCTCGCCGAGCTCGACGAGGTCGAGAGCTGCTACGCGGTGGCCGGCGACGAGGCGTTCGTCGTCAAGGTGCGCGTGTCGACCGTCGACGAGCTCGAGCGCACGCTGGGCCGGCTGCGCCGCATCGCCGGCGTCGGGCGGACGAACACCACTGTGGTGCTTTCGACGCGGTTCGAGGGCCGCCCGAACAACGCGGGCCTGCAGAAGGACCGGCCGGCCGGGGCGTAACCTGCGTTGATGTGAGCGACGTGAAGGCCGACCACCTGCCCCGTGACCTGACGCTGTACCTGCTGGCGCGGTTCGTGCTGGTCGGGGTGATCGCGTGGGCGCTGTCCCTGACCGGGGTGCCGCTGCTGGTCGCGCTGGTGATCGGCCTGGTCGTCGGCTTGCCGCTCGGCCTGCTGCTGTTCCGCCCGCTCAACGCCCGCGTGACCGCCGGGCTGGCCAAGCGCAACGAAAAGCGGGCCCGCGCCCGGGCCGAGCTGCGCGCGCAGCTGCGCGGGGAGGGACAGCCCGAGTGACCCGCCCGCACAACCGCAGCTGGGTCCGCGAGGCCGTCCGGATCATCGAGGCCGACGCCAACCGCAGCGCCGACACCCACCTGCACGTCTTCCCGCTGCCCCCGGAGTGGGGCATCGACCTGTACCTCAAGGACGAGTCGGTCCACCCGACCGGCTCGCTGAAGCACCGGCTGGCCCGGTCGCTGTTCCTCTACGGGCTCGTCAACGGCCAGATCGGGCCGGACACCGTGCTCGTCGAGGCCTCCAGCGGGTCGACCGCGGTGTCCGAGGCCTACTTCGCCCGGATGCTCGGGCTGCGCTTCATCACCGTCGTGCCGCGGCGCACGTCGAAGGAGAAGATCGCGCTCATCGAGTTCTACGGCGGTGAGTGCCACTACGTCGACCAGGCGCCGGCGATGTACCCCGAGGCGGAGCGGCTCGCGGCCGAGTCCGGCGGGCACTACCTCGACCAGTTCACCTACGCCGAGCGCGCGACGGACTGGCGCGGCAACAACAACATCGCCGAGTCGGTGTTCGCGCAGATGCGCTCGGAACGCCACCCGATCCCGGCGTGGATCGTCGTCGGCGCGGGCACCGGCGGCACGAGCGCGACCTTCGGCCGGTACGTCCGCTACAAGCGCCACACGACGAAGGTCTGCGTCGTCGACCCGGAGAATTCGTCGTTCTACGGCGCCTGGGAGACCGGGGCGCTGGACTACGGCACCGGCATGCCGTCGCGGATCGAGGGCATCGGACGGCCACGCTGCGAGCCGTCGTTCGTCCCCGGCGTCATCGACGAGATGTTCCGGATCCCCGACGCGGGCTCGCTGGCGGCGATCCGGCTGCTGCGCGAGCGGACCGGCCACTGGGCGGGCGGCTCGACCGGCACGAACCTCTACGGCGCGTTCCGGCTCATCTCGCGGATGGTCGAGGACGGCCAGGCGGGCAGCGTCGTGACGCTCTTGTGCGACGGCGGCGAGCGGTACGCGCACACCTACTACAACGACGAGTGGCTGGCCGAGCAGAACCTCGACCTGGCGCCCCACACGGCGTTGTTCGAGGAGTTCCTGACGACCGGGAAGTTCGTCCCGGAGAGCTAGAGGTTCATCAGGACAGCGGTGCACACGGCCCAGGCGAGCATGGCGAAGCCGGTGTCGCGCAGGGCGGGGATCAGCTCGCGCCCGGTCTTCCCGCCGTGGACCACGCCGACCGCCGGGAGCAGCAGGCCGACGGTCAGTCCGGCCAGTGCCGTCAGGCGGTAGTCGGTGGCTGCGAAGACCAAGCTCACCAGGACCGGGACCGCCACCAGCGTCAGGTAGAGCCGTCGCGTGCCCTTGTCACCCAAGCGGGTGGCCAGGGTGCGCTTGCCTGCCTCGATGTCGGTCGGGATGTCGCGCAGGTTGTTGGCCGTCAGGACCGCCGTCGAGAAGCAGCCGACCGCGACCGCGCACGCCAGCGCCGCCCAGCTGACCCGGCCCGCCTGGACGTACACCGTGCCGAGGACGCCGGCCAGGCCGAAGAACACGAAGACGGCGATCTCGCCGAAGCCGTAGTAGCCGTAGGGCTTCTTGCCGCCGGTGTAGAACCACGCGCCGACGATGCACAGCGCGCCCATCGCCAGCAGCCACCAGTGCCCGCTGACGGCCACCAGGACCAGGCCCAGTACCCCGGCCAGGCCCAGCGCGATCAGCGCGGCGGTGAGCACGGCCTTCGGGGCGGCCACGCCGGAGCCGACCAGCCGGAGCGGGCCGACGCGGTTTTCGTCCGTGCCGCGGATGCCGTCGGAGTAGTCGTTCGCGTAGTTGACGCCGACGATCAGCGAGAGGGAGACCAACAGCGCCAGCACCGAACGCCACCAGGAGAACGCGTCCAGCGCGATCGCCGCGCCGACGCCCGCCACCACCGGCGCCACCGCGTTGGGCAGCGTCCGCGGCCGGGCCCCTTCGATCCACTCGCTCAAGCTCGCCATGGCGCCATTCAACGCCATGGTGATCACCCGCGAGCGGGAACCCGCGAAGTCTTCCGGGGGTTCCGGGTGGCGGAGCCCCCGGCCCGGGACGTCATGGTCAGTCCGAGGTCGGCAGCTGCCAGACGAGCGAGCCGCTGTTGGGGTCCACGTCGTCGGCGAGAGCCGCGCTCGCGGGCAGCAGGACGCCCAGCGTGACGGCCGTGGCGACGAGAGCAGTTCTGATCCAGCGCGTCATGGTGAGTAGCCAAGCGGGCGCACCCCGTGCGTGTCAACGAACTGCCGCCATTCAGCCGGTCGGACGCGGCTCGAGCCGGGCCTTCACCGCCGCCCGGTCGACCTTGCCCGGCCCGCGCAGCGGCAGCTCGGCGCCGAATTCGATGCGCTTCGGGGTGGCCGCCGCGCCCAGTTCCGCGCGGACGGCGGCGCGCAGGTCGCCGTGCTCACCCCGCGAGACGACCAGGGCCACCACGGCCTCGCCCCACTCCGGGTCCGGCACCCCGACGACGCAGGCGTCCCGCACCCCGGGCTGGGCG
Organism: Amycolatopsis mediterranei; assembly: GCF_026017845.1. Classification (NCBI taxonomy): domain Bacteria; kingdom Bacillati; phylum Actinomycetota; class Actinomycetes; order Pseudonocardiales; family Pseudonocardiaceae; genus Amycolatopsis; species Amycolatopsis mediterranei. Next base: position 493,764 of record NZ_CP100416.1, read on the forward strand.
CAAAGACACCGCTCGATCGCGTTCGCCGACACCTTCACGCCCCCGGTGTTGATCATGTCGTCGGCCCGGCCGAGGACCTCGATGCGGCCGTCGCCGTGCCGGACCCCGCGGTCGGACGTCGTGAACCAGCCGTCCGCGAACGACTCCTCCGTCAGGTCCGGCCGGCGCCGGTAGCCGTGCGCGAGGACGTCCCCGGCGATCCGGATCCGGTCACCGGAGAGGTCGACGCGGACGCCGTCGAGGGGGAAGCCGTCGTAGACGCAGCCGCTGGCCGTCTCGCTCATCCCGTACGCGGGCACGATCCGCACCCCGGCGTCGGCGGCGCGCTCCCGCAGGGCGGCCGAGGTCGCCGCCGCGCCGACCACGATGGCGTCGAACGTCTTCGCCGCGGCCAGCCCCGCGCCGCCGTCGTCGAGCAGCCGAACGAGCTGGGTCGGCACCAGGGCCGTGTACCGCGGGCCGCCCTCCAGCCGGGCCGCCGCGGCCGCGAAGTCGTCCGGGCGGAAGCCGGTGCCGGTGAGCAGCACCGGGTCCGTCCCGGCCAGCAGCGACCGGACCAGCACCTGGAGCCCGCCGATGTAGTGCGCCGGGGTGGCCAGCAGCCAGTGCCCCGGCCCGCCGAGCCGGGCGTGCGTCGCCTCGGCGGACGCGGTCAGCGCGCGGGCCGACAGCAGCACGCCCTTGGGCGCGCCCGTCGAACCCGAGGTGGCGATGACCACGGCGGTGCCCGGTTCGGCGGGCTCGTCCGGCGCCATGGCGTCGCGCAGCGCGGGGTCGGTGAACGGCAGGACCGCCGGGCCGCCGCCCAGCGCGGCCGCGACGGCCGCCTGCAGCGTCTCGAGCGCTTCGGGCGAGCCGTCGAGGTGGACCGGGAGCAGCTCAGTAGTAATAGGGGACGTCCTTGAAGTCGGGGTCGCGCTTCTGGAGGAAGGCGTCACGGCCTTCGACGGCCTCGTCCTGCATGTAGGCCAACCGGGTGGTTTCGCCGGCGAACAGCTGCTGGCCGACCAGGCCGTCGTCGGTGAGGTTGAACGCGTACTTCAGCATCCGCTGCGCCGTCGGCGACTTGCGGGTGATTTCCCACGCCCAGGTCAGGGCCTCTTTTTCCAGCTCGGCGTGCGGGACGACGGCGTTGACCGCCCCCATCCGGTGCATCTGCTCGGCGGAGTACTCGCGGCCGAGGAAGAAGATTTCGCGGGCGAACTTCTGCCCGACCATCTTCGCCAGGTAGGCCGAGCCGTAGCCGCCGTCGAACGAGCCGACGTCGGCGTCGGTCTGCTTGAACTTCGCGTGTTCGGCCGAGGCGAGCGTGAGATCGCACACCACGTGCAGGGAGTGCCCGCCGCCCGCGGCCCAGCCCGGCACCACCGCGATCACCGGTTTCGGCATGAACCGGATGAGCCGCTGGCACTCGAGGATGTGCAGCCGGCCGGCCCGCGCGGGGTCCACCGTGTCGGAGGTCTCCCCGCTCGCGTACTGATAGCCGGAGCGTCCGCGAATACGCTGGTCACCACCGGAGCAGAACGCCCACCCGCCGTCCTTGGGCGACGGGCCGTTCCCGGTGAGCAGGACACAGCCGACGTCGGCGCTCATCCGGGCGTGGTCGAGGGCCCGGTAGAGCTCGTCGACGGTGTGCGGCCGGAAGGCGTTGCGGACCTCCGGACGGTCGAACGCGATGCGCACCACGCGTTTGCCGCCACGGTTCTCAGCGGAACGGTGGTAGGTGATGTCGGTGAAGGCGAAACCTTCGACCCCGGTCCACGCGGCGGGGTCGAACAGCTCGGAAACTCGGGCGTCATCCACGTTTGCGAGGATAGGACCTGTGGACATGACTGATGGCGGCGTACCAGGGGCGTGCCGGTGAACCCTTCCACCGCGCAGGCCAGGGTCATCGTCGACGAACTCGTCCGCAACACCGTTTCGCACGTCGTCCTCTGCCCGGGCTCCCGCAACGCGCCGCTGTCGATCGCGCTGTACGACGCGGCCGCGGCCGGGAAGCTGCGGCTGCACGTCCGCATCGACGAGCGCGGGGCCGGCTTCCTCGCCCTCGGCATCGCCGCGCGCACCGGCCGTCCGGTGGCCGTGCTCTGCACGTCCGGCACCGCGGCCGCGAACTTCCACCCGGCGGTGCTCGAGGCCGACCGGGCCGGTGTCCCGCTGATCGTGATGACCGCCGACCGGCCGCCCGAGCTGCGGGCCGCGGGAGCGTCGCAGGTCATCGACCAGCACCAGCTCTACGGCGACGCCGTCCGCTACTTCGACGAGCTGGCCGTCGCCGAGCGGCGGGCGGGGCAGAACTCGTACTGGCGAAGCCAGATCTGCCGGGCCTGGAACGCCGCCTACGGCGAGTGGCGCTGCGGGCCGGTGCACCTGAACATCCCGTTCCGCGAGCCGCTCGTGCCCGATTTGGACGATGACGGGGAATGGTACGAATCGCTCGACGGCCGGGCCGACGGGTCCCGCTGGACCGAGCTGCCGGACTTCGGCGCGCTGCCGTCGTTCGTGGTGCCTTCGGCGCGCCACGGCCTGGTGATCGCGTGCGACACCGGCGTCCAGGCGGCCAGCGAGTGGGCCGAGCAGCACGGCTGGCCGGTCGTGTCGGAGACCGGCGGCCTCGGGCTGTCCGGCGGCACGGCGATCTCGTCCGGGGTGTGGCTGCTGGCCGTCGAGGAGTTCATCAGCAGGCACAAGCCGGAGCAGGTGCTCTGCCTCGGCCGTCCGACGGTGTTCCGGCAGATCCAGCAGGTGCTCTCGGACGCCGAGGTCGAGGTGCTGCTGGTGCGCCCGGACTCGGACTGGCCGGCGCCCGCGCACAACGTCCGCCAGGTCGGGCAGTGGTTCGACGAACCGACCAAGCCCGCCGACCCGGAGTGGCTGGCGAGCTGGCGCCGGGCCGACGCGGCGGCCGCGTCCGCGGTGGCGGCGACGCTGGCCGACGAGCCGTGGCCCAGCGGGCTGCGGGTGGCCACCGAGCTGGTGGACGCGCTGCCCCCGGACTCGCTGCTGGTGGTGGGCTCGTCCAACCCGACCCGGGACGTCGCACTGGCCGGCCGGCTGCGGCCGGACGTCCTCGTGCACCGCAACCGCGGCGTCGCGGGCATCGACGGCACGGTTTCGACGGCCATCGGCGCCGCGTACGTGCACCGCGGCCCGTCGTACGCGCTGCTGGGCGACCTGACGTTCCTGCACGACGCGTCAGGCTTGCTGACCGGGCCCGCCGAGCAGCGGCCCGACCTGACGATCGTGGTCCTCAACGACGACGGCGGCGGCATCTTTTCCCTGCTGGAGCAGGGGGCGCCGGAGCATTCGGCCAGCTTCGAGCGCGTGTTCGGCACGCCGCACGGCGCAGACCTGGGCGCGCTGTGCGCCGGCTACCGCGTCCCGCACGTCGTCGCCGAGACGCTGACCGAGTTCCAGGCGGCGCTGGCGCCCGCGCCCGGGCTGCGGGTCGTCGAGGTGCGGGTGGACCGGTCGCGGCACCGCGACCTGCACGCCCGCCTGCGGGCGGCGGTCTCCTCGGCCGTCTCCGCGGTCTGACGTCAACCGCTTTCCGGGTACTTTCCCAGCAGGCAAGAAACCTCCCTTCGGCTGTTCCTGGGTGCTCCTTGGCTGGCTACGTTCGAGCGCGCTGATCCTCACTCCTTTTGGAGGAATTCGAATGCGTGCAAGAACGCGTACCGGTCTCGGTGCGCTCGCGGCCGGCGTCGTCTCGGTGCTGCTCGCCGGCACCGCGAGCGCGGCGCCCGCCCCCGGCGCCCCCGGCGTCGGCGACCCGTACTACCCGAACGCCGGCAACGGCGGCACCGACGTGCTGCACTACGACATCCGGCTGACCTACCAGCCCGCGACCGATCTCCTGTCGGGCACCACGACGCTGCTGCTCACCGCGACGCAGGACCTTTCGCGGTTCGACCTGGACTTCGCGCTGAAGGCGTCGAGCGTGCGGGTGAACAACCGCCCCGCCCAGTTCGCGAACCAGACGGGCAACGGCGAGCTCGTCGTCACGCCGGCGCAGCCGCTGCTCAAGGGCCAGACCGCGACCGTCGTGGTCGCCTATGCGGACACCCCGTCGACCGAGACGGTCGACGGCATCAACGCGTGGAAGAAGGGCTCCTTCGGCGCGCTCGGCATCGACGAGCCGCAGAGTTCGGCGTGGTGGTTCCCGGCCAACGACCACCCGACCGACAAGGCGACCTACGACGTCTCGATCGAGGCGCCGGACGACAACGCCGCCATCTCCAACGGCACCCTGGTCCGCAAGACGAAGAGCCGCGCGGGCTGGACCCGCTGGCAGTGGCGGAGCACGAAGCCGCAGGCGACGTACCTGACGTCGTTCATCGTCGGCAAGTACGAGGTCGTCGAGTCCACGACGCCGGACGGCAAGCCGTTCATCACCGCGTACGGCGCCGACCTGGGCGACTCGCTGTACGCGGCGAAGGCCAGCGTCGAGCGCACGCCGGAGATCGACGAGTTCCTGGCGACGCAGTTCGGGCCGTACCCGTTCGAGGCCGAGGGCGGCGTCGTGACCAGCGGCATCGGCTTCTCCCTGGAGAACCAGACCCGGCCGACGTACGGCGTCCGCAACTTCCGCGCGGGCTCGAACACGACGCTGATCGCGCACGAGAACGCCCACCAGTGGTTCGGCGACAACGTCTCGCTCGGCCGCTGGAGCGACATCTGGCTGAACGAGGGCTTCGCGTCCTACGCGGAGTGGCTCTGGTCGGAGCACGAAGGCGAGGGCACGGTCGCGGAGCTGGCGCAGTACACGTACGACTCGAACCCGGCCGACGGCGACCTGTGGAAGCTGGTCCCGGCCGACCCGGGCGCGGACAACCAGTTCGACAACGCGGTCTACGACCGGGGTGCGCTGACGCTGCAGGCGCTGCGGACGGCCGTCGGCGACGAGGCGTTCTTCGCCATTTTGCAGACGTGGCAGGCGCAGCGGGGCGGGGCGAACGGGCGGATCCTCGACTTCATCGCGCTGGCGGAGAAGATCTCGGGCAAGCCGCTGCACGAGCTGTTCCAGACGTGGCTGTACACGGCGGGCAAGCCGGCGGTCGGCCCGAACGGCGCTGCGGCAGTCGCGGCCCGTCTCGCGGCTCCGGCTTCGGTGAAGCCGCGTTCGTACGACCAGATCCAGGCGAACCACCGGTTCCTCGCCGCCGAACACGCGGGCTGAACAAGACCGCTACGCTCGCGGCGTGAGCACGAGAGGTGAGCGGGCGAGGCGCGTCGGGTGGTGGACCATCCTCGGCGTCGCCTCGCTCCTCACGGTGATGTGCGTGTGCCTGCTGTTCGCGGCGATCCGCAACGACAGCGCGATTTCGGCCCAGCTGGGCACGGCGACGGCCACGGTGGATTCGGTGGCGTTCGACCGCACGATCATCCACTTCGAGACGCCGGACGGGATCGTGCACAGCCCGGCGAACGGGGTGCTGTACCCGGACGGGCTGGCGGCCGGGCAGCTGGTGCGGATCGAGTACGACGCGTCCGATCCGGAGCTGGCCCGGGTGGCCGGTCGGTCGGCGACGCTGACGTTGCTGCCGCTGGGGAGTTTCGTGTTCTTCACTTGGCTGGTGGCCGGCCCGGGGCTTTGGTGGATCCGGCGGCAGGACAAGCGGGCTGTGGTCTCGGCCTGAGTGGTCCCTGCTCCTCGTCCTCGATCGTTCAACACCGGAGAGCCGGCCTCAAGGGCGCCTACGGCTGAGCTTCGCTCACCCTTGACCCCGGCTCTCCGGTGCTGACTGCGGCTGGGACGAGGGGCGGGGGAGGTGCAGGGCGGGCTGTGTGCTTTTGCGGGGTTGAGGCCCCCGGCCGCCCAGACAGCTCCCCGCCACACCCTGGGGGGCGTGCCCTGTTCCAGTCTATCGGTGGGTCGCTGCACAAATGGGTGATGCGGCGAATCTGTGGATAGCCGGACATGATGTGGATAACTCAGCCCGCCGTCTCCTGCCACCAGCCCAGCACCTCGTCCGCCACCCCTGGGGCGGCCACCAGCAGGCCGTCCGTCGGCAGGGCCGTGTCCTCGCCGTGCTTGTCCAGCACCACCGCCCCCGCCTCGATGGCCATCGCCACCGAGCCGGCCACGTCCCACTCGTGGTAGCTGTGCAGCACCGCCGCCGCCGCGTGGCCCAACGCCACCTGGGCGATCGACAACGCCGCCGAGCCCAGTACCCGGACCCCCGCGTGGGCCGCCGCCGCTCGCTCGATGAAGCCGCCCATGCCCGGCCACGGTCCGCTGCGGGCCAGCTCGGTGCACACCAGCGCCCCCGCCGTCACGCAGCGGTCCACCAGCTTGATCGGCTTGCCGTTCGCGCGGGCGCCGCGGCCGCGCGCCGCGGCGTAGATCTGGGCTCGGTACGGGTCCGCCACCACGCCCACCACCGGGCCCGCCGCGTCCACCAGCGCCAGGCTGTACGCGCACCACGGCACTCCGGCCACGTAGTTCGCCGTGCCGTCCACCGAGTCGACCACCCAGCGGTATTCCGCGATGTCCGCGCCGTGGTCGGCGCCGAACTCGTGGCCGACCACCGGGATGCCCGGGAACTCCGCGGTCAGGACGCGCCGCGTGTGGCGCTCCAGAATGCGATCCGTGTCGGTGACCCAGTCGAACGGCGAGTCCAGCGTCGAAGGGTGGGCGCCGCGGCCGGCGGTCGCGGTGATCACGTCGGTGGCGTCGTTGGCCAGCCGCCCGGCCACTTCGAGCGCCCTCGACAGCAGGCCGGGCTCGACGGGCCGCGGCGGCCGTGAGGACAAGAGGGTCATGCCTGCTTAGTCTGGGCCACCCTGGTTTCCAGGACACGACCTTGAGATGACATGTCGTAGCCGATCTGTTCCGGCAGCGTTGGCTCACACGTCACACCAGCGCCAGGATCGGGTGCGATCGTCCAGGACGTGCGAGTCGCCATAGTCACCGAAAGTTTCCTGCCCCAGGTGAACGGCGTGACCAACTCCGTCCTGCGGGTCGTCGAGCACCTGCGCGAACGCGCGCACGACGTGCTGATCATCGCCCCCGGCCCCGGCCCGGACTCCTACCGCGGTGCCCCGGTGATCCGGATTCCCGCGCTGGACGTCCCCGGGGTCAGCTCCCTGCCGATCGGCCTGCCGACGCGCACGGTGCTGAACGCGCTGGCCGCGTTCGGCCCGGACGTCGTGCACCTGGCGTCGCCGTTCGTCGTCGGCGCGCGCGGGCTCGCCGCGGCGAGACGGCTGCGCGTCCCTTCGATCGCCGTCTACCAGACCGACATCGCCGGGTTCGCCGCCGCGTACGGCTTCGGCATCGGCGCCCGCGCCGCGTGGCGCTGGGTCCGGCGGCTGCACTCACGCGCCGACCGGACCCTCGCCCCCTCCAGCGACTCCGTCGAGCAGCTGCGGCTCCACGGCGTGCCGCGGGTGCACCGATGGGCGCGGGGCGTGGACATCGACCGGTTCTCCCCGGCGCACGCCGACCCGGTGCTGCGGGCCGAGCTGGCCCCGGACGGCGAGCTGCTCGTCGGCTTCGTCGGCCGGCTGGCGCCCGAGAAGGAGGTCGACCGGCTGGCCGCGCTGGCCGCGGTGCCGGGGATCCGCGTGGTCGTCGTCGGCGACGGGCCCGAACTCGAAAACCTCAGGGAGCAGCTGCCGGACGCCGCTTTCCTCGGCGCGAAGTACGGCAAAGAGCTCTCGAAGGCGTACGCGAGCCTCGACGTCTTCGTCCACACCGGACCGCACGAGACATTCTGCCAGGCGGTGCAGGAGGCGATGGCCTCCGGGCTGCCGGTGCTCGCCCCGGACGCGGGCGGCCCGAAGGACCTCGTGCTGCCCGGCCGCACCGGCTACCTGCTGCCCGCGGACCGCGAGCGGTTCGGCCCGGCGCTCGTCGAGAAGGTCGACGCCCTGCGCGACGCCGCGTTGCGCGCGAGGCTCGGCGAGAAGGCGCGCAAGGTGGTGCTGGGCCGCACCTGGCCCGCCGTCTGCCACGAGCTGGTCGGGCACTACGAAGCCGTGCGGGGCCGGGCCGCCCGCGCGGCCTGACGTGCACATCGTCCAGCTCGCGAACTTCTACGGGCCGCGCTCGGGCGGCCTGCGCACCGCGCTGCACCACCTCGGCGCCGGCTACGTCGCGAGCGGCCACGAGGTGACGCTCGTGGTGCCCGGCCGCCGGTACGCCGACGAGGTCCTGCCGACCGGCGTGCGCCGGTTCTCCCTGCCGGCACCGCAGATCCCGGGCACCGGCGGCTACCGGGCCGTCGACCCGCACCGGGTCCGCGCGGTGCTGCGGCAGCTCGAGCCGGACCGCCTGGAGGTGTCCGACCGGCTGACCCTGCGGGGGATGGGCAGCTGGGCGAGCCGCCACGGCGTGCCCAGCACGGTCATCTCCCACGAGCGCCTCGACCGCCTGCTGGAGCAGTTCCTGCTGCCCGAGCCGGTGGCCCGCCGCGTCGCCGACGCCGCGAACCGGCGGATGGCCGCCAGCTACGACACGGTCGTCTGCACGACGGCGTTCGCGCGCGCGGAGTTCGACCGGATCGCGGCGCCGAACGTCCGCCGCGTCCCTCTCGGCGTCGACCTCACGACGTTCCGGCCCGCCATGCGCGACGACGGCTGGCGCGCCGGTCTGGCCGGCGGCGCGGACGTCCTGCTGGTCCACTGTGGACGCCTGTCGCCGGAGAAGCACGTGGAGCGCAGCGTGGACACCGTCGCCGAGCTGACGGAGTCAGGTGCGCGCGTGCGGCTGGTGGTGGCGGGCGACGGGCCGCGACGGCGGGCGCTGGAGCGCCGGGCGCGCGGCCTGCCGGTGACGTTCCTGGGTTTCCTGCCCGGCCGCGGCGACGTCGCCCGGCTGCTGGCCAGCGCGGACGTCTCCCTCGCGCCCGGGCCGCACGAGACGTTCGGGCTCGCGGCGCTGGAGGCGCTGGCGTCCGGGACGCCGGTGGTCGTGTCGGCGTCGTCGGCGCTGCGGGAGATCGTGCGGCCGGGCTGCGGGGCGGCGGTCGACGACCACGCGCCCGCGTTCGCGGCCGCCGTCACGGATCTGCTGGGCGACCCGGAGGACCAGCGGCGGGCGGCGGCGCGGGCCCGTGCCGAGGAGTTCACCTGGCCCGCGGCGGTGGCCGGCATGCTGGCCACCCACGGCTGAGCCCGGTTTGCCCGGTTCTGTACGGGATTTGTACACCGGCGCGTCAAGATCGACTTCTCGAAACGAGAAGGGACATTCCGGTGGACTTCGCGGTGCTCGGTCCGATCACCCTGGTTTCCGGCGGGCGGGCGATCCCCGTGCCCGGCCGGCTGCGGCGCACCCTGCTCGGCGTGCTCCTGGCCGACGCCAACCACTTCGTCCGGGCCGATGTGCTGGCTGACGCGCTGTGGGACGGTGATCCCGACCGGCGCGCGGCGCGGAAGCTGCACTGGCACGTGCACAAGCTGCGGTCCGCGCTGCCCGAGCGCGAGCGGCTGGGCTCCGGGCACGGCGGCTACCGGCTCGTCGTCCGGCCGGGCGAGCTGGACGCCGTCCGCTTCGAAGCGCTCGCCGGGCGGGCGGCGGGGGAGCCGCGGCCCGCCGAACGGACCGCCTTGATCCGCGAGGCGCTCGCGCTGTGGCACGGCACGCCGTACGGCGGCCTGGACGTCCCGGTCCTGGCCGACGAGGTACTGCGGCTCACCGAGCGCCGCCTGGTCCTGCTCGAACAGCTGCACCAGGCCGAACTGGACCTCGGGCGGCACGCGGCGGTGGTGGCCGAGCTGACCGGGCTGGTGCGGCGGTACCCGCTGCGCGAACGGCTGCACTACCTGCTGATGGTGGCGCTGTCGCTCGACGGGCGGCGGGCGGAGGCGCTCGACGCCTACCGCGGCGCCCGCCGGGTGCTGGTCCGGCAGCTCGGCCTGGAACCGGGCCGCGCGCTGCGGGACCTCGAACGCCGGATCCTGGCGGACGGGCCCGCGGCCTGGCCGGCCGCGGGCCCATCCGGCGGGGATCAGATGACGCGCAGGTAGAGGTACACGTGCGAGCCGGCGTGGGTCTTGTTGAACTCCTTCTTCGTGCCCTCGCCACCGGCGCGGACGGTGCCGAAGTTGCTGCCGTCTTCCCAGGTGCCGTAGACCTCGGCGGCCTTGCCGTCGGCGTCGGTGTCCTTCACCCAGCCGCTGACCGCGACCTTGCCGCTGGTGCAGGTGATCGTCCAGGCGGCGGCGCCACCACCGACCGACGGGTTGAACTTGTCGCCGCAGGCGCCTTGGATCGTCACCACGCCGTCGGTGCCCGCCATCGCGGGCGCCGAGCTGATCAGGGAACCACCGACGACGGCGCCGGTCAGCGCGGCCACGGCCGCCGCCTTCTTGACGAAGCTCATCTCGTAGTGCCTTTCTCGGGGGCCGGCTGTTCGCCTGCCGTGAGGAAGACACTGCCGAGGCCGGCTTTGCTGTTGCTTTGTCACCGCTTTGCTCGGGGTTTGCCCGCTCGGGCACCACCCTCGGAGGACAAGCGCAGCCGAGGTGTCTAAATTCAAGCCATGTCACGCGCAAGCCTGGACAAGGACCCGCACGAAGTCGCCGCGATGTTCGACGGCGTCGCGGACGGGTACGACCGGGCGAACTCGTTCATGACGTTCGGCTTCGACCGGCGCTGGCGCACCACCACCGCCCGCGTGCTCGATGCCCGCCGCGGCGAAAAGGTCCTGGACCTCGCGGCCGGCACCGGGGTGTCGACCGTCGAGTACGCCCGCGGCGGCGCCTGGTGCCTGGCCGCGGACTTCTCGTTCGGCATGCTCCGCGCCGGCAAGCACCGGAACGTGCCGATGGTGGCGGCGGACGCGCTCAACCTGCCGTTCGCCGACGAGAGCTTCGACGCCGTGACGATCTCCCTGGCGCTGCGCAACTTCGTCGACACGAAGGCCGCGCTCACCGAGATCGCCCGGGTGGTCAAGCCGGGCGGCCGGCTGGTCATCTGCGAGGTCTCGACCCCGCCGTTCGCCCCGATCCGGTTCGTCCACCGGCGGTTCATGCTGAAGCTGCTGACCTGGGTCGGCAAGCGGACCTCGTCCAACCCTGAGGCGTACTCCTACCTGGCCGAATCGATGCTGGCCTGGCCCGACCAGCGCACGCTCGGCGAGATCACCGCGAGCGCGGGCTGGGCCGACGTCGAGTGGTTGAACCTCACATTCGGCGTCGTGGCGATCCACCGCGCGCGAAAGCCCGCCTAAACTCGCGGCCATGAGCCGTCGTAGCCCAGACCAGGACGCCGAAGTCATCGTCGTCGGCGCCGGACCCGCAGGGTCCACCGTGGCCACCTACCTGGCCCGCGCGGGCGTCGACGTCCTCCTGCTGGAGAAGACCGAGTTCCCCCGCGAGAAGGTCTGCGGCGACGGCCTGACCCCGCGCGGCGTCAAGCAGCTCATCGACCTTGGAATAGATACAGCCACCGACGCGGGCTGGGTGCACAGCCGCGGCCTGCGGATCCTCACCGGCGACCTGACGCTGGAGCTCGACTGGCCGGACCTGACCAGCTACCCGCCCTACGGCGTTTCCCGCACCCGCCACGACTTCGACGACCTCCTCGCGAAGCTCGCCGTGAAGGCGGGCGCGCGGCTCTACGAGCGCACGACCGTCATGAGCGCGATCACCGACGCGAGCGGGCGCGTGGTCGGCGTCGAGGCGAAGGTCGGCCCGGAGAAGACCCCGGTGCACTACCGCGCGCCGCTGGTCCTGGCCTGCGACGGCGTCTCGGCGCGGCTCGCGCTGAGCGTCGGCATCCAGAAGAACGAGAAGCGCCCGATGGGTGTCGCGGTGCGCCAGTACTACAAGAGCCCGCGCCACGACGACCCGTTCATCGAGGGCCACCTCGAGCTGTGGGACCGCTCGGACCCGCGGAACCCGAAGCTGCTGCCGGGCTACGGCTGGGCGTTCCCGCTCGGCGACGGCACGGTGAACGTCGGCCTCGGCATGCTCTCGACGTCGGCGTCGTTCCGGAACACCGACTACCGCGCGCTGCTGCGCCAGTGGCTCGACGGGACGCCGGAGGAGTGGGGCTACCGCGAGGAGAACGCGATCGGCAAGGTCGGCGGCGCCGGCCTCCCGATGGGCTTCAACCGCACCCCGCACTACCGCGACGGCCTGCTGCTGCTCGGCGACGCCGGCGGCATGGTCAGCCCGTTCAACGGCGAGGGCATCTCGGCCGCGATGGAGTCCGCGCAGATCGCCGCGGAGGTCGTCGTGCAGGCCCTGGCGCGGCGCGAAGGGCCCTCGCGGGAGCGGGCGCTCGAGGCGTACCCGCGGGCCGTGGGCGAGCTGATGGGCGGCTACTACCAGCTGGGCAACGTGTTCGCGAAGATCATCGGCAAACCGAAGATCATGCACGCGTGCACCAAGTACGGGCTGCGCGTCAACAAGCTCCTGCCACTGGTCTACAAGGGCCTCTCGGGCTGCTACGACGCCAAGGGCGGCGACGGCGTCGACCGCCTCATCGCGGCGCTCGCGAAGGTCACGCCCAGCCCGCGCTGACCCCGTTTCCGAAGGCCCGGCACGGCTTCCGTGCCGGGCCCGTCCGCGCGCGGACACACGAGTGGCGTAGCAAGTTGGCCGTGCGGTCAGTGGGATAGATCACAGGTCAGCGCCCGTTTTGTCCATCCGGAACGCGATCTTGACCGCCCTTCGCGCAGGTCGCGCGCGCGGTGTTGCCGACCTGTGACAACGATGGCGGCCAAACTTAGGGGACCCTTATAACACGGGGTACTAGGGACAAGAGTGTGAGTCGCGTCCTAGACTCCCCCCATGCTTTGTGAATCCCTTCACATCCGCGACGAGTGGCTTGTGAACTATTTCACAAGCTCTGTGTTTTCCCCCACCCGGTCCAGCCACGGGCCGTAAGGAGACCCTGACCCTCGGCGGTGTGACCCAGGTCCCTTAGGGTGCCGACGAGGCCCAGCGGTTCCCCACCACAAGCTCAACCGCAGCGGCGCGGAAAGGATGGCGAAGACCCCGTGCTGACGTTGCTGACCCGGACCGACACGGTGCAGCTGGCGCAAGAGGCCCCGAGCCTGAAGCCCTACCTGCCCTTGGTCCTGTTGTTCGTGCTGGCGCTCGGTTTCGCCGTGCTGTCGGTCCTGCTGGGCCCGCTCGTCGGCCCCAGCCGGTACAACAAGGCCAAGCTGTCCGCCTACGAGTGCGGCATCGAACCGTCCCCGCAGCCGCTCGTCGGCGCCGGGCGGATGCCGGTCGCGTACTACATCACCGCGATGCTGTTCATCCTGTTCGACATCGAGATGGTCTTCCTCTACCCGTTCGCCGTGCAGGCGGACGCGCTGGGCACGTTCGGCCTGGTGGAGATCCTGCTGTTCATCGCGACGGTCGGCTTCGCGTACGCCTACGTGTGGCGGCGCGGCGGCCTGGATTGGAACTAGACCCATGGGCCTGGAAGAAAAACTCCCCAACGGCATCCTGCTGGCCAGCCTCGAAGGCCTCGTCAACTGGGCGCGCAAGAACTCGCTGTGGCCCGCCACCTTCGGCCTCGCCTGCTGCGCGATCGAGATGATGACGGTCGGCGGTTCCCGCTACGACATCGCCCGCTTCGGCATGGAGCGCTTCAGCGCGACGCCGCGGCAGGCCGACCTGATGATCGTCGCCGGCCGCGTCACGCAGAAGATGGCCCCGGTCCTGCGCCAGATCTACGACCAGATGGCCGAGCCGCGCTGGGTGCTCGCGATGGGCGTCTGCGCCTCCTCCGGCGGCATGTTCAACAACTACGCCGTGGTCCAGGGCGTCGACCACATCGTGCCGGTCGACATGTACCTGCCCGGCTGCCCGCCGCGGCCGGAGATGCTGCTGGACGCGATCCTCAAGCTGCACGCCAAGATCCAGGACGAGCCGATCAACGCCCGCCGCGCCGCCATCCGCGCCGCCAGCGGGGAGCGCACCGAGCTCGTCGCGTCGTCGATCAAGTACGCGAAGAAGTAGAGCGATGACTGAGAACCCCCAACCCGGCGAAGAGCAGTCCAGCGCCGAGCGAGCCGAAACCGGCCTGACGGCGAAGGGACCGGGCGCGGCCGAAGCGGTCGTCACCGGGCGCGAACGCCAGGGCATGTTCGGCGTCCACGGCACCGGCGACACCTCCGGCTACGGCGGCGTCCGGCTCCCGGCGTACAGCCCGGCGCCGGCCGAGCGCCCGTACGGCGGCTGGTTCGACCAGTTCGCCGACGAGTTCTACGCCGCGCTGGCCGAGCGCAAGATCCCCGCCGAGGCGATCCTGCAGACGACGGTCGACCGCGGCGAGATCACCTTCTACGTCGCCCGCGAGCACCTGCCCTCCATCGCGAAGACGCTGCGCGACGACGGCGGCCTCCGCTTCGAGCTGCTGTCGTCGGTGTCCGGTGTGGACTACGGCGTCGACGTCCCGCAGCGGCTGCACGCGGTCTACCACTTCACGTCGCTGACCTACCGGCGCCGGATCCGCCTCGAGGTCACCCTCGACGTCGAGGACGCGCACGTGCCGTCGCTGGTCGAGACGTACCCGACCGCCGACTGGCAGGAACGGGAAGCCTGGGACATGTTCGGGATCGTCTTCGACGGTCACCCCGCGCTGACCCGGATCCTGATGCCGGACGACTGGGACGGCCACCCCCAGCGCAAGGACTACCCGCTCGGCGGGATCCCGGTCGAATACAAGGGCGCGGAGATCCCGCCGCCGGACCAGCGGAGGTCGTACTCGTGAGCAGCACCGAGAACCTGTCCGACGTCACGACCGGCACCAGCACCACCGAAGCCGGCAGCGACAGCACGGACAACGCGAACTACGCCGACTCCCGCGACACCACCGAAGGCCGCGTCTACACGGTCTCCGGCGGCGACTGGGACGACGTCATCGCCGACGCGGCGCACGACGAGCGCATGGTCATCAACATGGGCCCGCAGCACCCGTCGACGCACGGCGTGCTCCGGCTCGTGCTGGAGATGGAGGGCGAGACCGTCACGCAGCTGCGGTCGGTCATCGGCTACCTGCACACCGGCATCGAGAAGAACTGCGAGTACCGGACCTGGACCCAGGGCGTCACCTTCGTGACGCGGATGGACTACCTGGCCCCGCTTTCGACGGAGATGGCGTACTGCCTCGGCGTCGAGAAGCTGCTGCAGATCGAGGCTCCGCGCCGCGCGCAGCTGCTGCGCGTGATGCTGCTGGAGATCAACCGGATCGGCTCGCACCTGGTCTACATCGCCACCGGCGGCATGGAGCTCGGCGCCACCACGGCGATGACGCTCGGCTTCCGCGAGCGCGAAGAGGTGCTGCACCTGCTGGAGCACCTGACCGGCCTGCGGATGAACCACGCGTTCATCCGCCCCGGCGGCCTCGCGCAGGACATGCCGGCGGACTACCGTGAGAAGGTCACCGAATTCATCAAGACGATGAAGAAGCGCCTTCCGCTGTACGACAAGCTGTTCACCGGTCAGCCGATCTGGCGGAACAGGCTCAAGGGCGTGGGTTACCTGCCCGTCGACGCGTGCCTCGCGCTCGGCGTCACCGGCCCGGTGCTGCGGTCCGCCGGCCTGCCGTGGGACCTGCGCAAGACCGAGCCGTACTCCTGCTACGACGAGTTCGACTTCGACGTCCCGGTCGACAACGGCGCCGACTGCTGGTCGCGCTACCTGATCCGGGTGCACGAGATGCACGAGAGCCTCAAGATCATCGAGCAGTGCCTCGAGAAGCTCGAGCCGGGCCCGGTCATGGTCGAGGACAAGAAGGTCGCCTGGCCCGCGCAGCTGTCCATCGGCAGCGACGGCATGGGCAACTCGCTCGAGCACGTCAAGAAGATCATGGGCCAGTCGATGGAATCCCTGATCCACCACTTCAAGCTGGTCACCGAGGGCTTCAAGGTGCCGCCGGGCCAGGTCTACACGTCGGTCGAGTCGCCGCGCGGCGAGCTGAGCGCGCACCTGGTGTCCGACGGCGGCACCCGGCCGCTGCGGGTCCACGTGCGCGAACCGAGCTTCGTGAACCTGCAGTCGATGCCCGCCATGGCCGAGGGCGGCCTGGTCGCCGACGTGATCGCCGCCATCGCCTCGATCGACCCCGTCATGGGGGGAGTGGACCGATGACCACAGCAGTTCCCGAGCCGGGCCCGAACTACTCCGCGACGACGCACGCGGCGGCCGGCCCGGACACCGATGTCGTCGCCATCGCGCCGGATCCGGATGTGGCCGCCGGCATCATCACCGAGACGCCGCTGGAAGACATCTTCGACGCGGACATCCACGCGAAGGCGCAGGAGCTGATCGCGCGCTACCCGATGTCCCGCTCGGCGCTGCTGCCGATGCTGCACCTCGTGCAGTCCGTGCAGGGGTACGTCAGCCAGGAGGGCATCGCGTTCTGCGCGAAGCAGCTCGACCTGTCCGACGCCGAGGTCAGCGCGGTCGCGACGTTCTACACGATGTACAAGCGCAAGCCGTGCGGCGAGCACCTCGTGAGCGTCTGCACCAACACGCTGTGCGCGGCCATGGGCGGCGACGCGATCTACAAGCGGCTCCAGACGCACCTGGGTTCCGAGGCGGAACCGCTGGGGCACAACGAGACCGCGGGCACGCCGAACGAGCCGGGCTCGATCACCCTCGAGCACGCCGAGTGCCTCGCCGCCTGCGACCTCGCGCCGGTCATCCAGGTCAACTACGAGTACTTCGACAACCAGACCGAGGAGAAGGCCGTCGCGCTGGTCGACGCGCTGCAGGCGGGCAAGAAACCGGCCCCGACGCGCGGTGCCCCGCTGACGAACTTCAAGGGCGCCGAGCTCCAGCTCGCCGGGTTCTTCCCCGAGGACGAGCGGCAGTACCGCACGGACGTCGACGGCCCGTCGCAGGCCGTCGAGACGCTCCGGGGCGCGAAACTCGCCCAGGACCGCGGCTGGGTCGCCCCGGTGGCTCAGGATGTTCCCTTGCCGGAAGTGGAGAAGAAGTAGTGGCTGACCCCATCACTCCGGTCCTCACGAAGCGCTGGCTGTCCCCGAACTCCTGGCAGATCGGGACGTACGAGGCACTCGAGGGCTACACCGCCGTCCGCAAGGCACTGGCCGGGACGCCGGAGCAGCTCGTCCAGCTGGTCAAGGACTCCGGCCTGCGCGGCCGCGGCGGCGCGGGCTTCCCGGCCGGCATCAAGTGGTCGTTCATGCCGCCGAACTTCGACAAGCCGCACTACCTGGTGATCAACGCCGACGAGGGCGAGCCGGGCACCTGCAAGGACATCCCGCTGATGATGGCGGACCCGCACTCGCTCATCGAGGGCTGCATCATCGCCTCGTACGCGATGCGGTCCAACCACTGCTTCATCTACGTCCGCGGCGAGGCGCTGCACTGCATCCGCCGCCTCAACGCGGCCGTGCGCGAAGCCGAAGCGGCCGGTTACCTGGGCGAGAACATCCTCGGCTCCGGCTTCGACCTCAAGATCACCGTCCACGCCGGCGCGGGCGCGTACATCTGCGGCGAAGAGACGGCGCTGCTCGACTCGCTGGAAGGCCGTCGTGGCCAGCCGCGGCTCAAGCCGCCGTTCCCCGCGGCCGCCGGGCTCTACGCCGCGCCGACCACGGTCAACAACGTCGAGACCATCGCGAGCGCGCCGTTCATCGTCAACGGCGGTTCGAGCTGGTTCCGCGAGATGGGCCGCGAGAAGTCGCCCGGCCCGAAGATCTACTCGATCTCCGGCCACGTCGAGAAGCCCGGCCAGTACGAGTGCCCGCTCGGCACCACGCTGCGCGAGCTGCTGGACATGGCGGGCGGCATGAAGGACGGCATCCCGCTCAAGTTCTGGACCCCGGGCGGCTCGTCCACCCCGATGTTCACCGTCGAGCACCTCGACGTTCCCCTGGACTTCGAAGGCGCGGCGGAAGCCGGGTCGATGCTGGGCACCACCGCCGTCCAGGTCTTCAACGAGACCGTGTCGGTGCCGTGGGCCGTGATGAAGTGGACGCAGTTCTACGAGCACGAGTCCTGCGGCAAGTGCACGCCGTGCCGCGAAGGCACGTACTGGCTGGCGCAGATCCTCGAGCGGATGGTCGAGGGCCACGGCACCGAAGAGGACATCGACACCCTCCTCGACGTCTGCGACAACATCCTCGGCCGGTCGTTCTGCGCACTCGGTGACGGCGCGGTGTCGCCGATCACCAGCGGCATCAAGTACTTCCGGGACGAGTTCCTCGCGCTGTGCGAGAAGAACCGGCACGAACAGACCAAGCCCGAACTCGTGGGAGCGCAGGCATGACGATCGCGCCCGACAAGCCAGAGACCCAGGAGACGCCGGTCCCCGAGGGCCACGTCAAGCTGGTCATCGACGGCGAAGAGGTCATCGCCCCCAAGGGCGAGCTCCTCATCCGCACGGCCGAACGCCTCGGCACGGTCATCCCGCGGTTCTGCGACCACCCGCTCCTCTCCCCGGCAGGCGCCTGCCGCCAGTGCCTGGTCGAGGTCGAGATGGGCGGCCGGCCGATGCCGAAGCCGCAGGCGTCCTGCACGATGACCGTCGCCGACGGCATGGTCGTCAAGACGCAGCTGACCTCGCCGGTCGCGGACAAGGCCCAGCAGGGTGTGATGGAGCTCCTGCTCATCAACCACCCGCTGGACTGCCCGATCTGCGACAAGGGCGGCGAGTGCCCGCTGCAGAACCAGGCGCTGGCCCACGGCCGCACGGACTCCCGGTTCGTCGACACGAAGCGGACGTTCCCGAAGCCGCTGCCGATCTCGACGCAGGTGCTGCTGGACCGCGAACGCTGCGTGCTCTGCCAGCGCTGCACCCGGTTCTCCAGCGAGATCGCCGGCGACCCGTTCATCGAGCTCCTCGAACGCGGCGCCCACCAGCAGATCGGTACCGCGGAGACGGCGGACGTCCTGGACCTGGCCTCGCGCACCACCAGCGGCCAGCCGTTCCAGTCCTACTTCTCCGGCAACGTCATCCAGATCTGCCCGGTCGGTGCTCTGACCAGCGCCGCCTACCGCTTCCGGTCGCGGCCGTTCGACCTGGTGTCCGCGCCCAGCGTCTGCGAGCACTGCTCGTCCGGCTGTGCCGAGCGCACCGACTTCCGGCGCGGCAAGGTCCAGCGCAAGCTGGCCGGCGACGACCCCGAGGTCAACGAGGAGTGGATCTGCGACAAGGGCCGCTTCGCCTTCCGCTACACGACGGCCGACGACCGCATCCGGCGTCCGCTGGTCCGCAACCGCGAGACCGGTGAGCTGGAGGAGGCGTCCTGGACCGACGCGCTGCGCATCGCCGCGGCCGGCCTCACCGAGGCCCGGGGCAACGGCGGCGTCGGTGTCCTGCCCGGTGGCCGGCTGACGGTCGAGGACGCCTACGCGTACTCGAAGTTCGCCCGGGTCGCCTTGAAGACGAACGACGTCGACTTCCGCGCCCGCCCGCACTCGACCGAGGAACTCGCGTTCCTCACCTCGCACGTCGTGGGCGTGACTCCGGAGTCCGGCGTCACCTTCGGCGAGATCGAGCGGGCCCGCACGGTCCTATGCGTCGCGTTCGAGCCCGAGGACGAGGCCCCGATCGTGTTCCTGCGGCTGCGCAAGGCGGCCCGCCGGAACAAGACCCGGATCGTCCACTTGGGACAGTGGACGACGTCGTCGGTGCGCAAGACGTTCGGCGAGCTGCTCGCCTGCGTCCCCGGCGCCGAAGCCGCGGCCGTCGAAGGCATCGCCAAGCACGCGCCGGACCTCGACGAGGCCCTGCGCGGCGAGGGTGCCGTCGTCCTGGTCGGCGAGCGCGCCGCCGCGATCCCCGGCCTGTTCGCCGCCTTGCACGACCTGGTCGAGCGCACCGGCGTCCGGCTCGCGTGGATCCCGCGCCGCGCTGGAGACCGGGGCGCGCTGGAGACCGGCTGCGTGCCGTCGCTGCTGCCCGGCGGCCGCCGGGTCGGCGACGACGCCGCCCGCGTCGCCGTCGAAAACGCCTGGGGTGTCCCGCTCCCGGCCGTCCCGGGCCGCGACACCACCGACATCCTGCTGGCCGCTTCGGCCGGCGAGCTCGGTGGCCTGGTCGTCGGCGGCGTCGACCCGGACGACCTGCCGGACCCGGACCTCGCGCGGCGCGCGCTGGACACCGCCGGGTTCGTGGTCAGCCTCGAGCTGCGGCACAGCGCGGTGACCGAGCGCGCGGACGTCGTGCTCCCGGTGGCCGCGTCGGACGAGAAGGCGGGCAGCTACCTCAACTGGGAGGGCCGCACCCGCCCGTTCGACGTCACCCTCGAAGGCACCGGCGCTCTGCCGGACTGCCGGGTGCTCGACACGCTCGCCGTCGAGATGGATGCGGACCTGTTCACGCAGACGCCGGCCGCCGCGCGCGGTGACTTCGAGAAGCTGGGCCAGGCCTCGGCGCTGCGCTGGAGCCACGTCGCCGCCGAGGTCGCGCCGCCCGCGACGGCGGGCGCCGGCCAGGCGATCCTGTCGACCTGGCGCCAGCTGATCGACAACGGTTCGCTGCAGGACGGCGAGCCGCACCTCAAGGGCACCCAGCGCACGCCGGTCGCGCGGCTGTCCGCGAAGACCGCCGAAGGGCTGGGCACCACCGTGCGCGTCAGCACCGAACGCGGTGCGATCACGCTGCCGGTGGAGATCGCCGACCTGCCCGACGGTGTCGTGTGGCTGCCGGGCAACTCCGACGGCTCCGCCGTGGCCAAGACGCTCGGTGCCGGACACGGCGCCGTCGTGAACCTCGCTGGAGGTGGGCAATGACCCCGCTGCTGACCGAAGCTGCCGTCGGGAGTGTCCCGGACGCGGCCACGCGGGCGGCGCTGCTGGCGGACGACCCGTTGTGGCTGATCCTGCTCAAGTGCGTGGTCATCCTGCTGATCGGGCCGATCCTGACGATCTTCCTGATCGTCTGGGAGCGCAAGGCGGTCGGCCGGATGCAGAACCGGCCCGGCCCCAACCGCGTCGGCCCCGGCGGTTACCTGCAGTCCCTGGCGGACGCGATCAAGCTGCCGTTCAAGGAACAGATCATCCCGGACACCGCCGACCGCAAGGTGTACTTCCTCGCCCCGGTCGTCTGCGTGGTGCCCTCGCTGATCGCGCTGTCGGCCATCCCGTTCGGGCCGGTCGTGTCGATCTTCGGTGAGCGAACCGTCCTCCAGTTGCTCGACCTGCCGGTCAGCGCGCTGGTGATCCTGGCCTGCTCCTCGATCGGCGTCTACGGCATCGTGCTCGCCGGCTGGTCGTCCGGCTCGCCGTACCCGCTGCTCGGCGGCATGCGCAGCGCGGCGCAGGTGATCTCCTACGAGATCGCGATGGGCCTGTCGATCGTCGCGGTGATCCTGCAGGCCGGGTCGCTGAACCTGGCCGACATCGTCGGCGCGCAGCACAAGGCGTGGTTCCTCTACCTGGTCCCGAGCTTCGTGATCTACCTGATCTCGATGGTCGGCGAGACCAACCGTGCCCCGTTCGACCTCCCCGAGGCCGAGTCGGAGCTGGTTGGCGGCTTCCACACCGAGTACAGCTCGATGAAGTTCGCGATGTTCTTCCTCGCCGAGTACGTCAACATGGTGATCGTCTCGGCCTTCGCGACGACGCTGTTCCTCGGCGGCTGGATGGCCCCGTGGCCGCTGTCGCTGATCGGGAACAACGTGCTCAACACCGGCTGGTGGCCAGTGCTGTGGTTCTTCGCGAAGATGTTCGTGCTGCTGTTCGGGTTCATCTGGCTGCGCGGCACGCTGCCCCGCCTGCGCTACGACCAGTTCATGCGGCTGGGCTGGAAGGTCCTGGTCCCGCTGAACCTGGTGTGGATCGTCATGGTGACCTTCGCGAAGGTCATCACCTGGAACACCGCGACCATCATCATCGCCGCGGCCGCGATCTTCATCGTCCTCGCGCTGTTCTTCTACGTCCGCGCGTCGGGCCGTGAGGAAGACAGCGAAAGCATCCCGGTGACCGGCGGCGGTTTCCCGGTTCCGCCGCTGGACCTCAAGGTCCCGCAGACCACTCCGCGTCAGAAGGCTCTGGCCAAGGCCGAAGCCAAGGCGGCCCGTCGCAAGCCGGCAGCCGTCGGTACCGCAAAGGAAGGAGCGCAAGATGGGGTTTCTTGATCCCGTCAAGGGCTTCGGCGTCACCTTCGGGATGATGTTCAAGAAGGTCGCCACCGAGGAATACCCGGAGGCCGGCGCGCCGGCCGCACCGCGGTACCACGGACGGCACCAGCTGAACCGCCACCCGGACGGTCTCGAGAAGTGCGTCGGCTGCGAGCTGTGCGCGTGGGCGTGCCCGGCGGACGCGATCTTCGTCGAAGGTGGTGACAACACCGAGGAAGCCCGGTTCTCGCCGGGCGAGCGGTACGGCGCGGACTACCAGATCAACTACCTGCGCTGCATCGGCTGCGGCCTCTGCATCGAGGCGTGCCCGACCCGGTCGCTGACGATGATCAACTTCTACGAGCTGGCCGACGACGACCGCCAGCGGCTGATCTACACGAAGGAAGACCTGCTCGCCCCGCTGCTGCCCGGCATGGAGCAGCCGCCGCACCCGATGCGGCTCGGCGAGAACGAGCAGGACTACTACGTGAACGGCCCCGAACTGGCGCGCGGGGAGGGGATCAAGTGATCACCGCCCTCTTGGCCGCGGCGCCGAACGCTTCCGCGGGTGTCTCGACCGGTGAAGCGATCGCGTTCTGGGTCCTCGGCCCGGTCTCGCTGCTCGGCGCGCTCGGCATGATCTTCTCCCGAAACGCCGTCCACTCGGCGCTGTGGCTGGTGCTGACCATGCTGAGCCTGGGCGCGCTGTACATGATCCAGTCGGCGCCGTTCCTCGGCTTCACGCAGATCATCGTCTACACCGGCGCGATCATGATGCTGTTCCTGTTCGTGCTGATGCTGGTCGGCCGGGAGAGCTCGGACTCGGTCGTCGAAGTCCTCCGTGGACAGCGGCTGGCCGCGACCGTGCTCGGCATCGGGCTCGCCGCCCTGCTGGCCACCGGCATCTACCGGGCGCTGGAGAACGTCACCCCGGCCATCCCGCTCGACTCCGCCACCCCGGCGGGCGGCGGGCCGAAGGGTCTCGGCCGGCTGATCTTCACCGACTACCTCTTCCCCTTCGAGCTGACGTCGGCGCTGCTCATCACCGCCGCCATCGGCGCGATGGTGCTGGCCTTCACCGACCGCCACGGCAAGGGCGGCAAGCTCTCGCAGCGCGAACTGGTGCTGTTGCGCTTCCGCGGCGAGCACGACCGGCCCTCCCCGCTGCCCGGCCCGGGTGTCTTCGCCACGGCCAACTCGGTGGCGACGCCGGCGCTGCTGCCGGACGGCTCGATCGCGCCGGAGTCGCTGTCGGCGATCATCGAGTCCACCTCGGCGATCGAGCTGGCGAAGGAACGCAAGCTCGTCGCGGACGAGGGCCCGCACCCGGACGCGCACGCGCTGGTCGGCTCCGAGGGTGCTTCGAAAGCCCCGGAAGTCCCGGAAGGGGAGAAGGCATGACCCCCACGTACTACCTGCTGCTGTCGGCGCTGCTGTTCGCGCTCGGCGCGGTCGGCGTGCTGGTGCGGCGCAACGCGATCGTCGTGTTCATGTGCATCGAGCTGATGCTCAACGCGGTGAACCTGTCGCTGGTCACCTTCGCCCGGATCAACGGCGGGCTCGACGGCCAGATCATGGCGTTCTTCGTCATGGTCGTCGCGGCCGCCGAGGTCGTGGTCGGCCTGGCGATCATCATGGCCATCTTCCGCACCCGGCGCTCGGCTTCGGTCGACGACACCAACCTGCTGAAGTACTAGGAGACCCCCGAGTGACCGCATCATCGTGGCTGCTGGTGGCCTTCCCTGCCCTCGGCGCCCTGATCCTCCTGTTGGCGGGCAAGCGCGCGAAGGCGTGGGGGCATCTGCTCGGCTGTGCCACCGTCACCCTCGCCTTCGTCTACGGGCTGATCCTGTTCTTCACCGCCGACACGGGCACCACGACCGACACCAAGGTCTACTCGTGGATCCCGGTCGGGCAGCTGCAGGTGGACTTCGGGCTGCGGATCGACGCGTTGTCGCTGACGTTCGTGCTGCTCATCACCGGCGTCGGCATGCTGATCCACTACTACTCGATCGGCTACATGGCCGACGACGAGGGCCGGTACCGCTTCTTCGCGTACCTGAACCTCTTCGTCGCTTCGATGCTGATCCTGGTGCTGGGCAACAGCTTCGTGACGCTGTACCTCGGCTGGGAAGGCGTGGGTCTCGCCTCCTACCTGCTGATCGGCTGGTACCAGGGCCGCCCGTCCGCCGCGACCGCGGCGAAGAAGGCGTTCCTGATGAACCGCGTCGGCGATGTCGGGCTCGCGCTGGCGATCTTCATCATGTTCAAGTACGCGGGCTCCACCGGCTACGCGCAGGTCTTCCAGGCGGTCGGCGACGGCAAGTTCTCGCCGGGCGCGATCACCGCGATGGCGATCCTGCTCCTGCTGGGTGCCTGCGGTAAGTCCGGCCAGTTCCCGCTGCAGGCGTGGCTCCCGGACGCGATGGAGGGCCCGACCCCCGTGTCGGCCCTGATCCACGCGGCCACGATGGTGACCGCGGGTGTCTACCTGGTGGCCCGCTCGAAGGACATCTTCAACGCCACCGAGGACGGCCGCCTGATCGTCACCCTGGTCGGCACGGTGACGCTGCTGCTCGGGTGCATCATCGGCTGCGCGTACGACGACATCAAGAAGGTCCTCGCCTACTCCACGGTCAGCCAGATCGGCTACATGATGCTGGCCGTCGGGCTCGGGCCGATCGCGTACGCGCTCGGCATCATGCACCTGGTCGCGCACGGCTTCTTCAAGGCCGGGCTGTTCCTCGGGGCCGGGTCGGTCATGCACGGCATGAACGACGAGGTCGACATGCGGAAGTTCGGCGGGCTGCGCAAGCACATGCCGATCACCTTCATCACCTTCGGCCTCGGCTACCTGGCCCTGATCGGCATCCCGCCGCTGTCGGGCTTCTTCACCAAGGACGCGATCATCGAAGCGGCGTTCGGCCAGGGCGGCTGGCGCGGCTGGGTGATGGGCGGCGCGGCGCTGCTCGGCGCCGGGCTCACCGCCTTCTACATGACCCGCCTGATGATGATGACGTTCTTCGGCAAGGAGCGCTGGAAGGACATCAAGAGCTCCGACGGCCGCGACTTCCACCCCCACGAGTCCACGGCGGTCATGTGGATCCCGATGGCCGTCCTGGCGGTCGGCTCGGTCGGCGCCGGCGCGTTCTTCGCGCTCGGTGATCGCTTCTCCGAGTGGCTGACCCCGTCGGTCGGCAAGCTGGAGGAGGCGCACCACGCGCCGTTCGACGCCTGGGTGATCTCCGTCGCCGCGATCGTGTTCTCCGTGCTGGGCGTGGTGATCGCGTACCTGATCTTCCGCCGTGACGTCCCGGTCGAGCAGCCGCAGCGGGTTTCGTTCGTCACCCGGGCCGCGCGCAAGGACCTGTACGGCAACGCCCTCAACGAGACGCTGGTCGCCCGCCCGGGCACCTGGCTCTCGCGGGCGCTGGTGTTCGTCGACAACCGCGGCGTCGACGGCGCGGTCAACGGCCTGGCCGCCGGACTCGGCGGCGGGTCCGGCCGGCTGAGGCGGCTCCAGACCGGGTTCGTCCGGTCCTACGCGCTGTCGATGCTGGGCGGCACGTTCCTGCTTCTGGCGGCTCTCCTGCTGGTGAGGTTCTCCTGATGACCTGGTTGCTCATCCTCATCCTGGTGCCGCTCGCCGGCTCGCTGGTGCTGGCGTTCCTCAAGGGGAACGACCGCGCCGCGGTGCTGGCCGCGCTCGGGTTCTCCATCCTCGAGTTCCTGCTGGTGATCCCGTTCTGGCTCAGCTACACGGCATCCGGCCCCCGGCTGCAGATGACGTCGAGCTTCGACTGGATCCCCAGTTTCGGCGTGCACATCGCGTTCGGCACCGACGGCATCTCGCTGATCATGATCGCGGTGATCGCGCTGCTGGTGCCGATCGTCGTCGGCGGGCTCGGCACGCTGGACAAGCTGCCGCCGGGCCGCAGCGCGGGCGGGTTCCTCTCGCTGATCCTGCTGCAGGAAGCCCTCACGATCGGCGTGTTCGCCGCGACCGACGTCTTCCTGTTCTACGTGCTGTTCGAGATCATGCTGATCCCGATGTACTTCCTGATCGGCGGCTACGGCGGCGCGAACCGGCAGTACGCGGCGGTGAAGTTCTTCCTCTACTCGTTCCTCGGCGGCCTGATCATGCTGGCGTCGGCGATCGGGGCGTACTCGCTGGCGGCGGACAAGCTCGGCAAGGGCACGTTCGACTGGGCCACGCTGGTGACGGTGGTGCGCGACGCGCCGCTGTCCACGCAGATCTGGCTGTTCCTCGGGTTCTTCCTGGCCTTCGCGATCAAGGCGCCGCTGGTGCCGTTCCACACCTGGCTGCCGGACGCGGCGGGGGAGGCGCCGATCGGCGTCGCCGTCCTGCTGGTCGGCGTGCTGGACAAGGTCGGCACGTTCGGGTTCCTGCGCTACTGCCTGCCGATGTTCCCCGACGCGAGCCGGACCCTGGCGCCGCTGGTGCTGGTGCTCTCGGTGATCGGCGTCCTCTACGGATCGATCCTCGCCGCGGGGCAGCGGGACATGAAGCGGTTCATCGCCTACGTCTCGATCGCGCACTTCGGTTTCATCTCGCTCGGCATCTTCGCGTTCAACGAGCAGGCGATGGTCGGCTCGGCGACGTACATGCTGAACCACAGCCTCGCGACCGGCATGCTGATCGTGGTGATCGGCCTGGTGATCGCGCGCGGCGGGTCGTCGCGCATTTCGGACTACGGTGGCATGGCGAAGGTGACTCCGCTGCTGGCGGGCCTGTTCCTCCTCGCCGGTCTGTCCACTTTGTCCCTGCCGGGCACCAACTCGTTCGTCTCGGAGTTCCTGGTGCTCATCGGGTCCTTTGTGGACCAGCCGGTGTACACGATCCTCGCCACGGTGGGCATGGTCCTGGCCGCGGCGTACGTCCTGTGGCTCTACCAGCGGGTCTTCCAGGGCCCGGTCCGCGGTGATGCGCTTGTGGGTGTCGGCGGCGGACCCGGCACGGCGATCGCGCCGGAACTGGGTGCGAAGAAGGCCATCCGCGACCTCAACGGCCGTGAGATCGCGATCCTCGCGCCGCTGGTCGTGCTGATCCTCGTCCTCGGCTTCTACCCGAAGCCGGTGCTCGACACAGTCACCCCGACGGTGCAGCAGACGCTGTCCGCGGTCCAGGGAGGCAAGTAAAAGTGCTCGACATCCTCCTGACGCAGGCGCAGCCGCCGATCGTGACGCCGTCGGTGGACTACAACGCCGTGCTGCCGGTGCTGATCATCTTCGGCGCGGCGTGCGTCAGCGTGCTGGTCGAGGCGTTCGCCTCGAAGCGCTCGCGGTTCGGCGTGCAGGTCGGGCTGAGCTTGCTGGCGATCGTCGCCGCGGGCGCCTGGCTGATCAAGTACGCGGTCTCCGACTCGCCGGCGGGCGGCGTGACGACGTTCAGCGGCGCGATCTCGATCGACCGGCCGGCGTTGTTCCTCTGGGGCACGCTGCTGGCGCTGGCGGTCGGCGCGGTGCTGCTCATTTCGGATCGGGTGGTCGAGCCGGGTGGCGCGCTCGTCGCCCAGGCCGGCATCCGCCCGGGCACGGTCCAGGACCGCGCCCAGACGGCGACGGTCATGCAGACCGAGGTGTTCCCGCTGACGCTGTTCGCGCTCGGCGGCATGATGGCGTTCTGCGCGTCGAACGACCTGCTGACGATGTTCATCGCGCTGGAAGTGCTGTCGCTGCCGCTGTACCTGATGTGCGGCCTCGCGCGTCGCCGCCGCCTGCTGTCCCAGGAAGCGGCGGTCAAGTACTTCCTGCTGGGCGCGTTCTCCTCGGCGTTCTTCCTGTACGGGCTGGCGCTGCTGTACGGCTACGCGAACTCGGTGAAGCTGGGCGACATCGCGGCCGCGGCGGCGGGTTCGGACCGGTCGGACACGCTGCTGTTCGCCGGGCTGGGGCTGCTGGTGGTCGGCCTGCTGTTCAAGGGTTCGGTCGGCCCGTTCCACACGTGGACGCCGGACGTCTACCAGGGAGCACCGACGCCGGTGACGGCGTTCATGGCGGCGTGCACGAAGGTCGCGGCGTTCGGCGGGATCCTGCGGGTGCTGTCGGTGGCGTTCTCGTCGACTTCGTGGGAGTGGCGTGGGGTCCTGTGGGGCGTGGCGATCATCTCGATGGTGATCGGCGCGGTGCTGGGCCTGACGCAGACGGACGTCAAGCGCATGGTGGCGTATTCGTCGATCGCCCACGCGGGTTTCCTGCTGGTGGGCGCGATCGCGATGACCAAGGACGGGTTGTCGAGCACGCTGTTCTACCTGCTGGCGTACGGCTTCACGACGCTGGCGGCGTTCGGCGTGATCAGCCTGGTCCGGGATTCCTCGGGTGAAGCAACCCACCTCTCGGCGTGGGCCGGGTTGGCCAAGCGGTCGCCGCTGGTGGCGGGGGTCTTCACGTTCTTGCTGCTGGCGCTGGCCGGGATTCCGCTCACGTCCGGGTTCGTGGGGAAGTTCGTGGTGTTCTCGGCGGCGCTTTCGGACGGCATGGCCCCGCTGGTGGTGATCGCCCTGGTGTTCAGCGCGGTGGCGGCGTTCTTCTACCTGCGCGTGATCGTCCTGATGTACTTCTCCGAGCCGGCGGCGGACGGGCCATCGGTGTCGGTCCCGGGCTTCGGCACGGGAACGGCGATCTTCCTGGGCACGGCGGTGACGCTGGTGCTGGGCCTGGTCCCGGCGTTCGCGCTCGGCTGGGCCGGTTCGGGCGGGTTCGCTTTCTGATCCTGTTGGCCGCTACTCTCCCGCGTTTGTGGGGGAGTGGCGGCCTTATTTCAGTTTCCGGCTCAGTGCCCGGGGATCCCCGGGCAGGACGCTGATGTAGCCGTCGGCCAAGGCGATCCCGACGCGCCCGGCGTCCAGATCGAGGTAGCTGACGGTCTTGTCCTCGGTGTGGAGCTGCCCGACACCGTAGTGCGGCTGCTGGAAGAGGGCGTCGAGTTCCTGCGCTTCCCGGCTGCGGGCGGGAGCGTCGTCGAAGATGTCGCTCTCCGGGTGCTGCCGGAAGTCTTCTTGGGGAAGTGAGAAGGGCTTGATGTCCGCGGGCCGGCAGCCGGGCAGGTGCGCGACAAGGGCATCGGCGGGGTGGGTGCGGACATCGGTGAGTTCGACCTGGTCGCCCCGGCAGACAACGCAGACCTTGTCCCCGCCTTTGACGGCGACGAGGACGCCGATTTGTTCGGTGATGTCCCGGGCGTAGGCGAAGCATTCTTGGGCGGGATCGCCGAGGACGTGCAGAAGGTCTTCGAATTCGGGGGTGAAGCCGTCACCTTGAATGAAGCCATGGGGGCTGAGTTCTTCGAAGGCTTCCCGATTGATCTGTTTCGCAGCCGACGGCGGGATGTAGCGCAGCCCTTTCGCGAGGACGGGATGCGGATCACCGCACCCGACGTTGCGCATGGCGGTGAGCAGGGTGGTCAGAGAGAAGTCGGCGATCACGGTTTTCGGTTCCGGTTTTCCCCGATGACCGGCGGCATGGGCTTTTCGATGAAGCCGCCGAAGGTTTCTTCGGGATCGGGGTTTTGCAGGTAGGGGGCCTTTTTCTTTTCGCGGTCTTCTTCTTTGCCGCCGCGTCCTTGCACGGGGCCGCCCATGGGCAGGCCGTTGGCGCCCCGGGGGCCGGCGGAGCCGCGTGCGGAGTTGGCGCCGGGAAGGCGTTCCTCGGGGAGCCGTGCCCCGGAGCTGCTTCCGGGGGCGCGCATGCCGGGCTGGTTCAGCCTGTTTCCGGTTCCTGGTCCGGTTCCGGTGCCGGATCCCGGCATTCCTGGTCGTGGGCCGGTTCCCGTGCTGGTCCCTGGAGTTCCGGTTCCCGGTTGGTATCCACCGCCTGCGTACGGCCCGGTGCCGGGCCCGAAGCCGCCGGAAAAGTTCGTGCCGGTGCCGGTCAGGTTGCCGACGGGCTGACCGGTAGGCCCAAACTCATAGCCACCCTGAGCGGCGGGCATGACGGGCTTGGGGATGTAGCTGTTGGCGTGGGTGTTCTCCGGGTTCGTGGTGCCGGGTCGAACCTGGTTCTGCTGGTTTTGCTGAAACTGTTGATTCTGCTGGACTTGTTGATTCTGCTGGTTCTGTTGGTCTTGCTGGTTCTGCTGGGTGGTCACCTGCTGGTTCTGCTCCGTGCCGCGGGTTTGTCCGGGCCGAACGGTCTGCCGATCCTGAGCGGGAACCTGCGTCTGACGAGGATTCCGAGCCCATTCCCCGGTATCGGTGGGCTCGGCCTTCCTGTCGTCGGCGGTCATGGAGATCGGGGCACCGGAGTCGGCAAGCTGCGCGTATCGGGAGGGCATTTGCCCGCCGTTGGCCGAACTGGCGGAGTGGTAGGCACTGAAAGCATCGATGTTGGCCTGGCTGTCGGCTTGCCAGCCAGCAACTTTGGCGTGGTAGGAATCCGTCCCCTGGCCGCTGACAGCGCGGAGAACATCATCAACCCCCAACTCAGGAGGCTGAGCGGCAACAGGCTTGACGGAGTTCTTGGCAGTACCGAAGGCATCCATCTGAGCCCCCACAGCAGTCTGCGCATTCTCGAGATGAACAGCATCATCAGCGGCGGCTTGAACAAGGGGCCGAGTGGCATCGGCGGCGGCCGCCCCGCCGTCACCGCGCCAGCCGGACATGGTCTTGGCCCGGAGCGCGCTGATCCGCTGGGCCCGTTCAACCATCCGAGTGGTCAGATGATCGGCGTCGCGTTGGGCGTCGGAGAGAGAGCGGGAGCCTTCACCTTCCGTGATTTGTGTGTAGATCTCGGCTGCGGTCAGCGGTGACTCGGTGACCATCACTTCGCCCCCTTGATGTTTTCGACAACTTTCTCGGCGACTTCATGTGCAGCTGCACAGGGATCGCTCTTGCCGACGTTCGTTTCAGACTGAGTGATGGAAACGTCGATCATCTCGTGGTCGCTGGTCCCAACAGCGATCGCGCATCGACCGCTCGTGGCACGCTCATCCTTCAACCCGTAGGCGACGGCTGGCAGGCCCCCCACCGGGGCCACCGGCATGAAGAGGCGAAATGTCGACCCTTGCTGCTCGTAAATTGCGGTCAGGCCGGCTTGGTTCACCTTGTTGAAGATGATGCCGACAGTTGCCTGGGAGGTCCCTCTCGGTTGCCAGTTGCACGTAGGGCCACCCGGTGCGCTCAGCTCCTCCTTGGCTGTCGCACCTGAGCCGAGAAGTGAGGTGACTTCTTCAGCGGCCAAGGATTCGCACGGCGTTCGCTTGAATCGGGTGGTGTCCAGTGGTGTATCGACCTTGGGTACGCCGGGACCGGGCACGGCATCCGGCTGAGTTGATGAAAAGGTCACGGGCGAAGCCGTCCCGGCTCTCGTGTCTGAGCACGCCGTTAGGACCAGCAGGGATGCGCCGAGCAGTACAAGTGAGCGGCGCATCACAGCGTTCCCCCTGTTTGCTTGATTTCGGAAGCTTGGGTTTCCTCGGTTGCTGCGTACTTGCCAAGCGCTTTCGCGAACTTTTCCGCCATCGCTCGGCAATACTCTGCCCGTTGTTGAAGAGCGGTGTCGAGGGCATCACCCGAGGCGCGGATCCTTTCGGCGTTGCCGGCACTTGCGTACTCGAGGCCGGGACCGTGCGTGGTCGCGATGGCTCGGGCCTGCTCGCGGTCCTCCTGGAACTCGCGGGCCAAATCGTGCCACTCGTGCATCAGCTCACGAAGAGTCTCTTCGTCGTACTCGAACCCCGCACCCGCGCCACCCCCGTCCCCGTACGAGCCGGCGCCCCGGACCCCGTTCGGCCCAGGCAGCTGCCAATCCCCGCTCGGGTCGTAAACCGGTCCCTCAGCCACGACACACGTCCGTCGTCATCAGCTCTCCCCTAGCTTGCAGTGTGCTCCGCCCCGGGCACCCTGCGTATCCGACGCTCCGCACCCTACCAGGGTTCCCACGACCGAAAACCAAGGTCACAAGGGCCGCGGCGGCCCTCTCGGTGCTCTCCCAAGCCGCGGCCCTCGTGACGTCTATGGGGTGGGGGAACAGCTGGTCGCGCCCAATTTCACCGCTCCGGTGAGGCCCGATTCCGGGAGGAAATCGATGCGCAACATCGTCAAGCCGACACTTCCGTCGCCGGGGACGTCCTGGATGTTGAACACCGCGTTCGCCAGGACCGTTCCGTCCGATTTCCGGAGCGGCGACACGTATCCCACCGGTACCGGGTTCGGCGGGTTCGCGATCCCCGACATCCCGCCGAACGTCCAGTTCGCGCTCGTCTGCGTCGACGCCCTCTCGCACGTCACCGTGAAGCTCGCCAGCTTCACCCGGGGCCCTCCCGCCCTCACCAGCGCGGACAGCTCGAAGTCCTTGCCCGTCGCCGTCACCTTTGTTTCCGTGCACGATGACGTGCCGCCGCCGAAGGTGATTCCCGGCTTCGACACCCGCTCGGCCGAACCCGCCGACGGGCCGCCGATTGCGCAGGGAGCCTGGGGTGGGACCTCGACCGCCGTGAACGAAGCCGAGCCGATGCTCGCCACGCCCGGTTGTGGCGAAGCCGATGAAGGCGAAGAAGCGGCCAGGCCTGTCACCACCAAAGCCGTGACGATCGTGCTGCGCATCTCGCGTCCTCCTCGCCTCCGGGGGAGCGGCCGTGGCGGCAGCTCATCCACGCCTGAATATCCGCCCGGCGGGGACGTCCGTTGCGCCCGGAATCTCCGATCACCCTTCCGAGGATCGGGAACCACCCGGTGGGTGACCGTGGGCGGTGTCATGTTCGTCACCGTTTCCGCAGGACAGCGGGTAAACGACCGCGCGGCGTAGCCACTACGCTCAAGGGGCAACCGACCGGTGCACGAGTAGAGCGGAGCCGACGTGTCTGTGCCTTCCCCAGCCCCCGGGGCGGGATCCCTCCCCGCTGCGCCGGGCGGCGCCCTCGACGACCTGCGGGCGTCGGTCGGGCTGCAGATCGCCGACGAAACCTTGCTGCGCTCGATCGCCGGCGGGCTGACCGAGGTCGAGAAGCTGCTGCGCGAGGTCGTCCGCAGTGATGTCCAGGCCGTCAACGACGCCGCGTTGCACCTGGTCGAGGCCGGTGGCAAACGCTTCCGTCCGCTGTTCACCCTGCTCGCCGCGCAGTTCGGCCCCAAGCAGGACGACCACGTCATCGTCGCCGCCGCCGCGGTCGAGCTGGTGCACCTGGCCACGCTCTACCACGACGACGTCATGGACGAGGCCACCATGCGGCGCGGCGCCGAGAGCGTCAACGCCCGCTGGGACAACACCATCGCCATCCTCACCGGCGACTTCCTCTTCGCCCACGCTTCGCGCCTGGTCGCCGACCTCGGTACGGACGCCGCGCGGATCATCGCCGAGACCTTCGGCGAGCTGGTCACCGGCCAGATGCGCGAGACCGTCGGCCCCGGCCCGGGTGACGATGCCGTCGCGCACTACCTCACCGTGATCGCGCAGAAGACCGGCTCGCTGATCGCCACCTCCGGCCGGTTCGGCGGCATGATGTCCGGCGCCGCCGAGGAGCACATCGAGGCGCTGCGCCGCTTCGGCGACATCATCGGCACCGCGTTCCAGATCTCCGACGACATCATCGACATCGCGTCGCCGTCCGACGAGCTCGGCAAGGCGCAGGGCACCGACCTGCGCGAAGGCGTCCGGACGCTGCCCATGCTGTACGCGCTGGCCGACCCGGAGACCGACCCGCGGCTCATCGAGCTGCTGTCCGGCCCGATCGCCGACGACGCGCTCGTGCAGGAGGCGCTGGAGCTGCTGCGGGTCAGTAGCGGACTCGATCGAGCACGCGTCACCCTCTCCGACTACGCTCAGCGCGCGCGAGCCGAGCTCACCGCGCTGCCCGCATCACCCGCCCGGGACGCGTGTGAGTCGGTCGCCGACTACCTGGTCGCGCGCACGCGCTAAGCACTTAACAGGGGCAGGAAAAGATGTCCATATTCGGACAGGTCTGGCTGTGGAGCCTCGCCGCGTTCTTCGTCGGCGTCCTCCTCACCTGGCTGGTGCTCGTGCTACCGCTTCGCAAGAGCGTCCGCCGGCTGGAGAGTTCGCTGGCACAGGCCCACGCCGACGCCGCGCGCACCCCCGCGAACGCGACCGCGATGGGCGGTCACGAGAACTTCCGCCGGCCGGAGCCGCGGCCCGAGCCGGAGCCGTCCCGCCAGGAGACGTCCTACCCCGGCACCCTGGTCGCCGCGCCGCCGATCCACCGCGACGACGTCCACGACGACATCGACGAGGACTTCGCCGAGCTGGACGCCCAGGTGCCCTCGCGGATGCCGCCCGAGCCGGAACCCGTCCGCGCCCCCGAGCCGGAGCCCGAGGAAGACGACCCGTACCGCAACGCGGCCACCCAGTTCCTGACACCGGACGACGAGCCCGAGCCGGAGCCGGACCGCGCCACCGCGACCCAGTACCTGGCCCCGGTCGGGAATTCGTTCGACGACGAGTTCGGCGCAGAGTTCGACGACGAGGCGGAGCCCGAGTCGCCGGCGTTGTCGCGGCTCGAGCAGAAGCTGGACCCGGGCCCGCCGGGTTCGCTGTTCCAGCCGCCGTCCGGCGAGGCGACGCCGGACTGGTTCGACCACGAGCTGCCGTCCGAGCGGTCGGCGTTCGAAGAGCCGGTGGAGCGCACGCGCTACATCGGCGAGCACCCCGGTTCGGTGCGTGCCGAGGAGCGCGACGCCGACACCGAGCCGCCGCAGTACGCGTTCGGTGGCGACGTCGCCGAAAGTGAGCTGGACGTGCCACCGGAGACCCCCGCCGAAGCAACGCAGGTGCTGCCGAAGCGGCAGCCGCGGGAGGCGGTGCGCGGCGGGTTCGACGCGCCGCAGCCGATCCAGCCGTCGATGCGCACGGTCGAGCGCCGCGAGCCGGACCTGTCCGGCGGGCACAGCGGCTCGCTGTTCGAGCCGTCGGTGCAGCCGAACCAGGCGGCGGCCGGCGTCGCGGCGCCGGAGCCGCCCCCGGCCCGTCAGGCGGCGGGCGACTCGGTCCCGCCGGGCCCGTTCGGCCCCGGTTCGGCGATGCCGCGCCCGGGCGGCGGGGCACCCAGCGACAGCTTCGCGGTGAAGGCCAGCGTCACGGCTTTGCGGTACTGCACCGAGGAATCGGCGCAGTTCCCGAAGATGGTCGCCGAGGTCTGGTTCCGGACCGCCGAGGACGCCGAACGCGTCGGGTTCCGGCCGCTCAGCTGAGTTCCTGGAACAGGACGAGCGCGGCGCCGCCGGGATCGGTGACCACCACCAGGGAACCGAACGGCAGGTCGGTGCGCTCGCGCACCAGGGTTCCACCCAGCTCCAGCGCTTTCGCCGCGGCGGCGTCCACATCGGACACCGGCGCGTAGGGGAGCCACTGCGGGGCCCGGTCGTCGCCCGGCGGCAGCTCGGTGAGGCCGCCCCAGGGCGCGCCACCGGCCGTCAGCAGGGTGTCGTTCGCCTCCCAGCCCAGCAACTCGGCGAAGAACCGCTTGCTGCCCTCCGGATCGGCGGTGCGGACGTCGAAGAACACGAAAGGTGATTCAGGTCGCATGGCCTAAAACTTAGGACACATGTCCCAACTAAGGCAACCCCGAAAACGCCGAAGACCGCCATGCACCGGGCATGGCGGCCTTCGGGAGCAGCGGGGTTACGCGACCGTCCAGGTGTCCTTGCCGCGCAGCAGGCCCTGCAGGTCCGGCTTGCGGGCCGCCCGGGCCTCCTCGACCTGGGCGCGGGCGCCGTCGTCGTACGTCGGGCGCTCGACCTGGCGGAGGATGCCCGTCGGGACGTGGTTGAGGTTCTGGTCGCCCAGGCGCGAGAGC
The DNA here is from genome assembly GCF_026017845.1 of Amycolatopsis mediterranei. NCBI lineage: Bacteria > Bacillati > Actinomycetota > Actinomycetes > Pseudonocardiales > Pseudonocardiaceae > Amycolatopsis > Amycolatopsis mediterranei. Next base: position 529,536 of record NZ_CP100416.1, read on the forward strand.
GCGAACGCGTACGACGTGTCCGTGATCGACGGGTCGTGCACCACGATGTCGTCTTCGCCGATGTCCGCGACCTTGGCGACGTCCAAGCCGCCCCAGTCACCGCGCTTGACGCCGAACTCCTGGTTGGGGCCGAAGCGGATCGGCTCGCCCGCGCGCAGCGGGATCAGGCGCGCCGCGGCCTCGTCGGCGTCCTTGAGGACGTCGAACGCACCGTCGTTGAAGATGGGGCAGTTCTGGTAGATCTCGACCAGCGCCGACCCGCGGTGCTGCGCCGCCGCCTCCAGGACCTCGGTCAGGCCCTTGCGGTCGGAGTCCATCGCCCGGCCCACGAACGACGCCTCCGCGCCGATGGCCAGCGACAGCGGGTTGAACGGCGTGTCCACCGAACCCATCGGCGTCGACTTGGTGACCATGCCCTGCCCGGACGTCGGGGAGTACTGGCCCTTGGTCAGCCCGTAGATCCGGTTGTTGAACAGCAGGATCTTGATGTTCACGTTGCGGCGCAGCGCGTGGATCAGGTGGTTGCCGCCGATGGACAGCGCGTCGCCGTCACCGGTGACGACCCACACCGACAGGTCCGGCCGCGTGGTCGCGAGACCGGTCGCGATCGACGGCGCGCGGCCGTGGATCGAGTGCATGCCGTAGGTGTTCAGGTAGTACGGGAACCGCGACGAACAGCCGATGCCCGAGATGAACACGATGTTCTCGCGCTTCAGGCCGAGGGTCGGCAGGAACGACTGGACGGCGTTGAGGACGACGTAGTCGCCACAGCCGGGACACCAGCGGACTTCCTGGTCCGACTTGTAGTCCTTGGCCTTCTGCGGCTCGTCGGTGGTGGGCACAAGGTCCAGGCCGCCGAGGTTGGGTATCCCCAGGTCGATTGCGGTCATTTCGCCGCCTCCGTAGCAACGCCGGTGATGATCTCCGAGAACAGGTTCTGCAGCTCTTCGGCCTTGAACGCCATTCCGGCGACCTTGGTGTGCGAGTGGATGTCCACCAGGTACTTCGCCCGCAGCAGCAGCGACAGCTGGCCGAGGTTCATCTCCGGCACCACGACCTTGTCGTAGCTGCGCAGGATGTCGCCCAGGTTGGCCGGCAGCGGGTTGAGGTGCCGCAGGTGCGCCTGCGCGATCGGCAGGCCGAGCTTGCGGACGCGGCGGCAGGCCGCGCCGATCGGGCCGAACGAGCTGCCCCAGCCGAGCGCGAGCACGCGGGCCTTGCCGCCGCTCGGGTCGTCGACCACGACGTCGGGGACGTCGATGCCGTCGATCTTCGCCTGCCGCAGCCGGACCATCTTGTCGTGGTTGGCCGGGTCGTAGGAGATGTGGCCGGTCTTGTCGGCCTTCTCCAGCCCGCCGATGCGGTGCTGCAGCCCCGGAGTGCCCGGCACCGCCCACGCGCGGGCGAGGGTCTCGGGGTCGCGGACGTACGGCCAGAACTCGCCGGAGTCGTTGTCCGCGTTGGGTTCGGTCGCGAACTCGACCCGCAGGTCCGGCAGCGTCTCCACGTCCGGGATCAGCCACGGCTCGGAACCGTTCGCGATCGCGCCGTCCGAGAGCAGCAGCACCGGGGTGCGGTACTTCAGCGCGATCCGGGTCGCCTCGACGGCCGCGTCGAAGCAGTCCGCGGGGGACAGCGGCGCGACGATCGGGACCGGCGACTCGCCGTTGCGGCCGAACATCGCCTGCAGCAGGTCGGCCTGCTCGGTCTTGGTCGGCAGCCCGGTGGACGGGCCACCGCGCTGGACGTCGATGACGACCAGTGGCAGCTCCACCATCACGCCGAGGCCGACCGCTTCGGACTTCAGCGCGACACCCGGCCCGGACGTCGAGGTGACGCCGAGCGCGCCGCCGTAGGACGCGCCGAGCGCGGCGCCGATGCCGGCGATCTCGTCCTCGGCCTGGAAGGTGATGATGCCGAAGTGCTTGTGCTTGGACAGCTCGTGCAGGATGTCCGACGCCGGGGTGATCGGGTACGTGCCGAGCAGGATCTGCAGCCCGGAACGCTGCCCGGCGGCCACGATCCCGTAGGCCAGCGCGGTGTTGCCGGTGATCTGCCGGTAGGTGCCCCGGGTCAGCTTCGCCGGGGCGACCTGGAACGTCGTCGCGAACGATTCGGTGGTCTCGCCGTAGTTCCAGCCCGCGCGGAAGGCCAGGATGTTCGCCTCGGCGATGTCCGGCTTCTTCGCGAACTTCTCCCGCAGGAACCGCTCGGTGCCTTCGGTCGGGCGGTGGTACATCCACGACAGCAGGCCGAGCGCGAACATGTTCTTGCAGCGTTCGGCGTCCTTCTTGCCGAGGCCGGTGTCCGCGAGCGCGCCCTGGGTCAGGGTCGACATGGCGACCCGGTGCACCTGGTACGCCTCGAGCGTGGCGTCCTCCAGCGGGTCGCTCGCGTAGCCGACCTTGGTGAGGTTCCGCTTGATGAAGTCGTCGGTGTTGAGGATGATCGTGCCGCCGTGCGGGACGTCGGCGAGGTTCGCCTTGAGCGCCGCCGGGTTCATCGCCACCAGCACGTCCGGCCGGTCGCCGGGGGTGAGGATGTCGTAGTCGGCGAAGTGCACCTGGAAGCTGGAGACGCCGGGAATGGTGCCCTGTGGCGCCCGGATCTCGGCGGGGAAGTTCGGCATCGTCGACAGGTCGTTGCCGAACGCGGCGGCTTCGGACGTGAAGCGGTCGCCGGTCAGCTGCATGCCGTCACCGGAGTCGCCCGCGAACCGGATGACCACCCGGTCGAGCTTGCTGACCTCGGTCGGCCTGGTTGCGGCGAGCGAGCCGTGACCAGCGCCGTTGCCGTTCGCACTCGTGCTCATGGGTCAGGGATTCCCTCTCTCCCGACGGTACGGCTTCCGTTGGCCTGCCGGTGCCGCGGCTGCGTTCACCAGGTCTACTCCCGAGGTTAGCTCGCCCTCAACACCGATGTTGGTAGTGTCCCGGCTGTTGGGCGACCTCATCGATGCTCTTCAATGTCCCTTTTGCAGGTCGGTCAGATACCTGTAACTGATGGTAACGGGTAGCTGCTGCGCCGCGTTGTGACGCGTGTCTCCCGGAGGGTAGAGCCCCCTTGTCGAGTCACGGCCGAGAACGGATCCGGTCCTGCAGCAGGGAAAGCCGCTGGGCGAACTCCGGTGACGCCAGCGAGGCCAGCTGCGGCCGGATCTCGACGTCGACGGCGGCACTGTGCTCGGCCAGGCTCGCGGTGGCGCGGAGACTGCGCTTGGTGGCGACCAGTGCTTCGCGCGGCGCGGCCACCGCGGGGTGAGCGAGCTCACGCGCCGCGGTCAGTAGTTCGTCATGGCCGCCGTCGACCACGCGCAGCGCCAGCCCGGCGCGCACCGCGGCTTCGGCGTCGAGCGGCTGCCCGAACAACGTCATGGCGGCGGCCTGCTGCGGGCCGGCGAGCCGCTGCGTCATCCAGGTCATCCCGCCGCCCGGGTGCAGCCCGAGCTCGAGGAACCGGGCGACGAACTTCGCCCGCGGCCCGGCCAGCCGGACGTCGGCGGCGAGGGCGAGGTTCAGCCCGGCCCCGACGGCGGCACCTCCGACCGCGGCGATGGTCGGCAGCTCGCACCGCGCGACGGCGAGGAAGCCTTCGTAGATGGCCCGCAAGCCGGGCTCGTCGGCCGCGGCGAGCGCGGACAGGTCGGCGCCGGCGCAGAAGACGGGCGGCGTCCCGGTGACCACGACGGCGTGCACGGACTCGTCCCGCTCCGCGGCCTCGACGGCGGCGGCGAGCTGCGCGGAGAGGTCGAGCGTCAGCGCGTTCCGGCTGGCGGGCGCGTCGACGGTCAGCAGGGCGACGCCGCCGGAGTGCTCGCTGACGATGCGGTCGGTCATGGGCCCAGGGTGGCACGGCCCGGTGCGGGTGGACGCAGGGGGAGCGGGCGCGCCTCCGGCCCCCGTTGACCAGCGTATCGGCGGGGGCCGACAGTTTCGCGGCCCCGGTTCGCGCCCATCCACAGAGCCTCGGCTGTGTGGATTAGCCCCCGTCCACAGAGCCGGGGCTGTGTGGACTATCCGTGCACGCTGCGGGCTCGAGCGCCCGGATTGTCGGTCCCCGCCGATACGCTGGAGACCGGGGGGCGGAGGCCCGCCTCGTCCCGCCGCGGCCACCCGCCGCGCGCTCACTGCTCCGGCGTCGGCGGCCGTTCCAGCAGCCGCGAGAGCACCACCGTCGACACCGTCCGGTCCACGATCTCGAGCCCGCGCAGCCGCTCCAGCGCCGTCTCCAGGTGGTGGATGTCCGCCGCCCGCAGGTGCACGATCGCGTCCGCCGCGCCCGACACCGTGTACGCCGCCACCACCTCCGGAAGCGGCTCCAGCCGCGCGCGGATCCGGGCCGGCGTGATGTTGCCCTGGCACGTGACCTCGACGAACGCCTCGGTTCCCCAGCCCAGCGCCTCCGGGTCGACCACCGCGGTGAAGCCCCGCAGGATGCCCGTTTCGAGGAGCCGGTCCACCCGCCGTTTCACCGCCGGCGCCGACAGGCCGACCACCTTGCCGATCTCCGCGTAGCTCGAGCGCGCGTTCGCCACTAGACACGAAACGATTCGCTGGTCGATGGTGTTCACACGCAACATCTAGCACAGATACGCGCAGCGAACAGAGATTGATTGCGATTTAGGTGCACCTTACCCTGCAATCATGCAGGGATCACTGGCCACCCGCGTACCGACCACCCGCCGATACCTGATGTGCCCGCCGCGCTTCTTCGCGGTGGACTACGTGATCAACCCCTGGATGGACCCGACCCAGCCGGTCAGCGCCGACGTCGCCGTCGCGCAGTGGACCGAGCTGCGCGACACCTACCGCCGCCTCGGCCACACCGTCGAGGAGATCGAGCCCCAGCCCGGCCTGCCCGACATGGTCTTCGCCGCGAACTCCGGCACCGTCGTCGACGGCCGGGTGCTCGGCTCGCGGTTCCGCGCCCCGCAGCGCGCCGCCGAGGCCGAGCACTTCCGCCGCTGGTTCGTCGAACACGGCTACCGCGACATCACCATGCCGGAGAAGATCAACGAGGCCGAAGGCGACTTCGCCTGGACCGGCGCCGTGCTGCTCGCCGGCACCGGCTTCCGCACCGACCCGGCCGCGCACGCCGAGGCGCAGGAGGTCCTCGGCGTCCCGGTCGTCTCGCTGCAGCTGGTCGACCCGCGTTACTACCACCTCGACACGGCGCTGTTCGTGCTCGCCGAGGCGACGGACTCGACGCGCGCGCAGATCGTCTACTACCCCGAGGCCTTCTCCGCCGGCTCGCGCCGCGTGCTGGAGCGGGTGTTCCCGGACGCGGTGCTCGCCACCAAGGAAGACGCAGAGTGCTTCGGCCTCAACGGCGTCTCCGACGGCCGCAATGTCGTCCTCCCGGTGGAGGCCACTCGTTTGGGTGAACTTCTCTCGGCGCGGGGGTATGAGCCGGTCTACGTCGACATCTCTGAGCTGCGGAAAGCCGGCGGCGGCCCGAAGTGCTGCACGCTCGAGATTCGCAAAGGCTAAATAACGGCAAAAATGTGTAACTCACCCGTTTGCCATCGCGATTAATCGAAGTAACAAATCGACTACTCGCGGTGGCAGGCGGTGGGAGTGGTGACGGTGATCCTCGCCGTGCACGGGGTGGGCCGGCCGGCGCGCCAGCTGGACCCCGGTGAAGACGAGCGCTGGCTGACCGTGGCGCAGTTCGAGCGCGTCCTCGACGTCGCCGCGGATCGCGAAGACGTCCGCCTCACCTTCGACGACGGCAACGAATCCGACGTCGAGATCGTGCTGCCGCGGCTGGCCGACCGCGGCCTGACGGCGGAGTTCTTCCCCCTCGCCGGCCGGCTCGGGCAGCGCGGCTACCTCGATCGCGACGGGCTGCGCGAGCTCGCCCGCGCCGGGATGGAGATCGGCTCGCACGGCTGGGAACCCCGCGACTGGCGGCGGCTCGACGACCGGCACGCCGACCGCGAGCTGAAGGACGCGCCGAAGCTGCTCGGCGACCTGTGCGGCCGGCCGGTGCGGCGGTACTCGCTGCCGTTCGGCGCCTACGACCGGCGCGTGCTCGCGCGGCTGCGGCAGGCGGGCGCCACCCGCGTGTACTCGAGCGACGGCGGGGAGGCTCGCCGGGACGGCTGGCTGCAGGCGCGCACCGAGCTCCCGCACGACCTCGACGGCGACTGGCTCGACGGCGTGCTCGCCGGGTCGCGGCGGGCCGCGCACTGGGCGAACCGCTTCTTTCGCCGCGCTCTCCGTTAGGGCGCGGTCCGGCATCGCATCGGGTGACCGGTCTCGTCGCGGCGCGGTCCGTCCGTTGGCGCGTCGGGCGAGCCGTCTCTTCGCCGCGCCGTCCGTTAGGCCGCATTCGCCGGCTCCGGGCCGCCCGGCGGCGTCCCGGCGAACGGGACACCGCGCGGAACCGGTATCGCGCGCTTCGAAGCGATGAGCAGCCTTTTCGTCAACTCCGGCCATCTGATGGGAAATTCCCGGACCCGGGGGTCTTGAACGCGCCCGCGCCGGGGTGCATCCTGGTGCCCCGCCGCCGTAAGGAAAGTTTCCTAACTAAGGGAGCCCCAGCAATGCGGAAACTGATCCTGCTCGCGACCCTCGCGCTGGCGTCGGCCGTGATGCCGTCGGCCCTCGCGTCGGCGTCGCCGGCCCCGGCCGCCCAGCCGGCCACCGCCGAAGCCGCCCCCACCGCGGCCCAGCTGCTCGCCAAGACTTCCGGCTGCAAGCAGATCTCGAACGGCAAGTACAAGACGGACGAAGACGTATCGAGCAAAACGGTCGCGATCTGCGACGCCAACGGCGCGGTCTTCTGGAAAGCCGACATGGACATCGACTGCGACGGCCAGCGCACCTCGCAGTGCAACGAGAACACCGACTGCTGCTACCAGGACGACACGGCGTTCCACCAGTCCGACGGCAAGCCGCTCAACGCCGCGAAGCTGCCCTACATCGTCGTGCCGAGCTCCAGCAGCATCTGGAAGTACTCCTCCTCCGGCCTCAAGGGCGGCGGCTCCTGCGCGGTGATCTACAACGGCAAGGTCGAGTATGCGGTCATCGGGGACACCGGGCCGACGCAGATCATCGGCGAAGCCTCCTACGCGACGGCGAAGGACCTCGGCATCAACCCCGACCCGTCCAACGGCGGCACCGACTCCGGCGTCACCTACATCTGCTTCAAGAACTCGACCGTCTCGCCGATCGAAAACCACTCCAACGCGGTGAGCAAGGGCCAGAGCCTGGCCACCACCTTCGTGAACAACAACTGACACCTATTTTCCACCCGGCGGCGAATCGTGGTCCCCGGCCACGGTCCGCCGCCGGTCCGCGTACCGGATCGAGACCCGATTCCCACTCGGATCCCTTGCGTCTCACCGCAGTCTCACGCCGTCCCCCGTTCGCCGACCCCGCGGTAACGATCCAGGGGCGCCCGCCGACCAACTTGAGGGTCGCGCGGAATAGCGGAGGTTTTGGCGTGAAGATCAGTGTCTTCGGGCTCGGTTACGTGGGCTGTGTCTCCGCCGCGTGCCTGGCGGGGCAGGGACACCGGGTGGTCGGCGTGGACGTCAACCCGGTGAAGATCGACCTCATCACGCAGGGCAACGCCCCGGTGGTCGAGGAGCGGATCGGCGAGCTGACCGCCGAGGTCGTCGCGAGCGGCGCGCTGAGAGCCACGACCGACGTCGCCGAAGCGGTCGCCGACAGCGAAATTTCGCTGGTCTGCGTCGGCACGCCGTCGGCGTCGAACGGCAGCCTCTCGACGGTCTACCTCGAGCGCGTCGCCGAGGAAATCGGCGAGGCGATCGCGAACAAGAGCGAACGGCACACCGTCGTCTTCCGCAGCACGATGCTGCCCGGCACCTGCCTGGACCTGCTGGTCCCGATCCTCGAGAAGGCCTCGGGCCGCACGGCCGGCGTCGACTTCGGCGTCGCGGTGAACCCGGAGTTCCTGCGCGAGGGCACCAGCGTCCGCGACTTCTTCGACCCGCCGAAGACGGTGATCGGCGAGATCGACGAGGCCAGCGGCGACGCCGTCGCGGCGTTGTACGAGGGCCTGCCCGGCCCCGTTTTCCGGGTGCCGATCCCGGTCGCGGAAATGACGAAGTACGCCGACAACTCCTTCCACGGCCTGAAGATCGGCTTCGCGAACGAGCTCGGTTCGGTCTGCCGCGCGCTCGGCCTCGACTCGCACCAGGTGATCGACGTCTTCCTCGCCGACACCAAGCTCAACATCAGCCCGGCCTACCTCAAGCCCGGCTTCGCCTTCGGCGGCTCGTGCCTGCCGAAGGACCTGCGCGGGCTCGTCTACGCCGCACACCGCGCCGACGTCAGCGTGCCGATCCTCTCGCACGTCCTGGCGTCGAACGCCGAGCACCTGCAGCGGGCGTTCGACCTGGTCGCGCGGACGGGCAAGCGCAAGGTCGGGCTGTTCGGGCTGTCGTTCAAGCCGGGCACCGACGACCTGCGCGAGTCGCCCCTGGTCGAGCTGGCCGAGAAGCTGCTCGGCAAGGGCTACGACCTGAAGATCTACGACGCCAACGTCAGCCTCTCGCGCCTGATGGGTGCCAACCGCGAGTACATCGAGGGCCGGCTGCCACACCTCGGCCAGCTGCTCGCCGGCACCGTCGAAGAAGTCATGGACCACGCCGAAGTCCTGCTCGTCGGCACCAAGGACCCGGACGTGCTGGCGGCCCTGCCGCACGGACGGGAGATCGTCGACCTCGTCCGCCTGCCCGACGCCGCCGAGCGTCGCCTTGAAGAGGGATACGCCGGCCTTGCCTGGTAAAGCGCTCATCCTCGTCGAAAACCTCTCCGTTCCCTTCGACCGGCGGGTCTGGCAGGAGTCCACGACCCTGCGTGACGCCGGGTGGGAAGTCCACGTGATCTGCCCGCAGGGCACGAAACGCGACACCGAAGCGGAAGCCGTCGTCGACGGCGTCCACATCTACCGCTACCCGCTCAAGGCGGCGACCGGCGGGCCCGCCGGCTACCTGCAGGAGTACGGCAGCGCCCTGTGGCACACGCTGCGGCTCGCCCGCAAGGTCGGGCCGGTCGACGTGGTGCACGCCTGCAACCCGCCGGACCTGCTCTACCTGGTCGCGAAGTACCTGAAGCGCCAGGGCGCCAAGTTCATCTTCGACCAGCACGACCTGTGCCCGGAGCTGTACCTTTCGCGGTTCGACCGCGGGCAGGACCTCCTCTACCGCGGGGTCTGCGCGCTCGAACGCGCCACCTACCGCGCCGCCGACGTCGTGATCTCGACGAACGAGAGCTACCAGCAGGTCGCCCGGATCCGCGGCGGCAAGAAGCCCGAAGACGTCTTCGTGGTGCGCAGCGCGCCGGTCGTCGAGCGGTTCCACGAGGTGCCGGCCGAGCCCGAGCTGAAGAAGGGCAAGCCGTACCTGCTCGCCTACCTCGGCGTGATGGGCCCGCAGGACGGCGTCGACTACGCCCTGCGCGCGCTGGCGAAGCTGCGTGACGAGGTCGGCCGCACCGACTGGCACGCGGTGTTCGTCGGCTCGGGCGACGCGTTCGACGACATGGTCGCGCTGTCGGCGAAGCTCGGCCTGGCCAACCAGGTCGAGTTCACCGGGCGGATCTCCGATGAGGACCTGGTCCGCTACCTGTCCACCGCCGACGTCTGCCTGTCGCCGGACCCGCTGAACCCGCTCAACGACGTCTCCACGATGAACAAGGTCATGGAGTACATGGCGATGAGCAAGCCGATCGTCTCGTTCGAGCTGCGGGAGGCGCGGGTGTCCGCGGGCGACGCCGCCGTCTACGCCCCGGCGAACGACGAGACGGAGTTCGCGGCGCTGGTGTCCCGGCTGCTCGACGACCCCGAGGAGCGGATCCGGATGGGCAAGCTCGGCCAGGCCCGGGTGGCCGGTCCGCTCTCGTGGGCGAATTCGGCGAGGAACTTGCTCGCCGCGTATGAGCACGCTGTGAAGTCCTGATCGCCGTTAGGTCAAGAACTCACCGGACGTGTAACCAATGCTCCCGGTCCGACGACGGTTGGGGTAACCGGCCGATCAACTGAACCCGTTCGGCGTACCCGGCTCAGGAATGGAGATCCCGCCGTTGACTGACGACACGGTGCGCCTGGCCCTCGTCGGGCAGGTCCTGAGACGCCGGTGGCGGCTGCTGGCCGTCCTCGCCGTCCTGGGCGCGCTGGTCGGCGCCGGAGCGTCGATCCTGTTCTCGCCCGGCTACAAGACGACCTCGGGCGTGCTGCTCCAGGGCCCGCGCCAGGCCGACGAGCTGCTGACCCAGGCCGAGATCGCGACCGCATCGGTCGTCCTCGACCGCGCGGCCGCCGTGCTGCCGTGGCACCCCAGCGGCATCGACCTGAAGAAGCAGGTCAGCGCGTCGGTGGCGCAGAGCAACGTCGTGACGATCACCGTCTCCGCCGACACCGCCGAGCACGCCCAGCAGCTCGCCGACCAGGTCGCGCAGCAGTACGTCAAGTACTCCACGCAGCTGGCCAGCAACTCCGCCGACGCCTCGGTGCAGCTCGCCCAGGAGCAGCGCGAGTCGCTGCGCCAGCAGGTCAAGCTGACCACGGACAAGATCAGCGACCTGGCCAAGAACGTCGGTGGCGGCCTGACCGTGGAGAGCGTGCAGGTCCGCACCCAGCTCGAGGGCCTGAAGACGTCGCTGGAGCAGGCGATCAACGACCTGAACCAGGCCGATCTGGCGACCGGCGTCGGCAACACCGTGGTGCTCGGGCCGTCCCAGCGCCCGACGTCGCCGGCGGCTCCGACGATGACGCAGTTCGTCGCCGGGGGCGCGGTGCTGTTCTTCCTCGTGGGCGTGTTCGGCCACCTGTTCACCGCCCGCACCGACCGGCGCCTGCGTGGCGAGCCGGAGATCGCCTCCGCGCTCGGCGCGCCGATCCTCGCCGGCGTCGACGTCACCACCCCGCCGGGTGAGCGCAGCCCGGCCACCGGCTTCGTCGGCAAGGTGCGCCACCTCCTCGGCGGGGACCGGCCGTGGGTACTGCCGCCGGTCGCCACCTCGGCCGACGAGGTCAACCGCGACATCCGCTACCGCCGGGTGCTGGCCCGGCTGGCCACCGGCCCCGCCGACGTCCTGCTGCTGGTGGCCGACGACGACGAGACCGGCCGCCTGGCCGCCGCGCAGCTCGCCGAGCTGGCCGACCGGCTGTCCGTGCCGCTGCGCATCTTCGAGTTCTCGCCCGACCGGCCGACGGTGCCGGACGCCACGGCGAGCTCCGGGGTCCTGGTCGTGCTCGGCGCCGGCACGCGCACCGCGTGGCAGCTGGTCCAGCTCGCCGAGGCCTGCACCGACGGCGGCCAGGAGATCGTCGGCGCCGTCCTCACCCACGCCGTCCGGCCGGGCGAGCCGGAGAAACCCGGACCCGCGGCGGAAGCCCCCGAGAAAGCCCTGGCAGGTTCGGCGTGACGACTCCTCCTTCGCAGGCCCCGGCCGCCCCGCTCGTCGACCTGCAGCGGCTGTTCGTCGCGATCCGCCGTCGCAAGCGGGTCTGGCTGGCCACCGCGCTCCTCGGGCTCATCGCCGGCGCGGCGCTGGCCTTCCTGCTGCCCGCGCCGCCGACCGCGGTCGCCAAGGTGATCGTCGTCCACCAGGACGACTCGCCGACCGACAGCGGCACCCTGATGCGCACCGACGTCGCCGTGCTGCAGACGGCTCAGATCGCCGGGGCCGCGCTGAAGAAGCTGGGCAGCACCGATTCGCCCGAAGACTTCATGAAGAACTACGCGGGCCTCGGCGTGACCAACAACGTCCTGCAGATCACCGTCAAGGCCAAGAGCAACGAAGAGGCCGTGGCGCGGGCCCAGGCGCTGGCCGAAACGTTCATCGCCGACCACGTCAAGCGCAGCCAGGCGGCCGCGGCCGCCCAGTCGCAGGCCATCCTCGACCAGCGCAAGAACGCCCAGGACGAGCTGAGCAAGGTCGAGCAGCAGATCGTCGCCGAGGAGGGCAAGGGCCGCCAGGCCAGCCAGCCCGCGCTCGAAAACCTCTACAGCCGCCGGGCCGCGCTCACCGCGCAGATCACGGACTTCACCTCGCGCGCCCAGCAGGCCGGCATCGGCAGCCCGCAGGTCGCCGCGGGCACCCAGGTCGTCGACGCGGCCCGCGCGCTGCCCAAGGCGTTCCTCAAGACCACCGCGACCAACGCCGGCATCGGGTTCGCCCTCGGCCTGGCTCTCGGGCTCGCGCTCGTCGCCGTCGGCGCGGTTTCGCGCGACCGGCCGGTGCTGCGCCGCGAAATCTCGACGCACCTCGGCGCGTCCGTGATCGCGCAGCTGCCGTCGAAGCTGCGCGGGCCGGCCCGGCTGTGGCGGCGCTCGCGCGCGGTCTCCGAACGCAAGCGCGTCGCCACGACGCTGGTCCGCCTGATCAAGCAGGAGCCGCGCGGGGTGTCGCTGCTGGAGCTCGGCGCCCCGAAGGTCGCCGCCGCGCTCGGCCTGGACATCGCCGAGGAGCTGGCCGCCGACGGCGCCGCGAGCGTCGTCGACGACCTGCCGGGCGAGGACGTCCGCAAGCTCGCGCAGGAGACCAAGAGCGACGTCTCCGTGGTCGGCGCCGGCGACCCGCCGGGGACGCCGGAGGAGCGCCGCGTCGGCATCGGCACGGTGTCGCCGGGCACGGCGTGGACCGACCTGGAGCACCTCGGCAAGGAGACCGTGCTGGTCGTGAAGTCCGGGCACGCGAACACGCTGTGGCTGCACACGGTCGCCCGGCAGCTCGCCGACCAGGAGATCCCGATCATCGGCGTCGTGCTGGTCGATCCGGACCCGCGCGACAAGTCCGACGGCACGTTGTGGGACGGCCTGCACACGGCCCTGCGTGGCCGCGGCCGCCCGGCCGCCGCGGCGCAGCCGGCCCCGGCCGAGCGCGAAGACCACCTGGACGAGCTGGTCGCCCGCGTCGTCGAGCGCGTCACCACGACCGAGCACCCGACGCGCCGGTTCACCCCGATCCGGCCGGTGCTCCCGCCGGCGCTGGCCACCCCGAGGCCACCGGCCTCGCCCCTGCCACCGCCCGGCAGCGTGAGCGTGCCGGACCACCTGAACGCGCCGACGAAGAAATTCGCCCCCGTCAAGCCCCCGAAGCGGCCGTCGCCGTTCAAGCGCGATCACGCCGAACCGAACCACAAGGGCGAACTGAACGCCGACCTCGAACCCGAAAAGAGCACTGTGACAACCGGGGCGTCGCCCCGGGCCGGGGGCTCCGCCACCCGGACCCCCGAAAAGAGCACTGTGACAACCGGGGCTTTGCCCCGGGCCGGGGGCTCCGCCACCCAGACCCCCGAAAAGAGTGCTGTGACAACCGGGGCTTCGCCCCGGGCCGGGGGCTCCGCCACCCAGACCCCCGAAAAGAGTGCGTGAGTCTCCTGACCCGCGCCGCGACCGAAGGGGAACGCACCCGAGATGTGCGGCATCGCAGGCACCTACCTCTGGCCGGACGGCGGGCCGCTCACCGACCGGCTGACCAAGACCCTGGCCCACCGCGGCCCGGACGGCTCCGGCCGCTACGAGCACGGCGCCGGTCCCGGTGAAGTCCACTTGGGACACCGTCGGCTCTCGATCATCGACCTGTCCGAGACCGGCGCCCAGCCGATGGTCCTGGACGGGCTCGCGCTGAGCTACAACGGCGAGCTGTACAACGCGCCCGAGCTGCGGGCCGAGCTGGCGGGCGCCGGCGTGCGCTTCCGCGGCACGTCCGACACCGAGGTGCTGCTGCAGGCGTGGCGGCGCTGGGGCACGGACTGCCTGCCCAAGCTGCGCGGGATGTTCGCCTTCGCCATGTTCGAGGAGGGCACCGGCGAGCTGTTCCTGGTCCGCGACCAGCTGGGCATCAAGCCGCTGTTCTTCGTCCAGCGGAACGGCGGGGTCGCCTTCGCGTCCGAGCTGAAGGCGCTGGCCGGCGAACTCGGTGGTTCGCTGCAGATCGACAGCGGTGCGCTGATCGCGTCGCTGCTCTACTACTGGGTGCCGGACAGCCGGTGCGCCTACCAGGGCGCGGAGAAGCTGCAGCCGGGCACGTGGCTGCGCTGCCGCCCGGACGGCCAGGTCGACCGCGGCCGGTTCTGGTCGCTGCGTGAGGTCGCCGAGGAGGGCGCGGCCTTCGACGGCGAGGTCGACCTGCACGCCGTGATCGCCGAGTCGACGGCCAAGCACCTGCTCTCGGACGTCCCGGTGGCGACGTTCCTCTCGGGCGGGCTGGACTCCAGCTACCTGACGGCGCTGGCCGCGCGGTCGCAGCCCGGGATCTCCGCCTACACCATCGGGTTCCGGCCCGAGGACGCAAAGTTCGAAGCCATGCCGGACGACCTGAAGTACGCCCGGATCGTGGCGCAGCAGTTCGGCGTCGACCTGCACGAGATCGAGATCGCGCCGCAGGTGCTCGACCTGCTGCCGAAGATGACCTACCACCTGGACGAACCGATCGGCGACCCGGCGGCGATCAACTCGTTCCTGATCTGCTCGGCCGCGCGCGAGGCCGGCGTCAAGGTGATGCTGTCCGGGATGGGTGCCGACGAGCTGTTCGCCGGGTACCGCAAGCACCTCGCGAACCTGATCGCGCTGCGCTACCACAAGGTGCCGGGCGCGGTCCGCAAACCGGTCGAGTCCCTTGTGGACCGGCTGCCGGTGGCGTCGGCCAAGCGCGGGTACCGGTCGGTGCGGTTCGCCAAGCGGTTCCTGTCCTTCGCGGGCCTGCCCGAGGAGACGGCGTTCCGGCGCAGCTACACGATGTACGACCGGACCGAGCTGCTCGGCCTGGTGAACCCCGACCTCGCGTCGGTCGTCGACGACGTCCTGACCGAGCACGCCGACACGTACAACGACCAGGCGCTCGACGACTTCGTCAACCGGATGTGCCTGGCCGACTCGCGGCTGTTCCTGCCGGGCCTGAACCTGACCTACACCGACCGCTCGACGATGGCGGCGTCCACCGAGGTGCGGACGCCGTTCGTCGACGTCGAGGTCGTGCGCGCGGCCTTCAAGATCCCCGGGGACAAGAAGATCGTCGGCCGCGCCGGCAAGGTCGCGCTGAAGAACGCGGCGCTGAACATCCTGCCGAGCGAGATCGTGCACCGGCCGAAGGGCCTGTTCAGCGCGCCGCTGCGGGCGTGGATGAGCCGCGACCTGGCGCCGCTGGTGCGCGAAGTCGTCAACGAAGGGGTGCTCGTTTCCTCGGGATTCCTGCAGCGGGAGGCGCTGCAGCGCATGGTCGCCGAGGACGCCGCCGGCCAGGAGGACCGCGGCAAGCACCTCTGGCACGTCTTGACTCTTGAGTATTGGTACCGGAACGCGATGTCTGGAGCGGGAGCGAAGTGAAGCAGGTAGTCCAGAACTACAAGAGCGGGGAACTGGCGCTCCTCGAGGTCCCCGAGCCCGCCTGCAAGCCCGGCGGCGTGCTGGTGCGGACGGTGTACTCGCTGATCTCGACCGGCACCGAGATGATGAAGGTGTCCGAGGCCAGCCTGTCCTTGGTGGGCAAGGCGAAAGCCCGGCCGGACCAGGTCGCGAAGGTCATGCAGAGCGTGGCCACGAACGGCCTTTCGGCGACCTACCGCAAGGTGACGTCCAAATTGGACTCCTACACCCCGCTCGGCTACTCGCTGTGCGGCATCGTCGAGCAGGTCGGCGACGGCATCACCGACGTCTCGGTCGGCGACCTGGTGGCCTGCGCGGGCAACGAGCACGCGCTGCACTCCGAGCTCAACTGGGTGCCCAAGAACCTCTACTCGCGCGTGCCCAACGGTGTCGACCCGCGGCACGCCGCGTTCGGCACCGTCGGGTCGATCGCCATGCAGGGCGTCCGCCGCGGCGAGCCGCAGATCGGCGACGTCGCCCTGGTCATCGGCCTCGGACTGATCGGCCAGCTGGTCGTCCAGCTGCTGACGTCGTCCGGCGTGCGCGTCGTCGGCGTCGACCCGGACCCCGAGCGCTGCAAGCTCGCCGAGAGCCTCGGCGCGCTGACCTGCGCGCACCCGGCGTCCGGCATCGTCGACACGGCCGTGGCCGAGCTGACCCACGGCGCGGGCGTCGACCAGACCTACCTCGCCGCCGGCGGCAACACGAACGACCCGGTGGAGCTGGCCGCGAAGTTGTCACGCGACCGCGGCCGCGTGATCGACATCGGCAAGTGCAAGCTCGACCTGCCGTGGAACGCCTACTACGAGAAGGAACTGGACGTCCGGTTCTCGCGGTCCTACGGACCCGGCCGCTACGACCCGTCGTACGAGCTGGAGGGGCGTGACTACCCGATCGGCCAGGTCCGCTGGACCGAGCGCCGCAACCTCGAGTGCGTCCTCGACCTGATCGCACGCGACCGGCTGGATGTCGAGCCGCTGATCACGCACGTCTCGGACTTCTCGGACGCGGTCACGACGTACCAGTCGCTGAACGAGGGGTCGCTGAAGGCCGTCGCGGTGCTGTTCCGCTACCCGGACGCGGTCGCTCGGACGGAGCCCGTGGTGACGTCCGCGCGGGTCGGGCTGGTCTCGTCTTCTGCCGCCGCTTTGCCGGCGGGTCAGCCCGTGCGCCTGGGCTTCATCGGCGCGGGGAACTACGCGTCCTCGATGCTGCTGCCGCACCTGGTCGAGCGCGAGGACGTGCAGCTCGAGCACGTCGCGACGACGTCGGCGCTGTCCGGCGCCAACGCGCGGCGCAAGTTCGGCTTCGCGGCGGCGTCGACCGACATCGACAACGTCCTCGGCAACTCCTCGATCGACGCGGTGTTCGTCGTGACGCGGCACAGCTCGCACGCCGAGCTGACCCGCCAGGCGTTGCTGGCGGGCAAGGCGGTGTTCGTCGAGAAGCCGCTGGCGCTTTCTCCCGAAGAACTGCAGAAGGTCCTCGACGCGATCGAGGAGTCCGGCAACGACCGGCTGCAGGTCGGCTTCAACCGCCGGTTCGCGCCGCTGCTGCACGAGGCCCGCGAGCAGTTCGGCCCGCGCGTCGGCCCGGCGAGCGTGCGGTACCTGGTCAACGCCGGCCGCCTCGACCACGGCAGCTGGTACAACCAGACCGCCTCCGAGGGCTCCCGCTTCGCCGGTGAGGGCGGGCACTTCATCGACACGGTGAGCTGGCTGCTCGACGCAGACCCGGTCTCGGTGTACGCCACCGGAGACCTCCAGGTGACCCTCGGCTACCCGGACGGTTCGACGGCGGTGATCACCTACGCCGAGACCGGCTCTTCGGGCTTCCCCAAGGAGACCCTGGACGTCGTCGCCGACGGCAAGGTCCTCAAGTTCGACGACTTCGTCCGCGCGTCGGTGTACTCGCGGAAGAAGTGGGCCAGCTCGCGCCTCCCGAAGGGCCGCGACAAGGGCCAGGCCGCCGAGGTCGACGCGTTCCTGTCGGCGGTGCGGACGGGCTCGCCGATGCCGATCTCGATCGCTTCGCTGGCCGCGACGACGCTGGCGACCCTGGCCGCGCAGACGAGCGTCGCGAACGCGGCGCCGGTGCGGATCGAGCTGCCGCGGAAGGCGGGTGCCCCGGCATGACGAGCGACGCACCGATCCGGTCGAGGCCGCCGCGTTCCGGCATGCAGAGCGTCGCGCCGAAACGGCCCGCGTTGCTGCCGAAGGCAGGTGCCCGTCCATGATGGGTCCCGGCTGGTACCTGCGCCGGCTGTCCCGGATGGGGCCGGCGGAGGTCGTCGGCCGCGCGCGGCACGCCGTCGTCCAGCGGCAGTGGCGGTCCGCGCTGCCGACGCCGCCCGATTGGCCGTCGCACCCGCGCTTCACCGCGACGCTGCCCGCCGGCGTGCTGGGCAAGGTGTCCGGCGAGGCGGTCAAGCGGCTGCTGGCCACGGCCGACGAGCTGATGGCGGGCCGCGCGGAGTACTTCGGCGTCGAGCGCACGGATTTCGAGGCGCCCGACTGGTTCCTCGACCCGAAGACCGGGCGTCGCGCGCCCTCGGACGAGTACGCGTTCGACGTGCCGTACCGGTCGGAGGACACGGTCGGCGACATCAAGCAGATCTGGGAGCCGTCGCGCCACCAGCACCTCACCGTGCTGGCCGCGGCATACGCCCTGACGGGTTCTTCGGCGTACGCGGTTCGCGTGGCGGAGCACCTGCGGTCTTGGTGGGCGGCGAATCCGCCGTTGCGAGGGCCGCACTGGGTGAGCGGTATCGAGCTGGGCATCCGGCTCCTGTCGTGGGTCTGGACGCGCCGCCTGCTCGACGGCTGGGCGGGTGCCGCGGAACTGTTCGAGGAGAACCCGGACTTCCAGCTCCAGCTGTGGCACCACCAGAACTGGCTCGAGACGCTGCGCAGCCACGGCTCGTCGGCGAACAACCACGTGATCGCCGAGGACGCCGGGTTGCTGGCCGCGGCGTGCGCGTTCGGCTGGTTCCCGGAGTCGGCGGGCTGGCGCGCCGCGGCGATGCGCTCGCTGGACGTCCAGCTGGCGCGCAACACGTTCGCCTCCGGTCTCAACGCGGAACTCGCGTCGGAGTACCACGGCCTGGTGCTCGAACTCGGCCTGGCGGCGGCGATCGAGGCCGACGCCGCGGGCACGCCGGTGCCGGATTCGACGTGGGAGGTCCTGCTCCGGATGACCGACGCCCTGGCGTCCATTGTGGACAACAGGCTCCGGCCGCCCCGCCAGGGCGACGCCGACGACGGCTTCGGCCTGATCGTCGACGGCGCGGCGACTGACCGCTGGGCCTCCTTGCTGGGCTCCGGTGAGGCGCTGTTCGGCCGCCTGGACTGGTGGCCACCGGTCCCGGGCGACGACGTACGGACACCTCTGCTGGCATCGTTGGTGTCGCGGACTCCACGCGCTTCGGGCGTCCGCCCCGGCCGCCGTCCGGCGCACCTGCGCGACGCGGGAATGACGATCCTGCGTTCGGGCCCGCTGTGGGTCCGCTGCGACGGAGGTCCCCACGGATTCCTGTCGATCGCGGCCCACGCCCACGCGGACGCGCTCTCGCTGGAGGTCCGCCACGACGGCGTGGATGTGCTCGCCGACCCGGGCACGTTCTGCTACCACGGCGAGCCGCAGTGGCGCTCGTACTTCCGGTCGACGCTGGGCCACAACACGCTCGAGCTGGCGGGCCGCGACCAGTCGGTGTCGGGTGGCCCGTTCCTGTGGACCCGCCACGCGGTGACGAAGGTCCTGGAGGTCCACACCCCGGACAACGGACCGGCCCGCTGGTCGGCAGCCCACGACGGCTACGCCCCGGCAATCCACCGCCGCACGGTCGAGCTGGACGGCGAGGTCCTGAAGATCGTCGACGACGTGCTGGGCGGGGGTTCGCCGGGCGCAGCCCGCTTGGCGTTCCACTTCGGCCCGACGGTGACGGTCATGCTCGACGGCACCACGGCCCGCCTCCGCTGGACGGTCGCCCCGGATGGGCCCGATTCGTTCGCGGAGGAGGGGAGCAGCGGCGGTTCCTCGGCCGACGGTGGGCGTGCGGCCGGTTCCCTGGTTGCCGATCCGCTGGTCGCCGGTGGCGGGCACGAGCCCGGTTCCGCCGCTGCGGGGGGCCGGGCCGGTTCCGTGGCTGCCGATCCGCTCGTCGGGCGGGTTTCCGGTTCGCTCGCCGGCGTTGTGCGCACCGCCGTCATGGAATTGCCCGCCGGACTCTCTTGGACCGTGCACCGTGGTGCTGCCGAGCCGCCGTTGGGCTGGTACTCCGCGGGGTTCGGGCGGAAGGAACCCGCCACCACCCTCATCGGCTCCGGGTCGCCCGGTCACCTCACCACCCTGCTCCGCTTCAGTTAGGACCCGCCCGTGACAGCCCGCCGCTTCCGACTCGGCCGTGCAGCTCCGCTGCTCGGTGTCCTGCTCACGGTCGCGGCGTGCTCGGGTGGCCCCGACACCGACGGTGGTCCGGCCCAGGCCACCGCGGCCCCCAGCGGGTCGGTCGCCGCCGTGTGTGACAAGCAGCCGGCGGGACCGGCCGCCGCGCCCGCGGGTGCCGTTGTCGTCGATCCCGCCGTGCCGGGGGACCTGGCGGCGAAGACCCGCTCGGCCGGGTCGGGCACCACCTTCTGGCTCAAGGCCGGCAAGCACATCCTCGGCGACGACAAGTACGACCAGGTGTCCCCCAAGGACGGCGACGTCTACATCGGTGCGCCCGGCGCGGTCGTCGACGGCCGGAAGATCAACCAGTACGCCTTCACCGGCCACGCGGTCGACGTCAAGATCACCTACGTGACCGTGCAGGGCTTCGCCGCCCCGCACGACGAAGGCGTGGTCAACCACGACTCCGGCGACGGCTGGGTGATCGAGCACTCGACCATCCAGGACAACGACGGTGCCGGCCTCATGGCGGGCGCGCGCCAGCAGGTGCGCGGCAACTGCCTGCGCCGCAACGGCCAGTACGGGATGAACGCCTACTCCGGCGGCACGCCGATCACCGCCCTCGTCGTCGAGGGCAACGAGATCGCCGGCAACAACACCGGCGACTGGGAAGCGAAGATCGACGGCTGCGGCTGCAGCGGCGGGGTCAAGTTCTGGGATGTCGACGGCGCCGACGTGCGCGGCAACTGGGTGCACGACAACCACGGCACCGGGCTGTGGGCCGACACGAACAACAACGACTTCCTCATCGAGGGCAACCTCATCGAGAACAACGACAGCGCCGCGCTGATCTACGAGATCAGCTACAACGCCGTCATCCGGGACAACACGATCCGCAAGAACAACTGGGCCGACGGCCGCCGGTACGCCGACAAGAGCGACAACTTCCCGACGTCGGCGGTCTACATCTCCGAGTCCGGTGGCGAGCCGCGGATCAAGGCCCGCACCGCGAAGATCGAGATCTCCCGCAACTACCTGGAGAACAACTGGTCCGGGATCACGCTGTGGGAGAACGCCGACCGGTTCTGCAACAGCCCGGCCAACACCTCCTCGGGCGACTGCACCCGGCTGGTGCCGTCCGTCAAGCAGTGCGCGGCCCCGGCGATCACCAGCGGCGCACTCCTGGCCGACTGCCGCTGGAAGACCCAGCACGTCGACATCCACGACAACAAGTTCGTCCTCGACCCGGCGGTCGTGGGCTGCCAGGCCTCCTGCGGCCGGATGGGCCTGCTGTCGAACTTCGGCAGCTACCCGGACTGGTCGCCGTACCGCGGCGACGCCGTCCAGGAATCGATCACCTACAAGCAGGACAACCGCTGGCACGACAACAGCTACGCCGGCCCGTGGACCTTCATCGCGTACTCGGCCGACCGCGTCATCGAGATCGGCGAGTGGGAAGGTGCGCCGTACTCGCAGGACAGCGGGAGCACCTTCACCGCGCAGGGCGGGGGCTGACATGACAGCGCAGACCGGGCCGACCGGGCAGACAGCGCAGACAGGATTGGCCGGCCTTCGCGGCGACGCTGCGCCCGAACCCGCCTCCTCGACGCCGAAGTGGGCGGGCGTGGCGTGGGCGCTGCTCATCCTCAACACGCTCGGCTCGACCGGCGCGAAGACGGTCCTCCCGCTGCCGCGGTCGGTCAGCCAGCTGGTCACCATGGGCTCGCTGATGACGGCGTTCGTGATCGCGCTGGCGCTGAACAAGCACCTGCGGATCCGCCCGAGCGCGTACCTGCTGCTGCTGACGGCGCTGCTGGGGACGAGCATCCTCTCCAGCGCCGACCTGCAAGAGGGTCTCGGCGCGTTGTTCCGCTGCTTCCGGCTCACGATGTTCGTCTCCACGCTTTGGCTGCTGACCCGCTGGTGGGACGGCGGGTTCGCGTTCGTCCGGTACCACATCCGCACGTACGCGGTCGTGCTCGCATCGGTGGCGGTCGGCCTGGTGATCTCGCCCGGCAAAGCGATGCCGGAGGAGTACGGCGGCCGGCTCTCGGGCGCGATCTGGCCGCTGACCCCGCCGCAGATCGGCCAGTACGCGGCCGTCATCGCCGGGCTCACGCTCCTCCTCTGGTTCGGGCGCCGCACGACCTGGCGCAGCGCGCTGGTGATCGTCGTGCCGGTGCTGGGGTTGCTGATGCTTACCCACACCCGCACGGCGACGCTCGGCCTCGTCGCCGGCCTCGCGGTGGCCTTCCTGTCGATGATGCTGACCAGCGCCCGCGCCCGGAAGGTGTTCGCGTGGACGGTCGGTGTCGGCGGGGTCGCCGGCGTGGTGCTCGCGGGTGCGTTGCAGACGTGGTTCCTCCGCGGCCAGAGCGCGGACAACTTCTCCAGCCTGACCGGCCGCGCGAAGGTGTGGGACGCCCTGCTGGAGGCCCCGCGGTCGACGGCGGACTACATCTTCGGGGTCGGGCTGACCGACAAGTCCTACGACGGCCTCCCGATCGACAACAGCTGGCTCGCGATCTACCACGAGCAGGGGTTCGTCGGGATCGCGCTGGTGGCGGCATTCCTCCTCACGCTGGTCGTGGTGGCTGTGCTGCGGCCACCGTCATTGGCTCGTGCGTGCGCGATCTTCCTGATCACCTATTGCATATCGGCCTCCTACACCGAAGCGGGGCTCGGCGACGCGTCGCCGTACCTGCTGCACTTGGCGGTCGCCGCGTCGCTGCTGGTCCGCGGGGTGCCGCAGTCCGACGAACAGGCATTCATCCCGACGAAGGGGGCAGACGTGCGAGGTGCAGGCGCGTGAAGGTGCTCGTGGTGCACAACCGGTACCGGTCCGAGCAGCCGAGCGGCGAGAACAACGTGGTCGACGCCGAGGTGACGCTGCTCGCCGACGGCGGCCATCAGGTGTCGTTGTTCGAACGCCGCAGCGACGACATCGCGGCGATGCCGCTGCCCCGCAAGGCCGCGGTGCCGCTGATGGTGCCGTGGAACCCGGCGGTGCGGAAGGAGCTCGCCGCTCGGCTGCGGGCTTCGCGCCCGGACGTCGTGCACATCCACAACACGTTCCCGCTGCTGTCGCCTTCGGTGGTCGCCGCGTGCGCGGACGCGGGGGTGCCCGCGGTCGCGACGCTGCACAACTACACGATGGTCTGCCCACCCGGCACGCTCCACCGCGACGGCCGCATCTGCACCGAGTGCGTCGGCGGCTCACCGCTGCCGGCGGTGAAGCACGGCTGCTACCGCGGTTCGAGCGCGGCCACGCTCCCGATGGCGGCGAGCATGGTCGCGAACCGGCGCCGGTGGTGGACGGGCGTTTCCCGGTTCTTCTGCATTTCGGCGGCCCAACGTGACCTCCTGGTTTCGGCCGGGATGCCCGGCGAGCGGATGGCGGTGAAGCACAACTTCGTCACCGACCCCGGTGTCCGCCGCACCGGCGCCGGCCGGCACGTGCTGTTCCTCGGCCGCATCACCGAGGAGAAGGGGGTCGGCCTGCTGATGCGGGCGTGGGAGCGTCTCGGCGGCGCCCTGGGCGTGCCGCTGGTCATCGCGGGCACCGGCCCGATGCAGGACGAGGTCGCGGCCTGGGCGGCCGGCCGCCCGGATGTCTCGTACGTCGGCCTCCAGAACAAGGCGGAGTGCCGCGCCTTGACCGCCGACGCGGTCGCGGTGGTCGCGCCGTCGACGTGGCTGGAGGCCTTCGGCCTGGTGGTGGTCGAGGCGATGGCCGCCGGCGTGCCGACGGTCGCGGCCGCGCACGGCGCGTTCCCCGAGCTGGTCGACGACGGTGTCACGGGTCTCCTGCACGTCCCGGACGACGAGGCCTCGCTCGCCGACCGCCTGCGCGCGGTCGTCGGTGACCACAATCGCGAAATGGGCGACGCGGCCCGCGTCCGGTACGAGAAGGACTTCACGCCGGCGGTCGGCCTGGACCGCTTGATCGCCGGGTACGAGGCGGCGATCAAGGCGTGAGGCAGCTGGTCCGGACGGCGCCCCCGGCCCTGCCGGCCGTGCTGCGCGCTCCGCTGTCGATCTCGGCCGCCCTGGCGACGGCGGTGCTGGTCGCGCTCGGCATCCTCCACTTCCACGACTCGGGCCTGACCGGCTTCGACGCCGCACTCCTCCCTTCGATCGACGGGGTCCGGCCGCCGTGGCGGTACGTCGCCCTGGTCTTCGACTTCGGTGGCGAACCGGTGGGCTCGGCGATCCTGATCGCGCTCCTTGCGGGGGTGTGCTGGCTGGTCCACCGTGTCCGGGCCGCCGTGCTGACGGTGCTGGGCGTGGTGGTCACGGTGGCGGTGACGACAGTGCTGAAGCCGCTGGTCGGCCGCACCATCCACGGCGAGTTCCTGTCGTACCCGAGTGGGCACACGGCCATGGCGACGGCGCTCGCGCTGGTCATCGGGCTGGTGCTCACCGAGCGCTGGGCGCTGGGGCGCGCGGCCGGGGTTTCCCTTGCGTTGGGGGTGGCCTTGGTGGCCGGCTTGGCGATGGGATGGGCCGAGGTGGCGTTGGGCGCGCACTACCCGACGGATGCTGTGGGTGGGTTCTGCGCCGCGCTGGCCGCGGTTCCGGCGACCGCTTGGGCGCTGGACCGCGTGGCCGATCGCCTCTGAGGGGGCGCCCGCGGGGTGCTTGGTCGCCGACCGGCTCGGACCGGTGGTGGCGGCTGGTTGGTTGTACGGCGGGGCCTCGCAGCGGTGGCAGAGGCGCCGACCGCCTCGTGTGCCGGTCGGCCTGGCCGTGTGGTGGGGTTGCGTGTCGGGGCGGCCGACAGGTCGCTGACTGCGCCGCCGAGCGCTCTGAGGAGGCCGGGGCTCGCTGCCGGACTGTTCGGAGCCGCCTTCGCCGGGGGAGGGGTTTCGAGGGGCGGTGTCGGTCCGGGCCGGTTCCGTTCGTCGGTGGGGGACCGACCTGTGAAGGAGACCCCCGTGATCCAGGACCTGATCGCCGCCGAGCGGCGGGAGCTTGCCGCCCTGTTCGAATCGCTGCCGCCGTCGGCGTGGACCTCGCCTTCGCTGTGCGCCGGCTGGCGGGTGGCCGAGGTGGTGGCCCACATGACCATGCCGTTCCGGTTCTCCACCGGGCGGTTCGTGCGGGAACTGGCGAAGTCCGGTGGGCGCTTCAACGCCATGGCCGACCGCGTCGCCCGGCGCGAGGCCGCCGAACTCTCCCGCGAGGCGCTGGTCGCTTCGCTGCGCGACAACGCCGACCACCCGTGGCGGCCGCCGGGTGGCGGCGCTGAGGGCGCTCTGAGCCACGACGTGATCCACGGCCTCGACATCACGACCGCCCTGCAGCTGGAGCGCCGGGTTCCGCCGGTACGCCTTGAGGTCATCTTCGCCGCGATGAAGCCGAAGCAGATCAAGTACTTCGGCACCGATCTGACCGGCATTGCCCTGCGTGCCGATGACCTCGACTGGTCGTACGGCACCGGTACCCCGCTCACCGGGGCGGCCCAGGACCTCCTCCTCGTTCTCGGCAATCGGCGGTTGCCCGCCGGGCGTCTTCGGGGCGAACCGAGCGCACGGTTCACCAGGGCCTGAACAAATCGTCCACTGTGGACGAGGGTGGCGGTCGGAGTGGTCATGTCTCCGACGGTACCGAACACACGTGCGAGCGCCATCGCTGAAAAGGGTGAACCCGGCGCTGTCCGAAACTCTCCGTTCGCGACTTTTCCCTTTGGTTTCAAGGGAAAACGCGAACATCGGCGCTCGGTCGGTCAAAAACTGTCGGACCTCTCCGGCAAGCTTTTGATCAGCAGCCGGCGGGCCCACCGCCGAACGAAGAGCACTCGTCCTGCGAGTAGGGCTTGGCCTGCCAGCCCGCAGCGTCGACCGTCTTGGAGGTGTCATGCGCCACGAAAGTCCACGGCCCGGAGTAGGAGTTGTCGTGCCACCGGTTGGCCTGGTGGAAGGTGATGGCCTCTTCGATCACCGTTCCCTTGTAGGGCGACCAGTCCGGGAACGTCCCGTAGTTCGACAGCAGAGCCATCCGCCCGCACAGGCTCGTGCAGCCGACGCGGCCGGTGTCGAAGCGGAAGGTGTTCCCGTGGACCTCCACCCGCTGCGTCTTCCAGCGGCAGTCGTCGTACGCCGGGGCCTGCTCGATCGTGCCCGCGGCGCACGAAGGCTTTGCCGCCGCCTTGGTGCAGTAGCCCGTCGAGGTGTTCGCCGGGCTGTTGCAGAAGCGGTCGGCGTTCTCCCACAACGTGATCCCGGCCCAGTTGTCCTCGAACGTGTTGCCGCTGATGTCGACGGCCGACGTCCGGGCCCGCACGCGCGGATCGCCGCCCGATTCCGAGAGGTACACCGTCGCCACCGGGAAGTTGTCGCCGCGGGCCGCGAAGGCCCGGCCCTGGACGAGGGTGTTGCCGCGGAAGGTGTTGCCGCGCAGCACCAGGTTGTAGCTGGTTTCGTAGAACAGCGCCTCGGCGTCGTTGGCCTCGAACAGGTTGTCCTCGACGAGGAAGTCGTTGTTGTTCGTGTCGGCCCACAGCCCGGCGCCGTGGTTGCCGTGGACCCAGTTGCCGCGGATGTCGGCCCCGTTCACGGCCCAGAACTTGGCGCCGCCGCTGCACCCGCAGCCCGGCACCTTGGCCTCCCAGTCGCCGGTGTTGTTGCCGGTGATCTCGTTGCCCTCCAGCACGAGCCCGGTGATCCCGTCGCCCGCCTGGTACGCGTTGAGCCCGTACTGGCCGTTGTCGCGCAGGCAGCTGTGCCGCACGACCTGGCCGGCGCCGGCCATCAGTCCCGCGCCCGCGTTGTCCTCGATGGTGGTGTTCTCGATGAGCCAGCCGTCGCCGGAGTCGTGGTTGACCACGCCTTGGTCCTGCAGCGCGGCGAACCCGCGGACGGTGAGGCCGCGGATCTCCACGTTGCGGGCCCGCTGGGTGAAGGCCGCCCGGTTGACGCCGCGGCCGTCGACGACCGAGCCCGGCGCACCGAGGTAGACGTCGCCGTCCTTGGGGACGACCTGGCCGAACTCGTCATTGCCGAGCGTGTGGGTGCCGGGCCCGAGCCAGAAGGTCGTGCCCGCCGGGTTCGCCGCCGTCTTCGCCGCGAGGTCGCCGTCGACGGCCGGCTCCACTGTGACGGCTCCGGACGGTGGCTGCTCGTATCCGGCGGGTTGGTGACCGCACACCGGACCGGGCCCGTCGGCGGCGCCCGCGACCGCCGGGCACGCCACGGCGATCAGGAGCGAGCAAGCAGCGACGAGTACCACACGAGATCTGCCCATGGCAGGAAGTTACGCACGAACGGGCCGGAAAACAGTCACCCTCAAGTGTCCTCATCGGACCCAACGGGTGAATCCGGCCCGCACGTGCGGGGATCAGGCGTATTTGCGGAACACGGGCTGCACCGGGCGGCCGCCCATCCACGGCGCCGGGTCGTTCGCGTCGAGGGCCTTGCGGTACACCGTGCAGGCCTGGGCGACGACGTCGATGGTCTTGTCGATGTCCGCCTCGGTGAGCGCGGCGCTGACCACGAAGGACGGTCCGAGCACCCCGCCGCTGATCAGCTCGCGCAGGAACAGCGTCCGGTACGGCTGCGAGGGGTGGCCCTGCTCGTCGAGCGTGCCGAAGACGAGGTTGCTGGCCCGGCCACGGACGACGACGTGGTCTTCGACGCCGATCCCGGCCGCCACCTCGCGGACGCCGGCGGCGAGCCGGTCGCCGAGTGCGTGCATGCGGCCGATGACGTCTTCGTCGCGGTAGACGTCCATGACCGCCATCGCGGCGGCCAGCGAGTGGGTCTCCGCGCCGTGCGTGGTCGAGAGCAGGAACACCCGCTCGCGGCCGGTGCGCAGGCCGCCGATCTCCATCAGTTCCCGCTTGCCCGCCAGCGCCGACACCGCGAAGCCGTTGCCGAGCGCCTTGCCGAACGTGGAGAGGTCGGGCGTGACGCCGTAGAGGCCCTGCGCGCCGTGGGCGGACCACCGGAAGCCGGTGATCATTTCGTCGAAGATCAGGACGACGCCGTGCCGGGTGGTGAGCTCGCGCAGGCCCTGCAGGTACCCCGGCGGCGGTTCCGCCGCCGCGGCCGCCTCCAGGATCATGCACGCGATCTCGCCGTCGTGGCGCTGCAGCAGCTGCTCCGCGGCCTGCAGGTCGCCGTACGGGAAGGACACCGTCTGCTCGGTCGTCTCGTCCGGGATGCCCGCGTTCATCGGCGTGGTGCCGATGAACCAGTCGTCGGTCGAGAAGAAGGCGTGGTCGGCGCACTTGGCGACGAGCTTGCGGCCGGTGGTGGCGCGGGCCAGCCGCACCGCGGCGGTCGTCGCGTCCGAGCCGTTCTTGGTGAACTTCACCATGTCGGCCGTCGGCACGTTCTCGAGGAACCGCTCGGCGGCCTCGGCTTCGATGATCGAGGGCCGGATGAAGTTGCTGCCCTTCTCCAGCTCGCCGCGCACCGCCTCGATGACCCGCGGGTGGGCGTGGCCGAGGCTGACCGCCCTCAGACCCGCGCCGTACTCGACGTACTCGTTGCCGTCGACGTCCCAGACGTGCCCGCCGCGGCCGTGGGAGATGACCGGGGCCATCCCTTCGGGATACTGGTCCGAGCCCTTGGCGTAGGTGTGCGCACCGCCCGGGATGACCCGGTGCAGCCGCTCGTCCACCTGTGTGGAGCGGGGCAGGTTCGTTCCCATGTCGTGGCTCACCTCGTTGGTTTCAACGCCTCTTCCAGAGAGGGCGCCCGTTCGTCCCGATCACTGACCATTGTGACCGACAGTGGCCAAGAAATGTCCAATTCAGGGTCTTTGTACGAAATCGTAATGTCTTCTTCAGGATCGTGTGCCCGATCGATACGGTACGAAACATCCGAGGGATCCGTAAGTGACTGGAATCCGTGCGCGCACCCCGCCGGGATGTACACGGAAACCTGGTTCTCACCGGATAGTTCGAAGGTTTTCACATTCCGGAATGTCGGCGAATCCGGTCGGAGATCCACCACGACGTCGAAGATCGCGCCGTGCGAACACCGCACCAGCTTCGCCTCACCGGCCCCGCCGCGCAGGTGCATCCCGCGGACGACCCCCTTGCGGGAGCGGGAAAGACTGTCCTGGACGAAGCCGTCCGGGTCGATGCCCACCGACGCGACGACGTCACGGTCGAACGTCCGGCTGAAAAAGCCGCGCTGGTCCGCGTGCGGTGTGGGTTCGAACAGATACGCACCGTCGATCTCGGGCACCGGAATGGCCTTCATCGCCCACCCCCGAAGAGGGCCGCCGAAAGGGCGGCGAACTGGTCCTTGAGCCGTTGCGCGTTCATCTCGTTCCGTTCCTGGAGCGTCCGGCGCAGTTCGGCCGAGCGGTTCTCGAGTTCGGTGAACTGCTCGACGAGCCGGTCGAAGCCGACGGTCTTCGCCCGCTGGGTGAAGCCATCGAGGCCCATCTCCGCCATGAGGACGTCGTTCTTCGGTGCGTAGCCGATCGCCACGGTCGGTTTCGCGACCTTCAGGGCGCAGAGCACGTTGTGGTAGCGCGTGGCCACCACGCTGTCCACCGCGGCCATCTCGTGCATCAGCTCGTCCAGGGTCTCCGCCGGAGCCGCCGTCACCAGCGGGGAAGCGGTCTTCTCGATGATCTCGTCGACGACCTGCCGGTCGATCCGGTCGCCGATGAACAGCCGGACGGGTCTGTCCTGGTCAACGAGCCACGCGACGAAACGGTTCATCGTGTCCACGTAGTGGCGGTAGATGCGGTCGGCCTCGGCGCGGTCGTCGTTGCCGCCGTAGTAGGCCATCACGCCGACGCCGACGGTGCCCGGCTTGGCGACGGCGGCCGGGGTAGGGAGGGAGAACGCGAGGTCGGGATAGACCTGGTCGGCACTCGTGTCGACGCCCATGGCGCGCATGGCGTCGCGCGAGATGTCGTCGCGGTAGGAGCGGTAGGCGGCGAGCCGGCCGGACCAGCGGACCAGCGTCCGCGTCGCCCGGGCGCCGATGTGGTTCGCACCCACGCAGACGAGCGCCACCTTGGTGCCGAAGAGGCGGCCGGTGGCGGAGAGGAGGAAGAGCGAATACGGGAAACCCCACGGACGCAGCGGAAGCGTCGCTTCGAGCACGCCCATGCCGGGCACGATGACGACGTCCTGTTTGCGGACCCAGGCCGCGGTCCGCGCGATGTCGACCAGCTTGCCGAAGCCCTTGAGGGCGACCGAGCGCAGTCCGGACGCCGTCTCGTACTCGGACTGGTTCCAGTGCAGGGGCGTCGCGTCGAGGCCGTACCGCTCGCGGACGAGCTCCGGGCCGCCGACCAGGGCGCTCAGCACGGCGTCCGGGTACTCGGCGCGCAGGTAGCCGAGCACGGCTTCGAGGGAACCGTCGTTGCCGAGGTTCCCCGAGCCGAGCAGGCCGAACACGCCGACGCGTGGCGCACGCTTCACGCGAGCCTGCCTTCCCGGCCGGCCACGATCTCGTTGACCGTGGCGACGTCCGAGGCGGTCGGCGCGCGGTCCTCGACGCGCTCGCCGTGGCCGGAGCGGGCCCGGTTGGTCAGCCAAGCGCCGAGGTGGCCGAAGCACTCGCGCTTGTCGGCGGCCGAGATCGGCGCGCGGCGGATCAGGTCCGCGAACCCGTAGACGTACTCGCCGAGCAGGCGGACGGTGGGATTCCGGAGCCGGTTCGCGCGCCGCGGGTCCAGATTCGCGCACCGGCTCCGGATGGTCGGGTTGGCCCGTTCCGCGCGGCCGGGGTGGTCGCGGCGGAAGTAGAGCAGCTCGGGCACCTGGTGGAACGGGCCGTGCATGGCCATCTCGGCCGAGTACGTCCGGTCGGCGTGGTGGTAGCTGTCGAGCGGCTTGACGCGGCGGAGGACGTCGGCGCGGATGACGCCGTAGAAGTCGTCGCCGCCCGGCTCGAACAGGATGCTGCGGAAGCGGTCCGGCGCGTGCCGGGACGCGGTGTCCAGGGTGTACTGGAGCGGCTGGACGATGCGGCCGTCGCCGTCGATGATCGCCTGGTCGCAGTGGGCGAGGATGACGTCCGGTCGCTCGTCGAGGGCCTCGACGCACCGCTTGAGCAGGTCGCGGGCGTACAGGTCGTCGTGGGAGACCCACTTGAACAGCTCGGTGCGGGAGACGTCGAACACGAAGTTGTGGTTCGGCGTCGCGCCGACGTTCTTCGGCTGGCGGACGTAGCGGATCCGCGAGTCCTTCTCGGCGTAGCGGCGGCAGATCTCGTCGGTGCCGTCGGTGGAGGCGTTGTCCGAGATGATCAGCTCGAAGTCTTCGTAGGTCTGGCCGAGCAGGGCGTCCAGCGACTCGGCGAGGTACTCCTCGCCGTTGTACACCGGGAGGCCGAGGCTCAGCCGCGGGACGGTGGTCATGGAGTCCTCATTCCTTGATCGGCTCTTTGATCGGCTCGAACACCACGGTGGGCTCGTCGGCCCCCGGCGGCACGTACTCGCGCAGCCCGATCCGCAGTTGCAGCCACCAGACGACGGACCCGCCGAGCGTCGCGGTCGCGACGCCCCACGCGGACCCGGCCGCACCACCGAGGAAGGCGCCGGTGATGCCGAACGTGACGTAGAACAGGGAGGCGATCAGCTGCGACCGCAGGCTCCGCTTGGCTGCGCCCAGAGCTCGGAGCCCGGCGGCGGCGCCGGTGGCGAAGCTGGCGCCGACCACGGCGAGGGTGACCGGCAGGATCAGCGGGGACGACGAGTCCCACACCGAGCCCATCACCCAGCGGCCGGCGCGGTCGGGCACCAGGAGCAGCAGGCCGAGACCCCAGCACAGGGCGGCGCCCGCTTGGCCGCCGCCGAGGATCACGCAGAAGTGCTTCAGCCGGTGCGGCGCCCGCTGAAGCACCCGCGCGCCCTCGGCGACGGTGACCAGGGACAGCCCCATGAGCAGGGCCAGGAACGGGCCGAGGAGCTGCTCGGCGCCGCGGACCGCGCCGACGGCGGTGATGCCGGCGATGGCGCCGAGGCCGTAGGCGCGCAGCTGTGACGCGCCGCTGTTGCTGACGTTCTCGACGAGGTACCGGACGCTGAGGTCGCGCTGCGTCCGGAGCCAGCCCGCCATCTCCCGCGGGTGCGGGAGGATCCCGGTCTGGAACCCGCCGTACAGGGCCGCGACCGCGCCGGACAGACCCCAGGCCAGCACGAACGCGACCACCGTGTGGATCTGCGCGGCGACGTAGAGCGCCGGGAGCATGGCCACGCCCCACACGCAGTCGTTGACGAACGCCTTCTTGCCCGCGCCGCGCGCGAAGAACGCGAAGCGCCAGGCGTCCTGCAGGAGCAAGCCCGGCAGGACGACGGCCAGCGCGACGAACGCGTTGCCGAGCGGGCCGCCCGCGGCCAGCCCGGCCAGCAGGCTGACCACCCCGGTCACGCAGCCGACGCCGATCGCGGTGCCGGACGCGCTCGCCACGCCCGACCGCCACCGGTCCTCCGGTACGGCGCTGAACCGCACCATCAGCGGGTCGGTGGCGAGGCCGCGGGAGATGTTGAGCACCACGCCGTAGGTGACCCAGGCGAGGCTGAAGATGCCGAACGCGAACGTGCCGAGCGAGCGGGCCACGTACAGCCCCACGGCGAAGTTGGTCAGGCTGGACACGGCCTGGTCGCCGAGGCCCCAGCTCAGCCGTCCGGCCATCGCGCGCGCCGCGCCCGACCGGAAGATCGAGCGCGGCGCACGGCGATGGTTGGCCACGTCGCTCACTCCTTGACCAGACCGGCGTCGTGCAGGGCACGGGCCGCGACGTCGACGATGTCGAAGGGCAGCCCGGCGCGCTCGGCGATGTCCAGCAGCGAGTGCTCGCCGTCGGAGAGGTTGAGCACCCACAGCATCGCCATCTGGGCCTGCTTGGCGTCGCTGCGGCCGCCGAGCGAGTCGTACAGCCCGCGCTTGCCGAGCTGCGGCTCGCCGTACGGGCTGAGGTTGACGTACCGGCGGTTGCGGTCCAGGACGCCGAACGCGTCCTTCAAGACACCGAGCGTGTCCTCCATGGCCGCGGGCGACACGAAATCCGGGTTGTCGGCGGAGGTGTGGTACTCGGGGTAACCCGCGTACGGCGTGCGCGTCAGCGAGCCGACGCCGAGGTTGAAGCCCGGCGAGCAGAACTGGCGCTCGTCGTAGCCGTACGGCGAGAAGTCGGCGATGCGATGCTCCCGCGACCGCAGCACGTGCTGCATGACGCGGTCGATCTCGGCGTCGTCGCGGCGGGACTTCTTGTACGTCAACGATCCCGGGTCGCCCGCGCACGCCAGCACCAGCCCGTGACGCACCTTCTCGATCCGCGAGGCGTTGCGGGCCAGCCAGGTGATCGAGCCGATCGTACCCGGCATGAACAGGAACCGGTAGGTGTAGTGGGGCTGGGCGAGCGCCAGCTGCTGGGCCAGCGAGATGGCCACCGCGATGCCGGCGAGGTTGTCGTTCGCCAGCGACGGGTGGCACACGTGGCAGGACACGATGACCTCGTCGGTGACGCGCCCCGGGACGACGTGCTCGCCGTAGGTCAACGAGCCGTCGGACAGCGTCGAGTCGATGACGACGTCGTAGTCGCCGTCCGGGAGCGCGTCGAGCTTCTCCTGCGCGAGGCAGAAGCCCCAGGCCGGGGCGTAGTAGCTGGTCCGGTAGGGCACCCACGACGGCTGCTCGGGCAGCGTGTGCAGGTGCTCCCGCAGTTCGCTCAGCGGCATCCGCCGCGACACCGGGACGCTGTAGCCCACGACGTGCAGGTTCAGCTCCTGGAAGTCGATGACCCGCGAGCCGTCCGGAGCGGCGACGTACGCGTCCCGGATGTTCCACTCCTGCGGGATCGTCCAGTCCAGCACCTGCGTACCGGTCGGGACTTCGTGCCGCTCGAGGGAGATGTGCTCGCCGATGATGTCCAAGGTCTGCCGCACGCCGTCGCCGGTGATGCTGCGGCAGATCGGGTACAGCCGCTCGACCAGGGCGTGCAGCTCCGCCCCGGTCCGCAGCTGCGGGCCCGCCACTACTTCCGCCGCAGGGTGGTGTCGACGCGACCGGCTTCGCCCTCGCTCTTCAGCCAGGCCAGCCGGGTGAACAGCTGCTGGAACGAGTCCCGGGTGAGCCCGAACTTGCGGTAGGCCTCGATGAGCTCGACGGCGCCGTCCTTGACCGACCAGTCGCAGGCGAAGCCGGGGATCGCCGCGCGGAAGCGCGAGAAGTCGACCCGGTACGAGCGCGGGTCGGCGCCCGCCTCGCCGGTGATGTTCAGCGTCGAGCCCGGCACGGCCTCGACGACCTCCTGGGCGATCTCGGCGACGGTGACGTTGTTCTCCTCGGTACCGATGTTGAAGGCCTTGTTGTGCACGGCCTCCTTCGGCGCCGTCAACGCAGCGGCAAACGCGCGCGCGATGTCCTGGGCGTGCACCAGCGGCCGCCACGGCGTGCCGTCGGAGAGCACCAGCACCTCGCCGGACAGGTGAGCGTGCGCGGTCAGGTTGTTCAGCACGATGTCGCCGCGCAGGCGGGGCGAGTAGCCGAACGCGGTCGCGTTGCGCATGTACACCGGCGTGAAGTCGTCGTCGGCGAGCTCGTGGACGTCGGCCTCGACGCGCACCTTCGACTCCGCGTACGGCGTCACCGGCCGCAGCGGCGCGTCCTCGTCGACGAGGTTGTCGCCGCCGGCGCCGTACACCGAGCAGGTCGACGCGTAGACGTACCGCTGGACGCCGGCGTCCTTCGCCAGCTTCGCGAGCTTCACCGACGCGTGGTGGTTGATGTCGTAGGTCAGGTCGGGCGCGAGCGAGCCCAGCGGGTCGTTCGACAGCGCGGCCAGGTGGATCACCGCGTCGAAGCCCTCGACGTGCTTGGCCTCCACGTCCCGCAGGTCGACGGCGTGCCCGGCCGGGTCGGCGGGGGCGGGCCCGAGCAGGCAGTCCTCGAACAGCCCGGAGTCCAGGCCGGTGACTTCGTGGCCGGCGGCGGCGAGCACCGGGGCCATCACCGTCCCCAGGTAGCCCTTGTGCCCCGTCAGCAACACCCGCATCGGATTCAGCCCTTCAGATCGAGAGTGAGTTTCTTGACGAAAAACGCTTCGGCGTACTTCGCGGCGGCTTCGATCCCGCGGATCCTGGCCAGCCCGAGGAAGGCCTCGCGGTCGTACCAGGGCCGCTGCCGCTGCGAGGCGTAGTGCTCCTGCAGCAGCCGGACCTTCTCTTCCGCGAGCTCGTCGGACAGCGGCTGGTACACCGACGGGCTGCCGAGGTCGCCGTCCCACTTGACGATCTCGTAGCCGAGCGCCAGGTGGTCGCGGAACGTCGTCGGCACCAGCTTCGCCAGCCCGCGGTGGTCCTGGTGCGCGTCGTCGGTGCGGGGCGCCAGGACGAGGTCCGGGTCGGTCCGCCGCCGCAGGTCCTCCAGGGCGTTCTTGGCCTCTTCCCAGTTCGCCGGGAAGCGTCCGTCCGGCAGCTTCAGCACCGTGACGTCGACGTCCGCGCCCGGGCAGAACGCCGCCAGCGCCGCCCGCTCCTCGTCCTCGCGGGGCGTGCCGCCGCCGGAGAGGACCAGGGCGTCGACCCGCAGGCCGGGGCGCCCGGTGCAGAGGGTCAGCAGCGTGCCACCGGCGCCGATCGCGATGTCGTCGCAGTGCGCGCCGAGGGCGACGACCCGGTCGAGCCGATCCGGCCGGAGCCCGATCACGCGATGCTCGCGGCGGCGCGCTCCCACAGCGCCCAGGGCCGGTCGCCGTGGCTGTAGGCGTAGTCCAGCGCCGCCCGTTCCTTGACCGTGTCGGTCGGCTTCCAGAACCCGCGGTAGGGGTAGGCCAGCAGGCGGCCGCGCTTGGCGAGTTCGCCGCAGCCGTCGGCGACCAGGTCGCCGTTCTCCGGGATGTGGTCGAACACTTCCGGCCGCAGCACGAAGTAGCCGCCGTTCTCCCACAGCGGCATTTCGCTCACCGCGGTGATCGAGCCGACCTTGCCGCCCTCGTCCATTTCCACGCAGTGGAACGACGACTGCGGCGGCACGACCATCATCGAGGCGCCCGAGTCGGAGTTCGAGAACCGCTCGATCATGTCGGGCAGCGGGACGTCGGACAGGACGTCGGCGTAGTTCGCGAGGAACATTTCGTCGCCGTCGAGGTACGGGCGCACCCGGCGCAGCCGCTCGCCGATCGGCGACTCGATGCCGGTCTGCACGAAGGTGATCGTCCAGTCCGCGATGTCGGTGGACAGCAGCTCCGCCTGCCCGTTGCGGAGGACGAAGTCGTTGGAAATGGTTTCCTGGTAGTTCAGGAAGAAGTTCTTGATGTGTGCCGCGCCGTAGCCGAGGCACAGGATGAATTCGGTGTGGCCGAAATGCGCGTAGTAACGCATCACGTGCCAGATGAGCGGTCTCGGACCGACCATCGCCATCGGCTTCGGGACGTCGTCGGCCGCGCCGTTGCGCATCCGCATCCCGTAACCACCGCAGAAGAGAACGACCTTCACGTCACTGCACCTCGACGATTTCCAAGTGGGGAATCGGGAACACGAGCTTGCCGCCCCAGGCCCCGATGTAGGAGAGCTGTTCGGTCAGTTCCTCCCGGAGGTTCCACGGGAGGACGAGCACGTAGTCGGGCCGGTCCGCTTCGATCCGTTCCGGCGGCAGCACCGGGATGCGCGTGCCAGGGGTGAACCGGCCGTGCTTGTACGGATTGCGATCGACCGTGTACTGCAGCAGGTCCGTCCGGATGCCGCAGTGGTTCAGCAGGGTGTTGCCCTTGCCCGGGGCGCCGTAACCGACGACGGTCTTCCCGTCGTTGCGCGCCTCGATGAGGAACTTCAGCAGGTCCAGCCGCACGCGGGTGACGCGCTCGGCGAACTCGGTGTACCCGGACAGCTCGTGCAGCCCGGCGGCCTTTTCGCGCTCCAGCACGTCGGTCATCCGCTCGCTGGGCTCGCCGGCCACTGTGACAACCGGGGCTCCGCCCCGGGCCGGGGGCTCCGCCACCCGGAACCCCCCAAAAGCCTCGGTGGGCCGCGCCCAGAGCCGGATCGACCCGCCGTGCGTCGGCAGGAGTTCGACGTCGACCACGGTCAGCCCGCCGGTCGCCAGGGCCCGGCGCGCGGATTCGACCGTGTAGTACTGGAAGTGCTCGTGGTAGATCGTGTCGTACTGGTTCTTCTCGATCAGCGTGAGCAGGTGCTGGACCTCGATGGAGACCCAGCCGTCGTCGGCGACGAGCGCCCGCAGGCCCTTGGTGAAGCCGAGGACGTCGGGGATGTGCGCGTAGACGTTGTTCGCGGCGACGAGGTCGGCCGGCCCGTGCTCTTCGCGCACCTTCAGGCCGGTTTCCTCGGAGAGGAAGGCCGTCAGGGTGGGCACGCCGGCGTCGCGCGCCGCCTGCCCGACGTTCACCGAAGGTTCCACGCCCAGACACCGGATCCCGTGCCCGACGACGTGCTTGAGCAGGTATCCGTCGTTGCTCGCCACCTCGACGACGAACGACTTCTCGCCGAGCCCGAGCCGGTCGACGGCGCCATCGACGAACCGCTTCGCGTGCTCGACCCACGACGTCGAGAAGGACGAGAAATACGCGTACTCGGTGAACGTGTCGTCGGGGTCGATCAGCGGCGGGATCTGGGCGAGCCAGCAGTCGGTGCAGACCTTCAGGTGGAGCGGGAAGGTGGCTTCCGGCTCGTCGAGCTGCTCCGCCGGCAAAAATCGCTCACACGGGGGAGTCGCGCCGAGGTCGACGACACTGGCCGTGTTTGTCG
The DNA here is from genome assembly GCF_026017845.1 of Amycolatopsis mediterranei. Classification (NCBI taxonomy): domain Bacteria; kingdom Bacillati; phylum Actinomycetota; class Actinomycetes; order Pseudonocardiales; family Pseudonocardiaceae; genus Amycolatopsis; species Amycolatopsis mediterranei. The sequence goes on from NZ_CP100416.1 coordinate 566,947, forward strand.
AACCGCAGAGTCGACATGTGGTCATCTACCAGGCTCCTTGGCTCGCGGTCGCGATGTGCACCTGACACGTCGACCGGCGCCGGGAGGTCGTTACAGCGACGCGGGAGCGGCTGGTGGACCGATTCGGAAACGCAACCTGAATGGCCCAGCTGTGGCGGGAATCACGAACGGTACCCGAGCGAACCCGTAAGGTCCACAGTGGACCTGCTCCTAGGCTGGCCGGATGACTTCCCAGCCGACTCCCCGCCTGAGCGGGTTCACGGGCGTGGTGCTGACGGTCCGCTTCCTCACCGAGCTGGCCCTCTTGGGCGGTCTGGCCCTGGCGGGCACCCGGCTCGGCGGCGGGGTGGCGCTGGCGATCGTCGACGCCGTGCTGCTGCCGGTGGCGGCGGCCGCGCTCTGGGGCCTGTTCGTCGCGCCGCGGGCGCGCCGCCGCCTCCCGGAACCGGCCCGCTTCCTGCTGGAATTCGCCCTCTTCGCGGTCACCGGCGTGGTGCTCGCGCTGGTGGGCTGGCTGGTCGTGGGCATTGTGCTGGCGGTGGCCGGGATCGGCGTCGCGACCCTCACCCGGGTGGCCGCCAAAGACGGCTGAGCCCTCCCCGCCGTCCGGCAGAGAGGGCTCGTGGGCAGGGGCGGGTCAGCCGATCTTGCTCGCCGCCGGGATGACGTCGGTGGCGAACTTCTCCAGCACCGCCGGCTTGTGGACGTGCGGCACCACCCCGAGCGCGACCTGGATGCCGAGCCCGTTCAGCCGCTCCAGCTCGGCCAGCAGCTCGCCGGACTTTTCACCGTTCTCGCCGACGTCGAGGATGTGGTAGACGGTCTTGGTGATCGAGTCGTAGTCGCGGCCCTCGGTCTCGCAGTGCCGCTTGAGGACGTCGAGCTTGCGCTCCAGGTCCGGTCCGTTGAAGAGGTTGCACAGGTCGGCGTACTTCGCGACCAGCCGCAGGGTCTTCTTCTCGCCGCCGCCGCCGATCATGATCGGCGGCCGCGGCTCCGACAGCGCCTGCGGCACGTTGAGCAACCGCGTGGCGTCGAAGTGCTTGCTCTTGAACGGCGCGTCGCCATCGGCCCACATCTGCAGCACGTACTGGAGGTTCTCCTCCAGCAGCTCGAAGCGCTCGGCCACGGACGGGAACGGGAAGCCGAGCCCGCGGGACTCCTCCTCGTTCCAGCCCGCGCCGATGCCGAGGATCGCGCGGCCGCCGGAGAGCACGTCCAGCGTCGTGATGGCCTTGGCCAGCAGTCCGGGGTGGCGGTAGAGGACGCCGGTGACCACGGTGAGCAGCTTGGCGCGCTCGGTGTGCGCGGCGATGAAGCCGAGGGTCGTGTACGCCTCGAGCATGTCGTTTTCGGTCGGGCCGACGGCGCCGATCTGGAAGAAGTGGTCCATCACGGCAATGGAGTCGAAGCCCGCCTGGTCGCCCGCACGGACGACGGCGGCCAGGTCGGCGCCCAGCGCGGACGCCCCGTTCGGCCAGGTGAAGTCGGGGATCTGCAGTCCGAGTTTCATGCTTTCCGACGGTATACCTGGAGTGGCCCCAGCTGCCCGGTCAGAAATCGCGGACCAGGAAGACCCGGCCGTGCAGGGGGTCGGTGACCCACACCGTGCGCGTCCGCTGGTCGACGGCGACGGCACCGGGGTTGACGCCCAGCGACAGCTCGCCGCTCAGCGTGCCCGCCGTGCCGTCGACGCGGGTGAGGCCGTTCTGGCCGCCGTTGGTGTACACCGTGTTCGTGCCCTGGTGCACGGTCAGCGCCGAGGATTCGCTGCGCAGCAAGACGGTCTTGCGCTCGGTGCGGGTGGCCGCGTCCACAATGGACATGTGGTGGATGCCGGAGTTCGCGACGTAGACCGTGCCGCTCGCGTGGTGCACCGCGACGCCGGTCGGGTCGCGCCCGACCTTCACCGAAGCGACGAACTTCCCGCTGTCGATCGAGAACACCTCGACCGAATCGGTGGCCGTGCTCGCGCAGTAGACCAGCTTGCGGCCGGGGTCGACGCCGATGCCGGCGAACCCCTGCTTCGGGCCCGGCACGAGCGCGGCCAGCGTGCAGCTGACGCCGTCGAGCACGGCGAGGGTCCCGGTGGTGCCGCTGGCCGCGTAGACGCGGTTGGCCTCCTCGTCGACCGCCAGCGCCGAGGCGCCGGCTCCCGCGCCGATCACGCTCACCAGGTCGTGGGTCCGGCTGTCCAGCACCACCACGGTGCCCGCCGGGGGGTTAGCGACGTAGATCCGGCCGGCCTTCGGGTCGGCCGCGACGTCGCCGGGCGCGCCGCCGACCTGGATCACGTCGACGACCGACGCGCTGCGCGGATCCACCACGGAGACCGTCCCGGCCTGGGCATCGATGACGTACCCGAGGCCGGTGACCGGGTTCACCGCGACCCCGCCCGGCGCGCCGCCGAGGTCGAGGGACCGGACGTCCTCCGCGCGTGCGGTCCCGGGCAGGACCAGAGCCCCGGCACCCGCGGTGACCAGGGCGAACAGGGTCCGCCGGGGTAGCCGCCCACCGCGCATCGGCGCCTCCGCTCCTGATCATCCCGCCGCCCGAGCGTAACCCGCGCCATCCCCACCTGAAGGAACTTCGCGTCCCCCGATCGCGTTGTTTCCACTGGGTAACCGACTTCCAGAGCGGACGGAGGCGAGCGCGCGTGCACGGGCACCAGAACGGACTCAAGACGGCATTGCTGCTCGGCCTGCTGTCGGCGATCATCGTCGCGATCAGCGGGCTCTTCGGCCGGGGCGCGCTGCTCATCGGGCTGGTCGTCGCCCTCGGGATGAACGCGTTCGCCTACTTCAGCTCCGACAAGCTGGCGTTGCGGGCGATGCGGGCGCGGCCGGTGTCGGAGGTCGAGCAGCCCGCGATGTACCGGATCGTGCGCGAGCTCGCGCAGGTCGCCCGGCAGCCGATGCCGCAGCTGTACCTGAGCCCGACGGTCGCGCCCAACGCGTTCGCGACCGGCCGCAGCCCGCGGCACGCGGCGGTGTGCTGCACGACCGGCATCCTCGAGCTGCTCGACGAACGCGAGCTGCGGGCCGTGCTCGGCCACGAGCTTTCGCACGTCTACAACCGCGACATCCTGATCTCGTGCGTGGCCGGCGCGCTGGCCAGCGTGATCAGCGTGCTCGCGAACATCGCGCTGTTCTTCGGCGGCAACAACCGCGACGGCAATCCGCTGCTCAGCCTGCTGCTGATCTTCGTCGGGCCGATCGCCGCGGCCATCATCCGGATGGGTGTCAGCCGGTCGCGGGAGTTCCAGGCCGACGCGTCCGGGGCCGAGCTGACCGGTGACCCGCTGGGCCTGGCCTCGGCGCTGCGGAAGCTGGACGCCGGCACGCGGGCGCGGCCGCTGGTCGCCGAGCCGCAGCTGGTGTCGCAGTCGCACCTGATGATCGCGAACCCGTTCCGCCCGGGTGAGGGCCTGAGCAAGCTGTTCTCGACCCACCCGCCGATCTCCGACCGCATCGCCCGGCTCGAAGAGATGGCCCGCCGCCCGTTCTGATCCCAGCTGGTGGGAGCGGGAATCCCGGGCCCGCGGCCGGAGTTGCGCCAGCATGGTCTCCGCACAGCTGCACCTGGGCGTCGCCATCGACGGGGCCGGGTACCACCCGGCCGCGTGGCGGATTTCCGCGGTCGAGCCCGCCGCCCTGTTCACCGCCGGCCACTACCTGAGGTACGCGAAGCTCGCCGAAGCCGCTTCGCTCGACTTCGTCACCCTCGACGACTCGCTCGCGCTGCAGCCCGGTGGTGAGGGGGTCGTTCGCGGACGGCTCGACGCGCTGCTCACGCTGTCCGCGATCGCGCCGGTGACCAGCCGGATCGGCCTGGTCCCGACCGTCACCACCACGCACACCGAGCCGTTCCACGTCTCGACGTCGGTCGCGACGCTGGACTACGCGAGCCGCGGCCGCGCGGGCGTCCTCGCGGTGCCGTCGCTCACGGCCGCCGAGGCCGCGCACTTCGCCCGCCGCCCGGCTCCTTCGCCGGAGGACGGCGACGCCGAGACGGCCGAGGTCCTCGAGGTCAGCACCCGGCTGTGGGACAGCTGGGAGGACGACGCGATCGTCCGCGACGCGGCGACCGGCCGGTTCATCGACCGCGACAAGCTGCACTACGTCGACTTCGAGGGCCGGTTCTTCAGCGTGAAGGGACCATCGATCACGCCGCGCCCGCCCCAGGGCCACCCGGTGACCGCGGTCTACGGCGACTCGCCGCACGCGCGCGCCGCCGACGTGGTCGTGACCAGGGCGGACCACCTCGACGCGGTCCGCGCCACGGCCGCCCGCCACCCGGGTGCGAAGGTCCTCGCGACGGTGTCGATCGTGCTGGCCGAGACCGAGCAGGGCGCCCGCGACCGGCAGCGCGAGCTCGATGCCCTGATGCCGTTCGAACCCGCGGGCCTGTCGTTCACCGGCACGCCCGCGCAGCTGGCCGCCGAACTGCCGCGCTGGGCGGCCGAGACCGGTGTCGCCGGGTTCCACCTGCGGCCCGCCGTCCTGCCCGACGACCTCGACCTGCTCGCCGGCGAGGTCGTGCCCGCCCTGCGGGCCGCGGGCGCGTTCCGGAGCGGGTACGCGGGGACCACCCTGCGCGAGCACCTCGGCCTCGGCGTCGCCGTCAACCAATACCAGGGGGCGTGAGATGACCAAGCAGATCAAGCTCGCCGCCCACTTCCCCGGCGTCAACAACACGACGGTGTGGAGTGACCCGGCTTCGGGCAGCCAGATCGACTTCGCGTCGTTCGAGCACCTGGCCCGCACGGCCGAGCGCGGCAAGTTCGACTTCCTCTTCCTCGCCGAGGGGCTGCGGCTGCGCGAGCACGCGGGCAAGATCCTCGACTCGGACGTCGTCGGACGGCCCAACACGACCACCGTGCTGGCCGCGCTGTCCGCCGTCACGACGCACCTCGGCCTGGCCGGGACGCTGTCGTCGACGTTCAACGAGCCCTACGAGGTGGCCCGCCAGGTCGCGAGCATCGACCACCTCTCCGGCGGGCGCGCGGCGTGGAACGTCGTGACGTCGCCGGACGCCTTCACCGGGCAGAACTTCCGCCGCGGCGGCTTCCTCAAACGGGAGGACCGGTACGCGCGCGCCGAGGAGTTCCTGGCCACCGTGCGCGAGCTGTGGGACAGCTGGGCGCCCGGGACCCTGGTGGGGGACAAGGAGAACGGCGTCTTCGCGCGTGATCCGGGCCGGTTCGTCCACAGTGGACCTCAGTTCGACATCGCTGGCGAGTTCACCTTGCCGCGGACGCCGCAGGGACAGCCGATCGTCATCCAGGCCGGCGACTCCGACGAAGGCCGGGAGTTCGCCGCGAAGACCGCGGACGTCATCTTCAGCAGGCACGGCACCCTCGAAGACGGCCAGGCGTTCTACCACGACGTCAAGCGCCGCTTGGCCGCGTACGGCCGCGACCACGGCGAGCTGCTGATCATGCCGGCCGCGACGTTCGTCCTCGGCGACACCGACGCCGAAGCCGAGGAGAACGCCCGCGAGATCCGGCTCCAGCAGGTCCGCCCGGCCACCGCGATCCAGTTCCTCGAGCAGGTGTGGAGCCGCGACCTGTCGGACTACGACGTCGACGGGCCGCTGCCCGAGGTCGACCCCGACCCGGACGCCGAGCCGCTGACCTGGGGCCGCGTCCGCCACGAGAAGGACCCGCTGGAAACGGCGCGCCGGTGGCGGGCCGTAGCGGAGGAGAAGAAGCTCTCGATCCGCGAGCTGGTGATCGAGGCCACTGCGCGCCAGCAGTTCGTCGGCACGCCGTCGACGGTGGCGGCGACGATCGACGAGTACGTCCAATCGGACGCGGCCGACGGGTTCGTGCTCGTGCCGCACCTGACCCCGGGCGGGCTCGACGAGTTCGTCGAAAAAGTCGTCCCCCACCTGCAGGAACGTGGGGTGTTCCGCACCGAGTACGCCGGGCCGACGCTGCGCGAGCAGCTCTTCTAGGCCGACGCTCCCGCCGCTACGGCGACTGCCTTCACGTAGTCGCCGTAGCCGGACTTCGCGAGTTTCTCGCCGAGCGCGTAGCACTCGTAGGGGGTGATGAAGCCCATGCGCAGCGCGATCTCCTCGAGACAGGCGATGCGCACGCCGGTGCGGTGCTCCAGCACCTGCACGAACTGGCCGGCTTCGAGCAGCGAGTCGTGCGTGCCGGTGTCGAGCCAGGCGAACCCGCGGCTGAGCTCGACCAGCGTGGCGCGGTCCTGGCGCAGGTAGGTCAGGTTGACGTCGGTGATCTCGAGCTCACCGCGCGTCGACGGCCTCAGCGCGCGGGCGATTTCGACGACCTGGTTGTCGTAGAAGTACAGGCCGGTGATCGCCTTGTTGGAGCGCGGCTTCAGCGGCTTTTCCTCGATGGTGACCAGCTTGCCCGCCGCGTCGACCTCGCCGACGCCGTAGCGCTCGGGGTCCTTGACCGGGTAGCCGAACAGGACGCAGCCGTCGAGCTCGCGCACGGCCTGCTGCAGGCGGCTGGAGAAGCCCTGGCCGTAGAAGATGTTGTCGCCGAGGACGAGCGCCACGTCGTCGTCGCCGATGAAGTCCGCGCCGATCACGAAGGCCTCGGCCAGGCCGTTCGGGCTCGCCTGCTCTGCGTAGGAGAACGAGACGCCGAACTGGTCGCCGTTGCCCAGCAGCCTGCGGAACATCGGCAGGTCGGTGGGGGTGGAGATGACGAGGATCTCGCGGATCCCGGCGAGCATCAGCACCGAGATCGGGTAGTAGACCATCGGTTTGTCGTAGACCGGCAGCAGCTGCTTGGACACCGCCTGGGTGATCGGGTGCAGGCGTGTCCCGCTGCCTCCGGCCAGCACGATGCCCTTCATGGACGGCCTCCCTTTCCCGTGGCTGAGACCTCCTCACCCTACGGGCCGCTCCTCGAAGGCGGATCCCTTACCGAAGTAGGCTTTGCAGCCGGCGTCGTCCTCGGTGGCGATCTCCAGCACGTTCCGGCCGTCGTCGACCGGCAGCAGGGTCGAGGAGTAGTTGGGGCAGAAGTTGTTCCAGATGCCGGTGATGTGCACGGGGGCGGGCAGTTCGTACCAGTGGCCGCTGCCGAAGTCGTCGTTCGCGAGCAGCACCTGCCCGTTCTGCGGCTGCGGCACGCCCTTCGCGTCGGTGTAGATCTGCCCGACCATGACGATCCGCACCCCGTTCGGGCCGCCGGGGAACAGCGCGATCGTCTGCGCGTGCTGGAAGTAGTTGCCGGTGGCGGTGTCGACGCGGGTGCCGGGGTCGGCGGGGTCGCCCCAGTTGGCGCCGTCGGCGGAGATCTTGAAGTACGGGTCGCAGTAGCGGTCGCGGAAGTTGCAGATCTCGTACGCGAAGTAGTAACGGCCGTCGGGCAGCCGCCGGATGATCGGCATGCCGGGCCGGACGCGGTCCGGCGGGATCGCCAAGGTGAGCTGCTTGGTGCCCCAGTTCACCCCGTCGGTCGAGGCGACCCGGTTGAGCACCTGCGCGTACTTCGGCGCCTGCGTCTCGTCGGCGAAGTGGAGCCAGAGGGTGCCGCCGGCGTCGACGGTGAACTCGGGCTCCCAGATGCCGTCGATGTTGTGCGACCGCGCGGCCTCGGACAGGAAGCTCCACGAGCGGCCGCCGTCCTTGCTGGCCCAGATGCGGATCCCGATGCGGCGCCGCGGCCCGGCGTCCTGCCGGTAGGACGCGGCCCACAGCAGCGTGCCGGCGCGGAGCTTGCCGACGCGTTCCGGCAGCTCGTAGACGGTGCCGCAGCACATGCCGGCCCGGCCGTCGGGGTCGTGGATCGCGCCGATCTCGTGGAACGACTCGCCTTCGTCGGTGCTCTCCAGTACGGGCGTGAACTTGCCGTCGGCGTCTTCGCTGGTCAGAGTGGCGATGATGCGCCCGTGGCCGTGTTCGAGACGGATCAGGCGCGCGTACGCGCCGAAGCCGGGAACGAGCTGTTTGCGCTCGGCCGCGCGCGCCGGCGTCAGCAGCGAGGCGACGGCGGCGAGCGTCAGCACGAAGACCAGCGAACGGCGCAACTCGACCCCCTCCACGCGGTGACCGCGCGATTACAGCACGGCTGAGCGGCGGCGACGGGACGCATTCACGCGTTCGGGTAACGCTCTTGCGCTGCGTGTCGAAAGATCACGGGAGGGGCTGCGGTGGCCCCGAGGGGGAAAGATGAAGATCCGGCTGGGCGGCCTGCTGCCGCTCTTGGTCCTGGCCTCGGCGTGCGCGCCGGCGACCGGCTACGGCGAGATCGTCGCGCAATCGGCGCCCGCTTTGCCTGCTTCGCCTCCTTCGCCGACCTCGTCGGCGCCGCCGGTGCCGCGTGACGTGCCGACGGAGACGCACACGGGCAAGGAGAGCGGCGAGTTCCAGACGTCATGGCCGGCGGACCAGCTGGGCTTCTTGACGTTCGAGTGCCCGAAGTGCACGTCCAACGTGATCGTCGACACCGACGGCGGCGAGCACGGCCTGGTCAACGCGATCGGCGCGTACAAGGGCACGAAGTGGATGAACACGGAGCCGGACCGCCCGGTGAAGCGGGTGACGGTCCACGCGAACGCCCCCTGGACGGCAACGATCTCGGATTACCGAAGCATCCCGACGGCCGAGAGCGGCAAGGACACCCCGGGCAAGAGCGAGGCGGTCCTGAAGCTCCCGGCGGGCGTGACCCGCATCCGCTTCACGGTGAAGACCCGAGGGAACGTCGCGCTGTGGGTGATGTCCCCGAAGGACCGCGACCTGATCCTCAACCAGATCGGCGACCTGCAGGTGGAGCGGGACGTCCGCGGGCCGGCGTACCTGCAGGTGGAGGGGTATGAGACGAGCTGGACGCTGACACCGTCCTGAGCGGGCACCCGGGGCGCGGGTGCCCGCGGCGGCGTCACCGGTAGTTGGTGAACTGCAGCGCGATCTCGAAGTCCTTGCCCTTCAGCAGGGCGATGACCTCCTGCAGCTGGTCCTTCTTCTTGCCCGACACCCGCAGCTGGTCGCCCTGGATCTGGGCCTGGACGCCCTTGGGGCCTTCGTCGCGGATGTACTTGGCGATCTGCTTCGCCTTGTCCGAGGCGATGCCCTGCAGGATCTTGCCGGAGATCTTGTAGATCTTGCCCGACAGCGCCGGCTCGCCGGCTTCGAAGGCCTTCAGGGAGATGTTGCGCTTGATCAGCTTCTCCTTGAACACCTCGACCGCGGCCAGCGCGCGCTCCTCGGTCTCGGACTCGATCGTGAGCGCCTCCTCGCCGGCCCAGTTGATCGTCGTGCCGGTGCCGCGGAAGTCGAACCGCGTGCCCAGCTCCTTGCTCGCCTGGTTGAGCGCGTTGTCCACCTCCTGGCGGTCGACCTTGCTCACGACGTCGAAAGAGGGATCCGCCACGTGTCCTCACACCTCGTACTCGCTTGTCAGGGGCCTCCCAGCCTAGCCCCCACCGGGGGAGGGGTATCCCGGTTGACCCCTGCTCGGACCCGTTGGGTAAGCTTTCCCCCGGCCGGTGAGACCGGTCTTGGCGGGTTACCCGAGTGGCCAAAGGGGACTGGCTGTAAACCAGTTGGCTTACGCCTACGGGGGTTCGAATCCCTCACCCGCCACACCAGTAAAGAAGCCCCGTGACCACGGCGTATGCCGGGCGCGGGGCTTCTTCGTGTGTGCGGCCGGATGCGGTGGTGTGCAGCCGTGTGCGGCCATCCGTGGGCAGGCGCCGGGGCTGACTACTTGGCCAGCGGTCGATCACCGCCTTGCAAAGGTGCGAACCCGTCTCGCCGCCGACCAGCGGAACGTTCGCTCCCCGGTCAGCGCTCTGCACGGCCTGCCGTTCCCCGTGGTTCCCCGCGCACTCCCCGGCAACGGGGCACGCGAAGGGCACGCGGGGCACAAGCGGCTGAAACACGCGGTAGTGGCCACTAACCGTGTTTCAGCCGCTTTCGTTCTTCCTGTGACTACAGAGACATAGAATTAGAGTGGGGAGAGAGAATTTACCGAAGTTGTCACCCATCTGTCACACCCAAACCCGCAGGTCATAAGGGGTGGAGTGACAGGGTGACAGGTGTGACAGCCTCGACACCCCGGAGGTGTCACAGCGAGCCCCAGCAGGCTCGATGGGGCCCATTGGGGCGGACGTGCGTAACGCACGGGGCGGCTCTCATCCCTGAAGTCCGGCCGGCTCGGACGCGGCCCCGTCCAAGCCGGCCGCCCACCGCGACGGGGTGGGTTATCAGATGTCACATTCCGTAGCACGTCATCGACTATGGTGGGGTGGACGAGACGAAGCCCCCACCCATGCTGATCGATGTGACCGAGCTTGAGCAACAGGTGGTCGACACCGCCCGCCGCGGGGAAGTCGCCAAACCCGCCATCACGATGACGGTGGAGGAGCTGGCGGTCACCGACGACCCCGACCTGCGGGTGCGAGCCGATCTGATCCGCGAACTGCTCCGCGGCCTGCGCGGTGGCCTCGACCCGCGCGGAGTCCGGATAGAGGGCGTGCGAGTCGTCGGACAGCTTGACCTTATTCAGGTCACCGCCGTCACTGGGCTGAACCTGTCCCGGTGTGCGCTCCCCGACGGCATCCGTTGCGAACAGGCGCACCTTCGCTACCTGTCGCTGAACAGAAGTCTGCTCGCTTACCTTTCAGCCGACGGCCTCCGCGTCGACGGCGGCCTGTTCCTGCGGGGCGCTACCATCACCGGCGCCGGTGAACTTGGGGCACTCCGGCTACTCAGTGCACATATTGGCGGCCCACTCGAATTAGAGCGAGCCACCATCACAAACACCGCCGGCCCTGCGCTGAACGCCGACGGCCTCCGCGCCGACGATAACCTGCTCATGGGGGGCGTCACCTTCAGCGGTGCCGGAGCACGTGGTGCGGTCCGGCTGCTCGGTGCCCACATTGGCGGTGCATTCGAACTCGATCAAGCTGCCATCACAAACACCACGGGCCCTGCGCTGAACGCCGACGGCCTCCGCGCCGATAGCGAGCTGTTCATGCGCGCCGCCACCATCACCGGCGCCGGTGAACTTGGGGCGCTCCGGCTGTCCGGTGCCCACATTGGCGGTGCATTCGAACTCGATCAAGCTGCCATCACAAACACCACGGGCCCTGCGCTGAACGCCGACGGCCTCCGCGCCGATAGCGAGCTGTTCATGCGCGCCGCCACCATCACCGGCGCCGGTGAACTTGGGGCGCTCCGGCTGTCCGGTGCCCACATTGGCGGCCAAGCTAGCCTATGGTCGTTCAGGCTGTACAACAGCTCAGGTCCGCTCCTGGAACTGCCGGAGGCGCAGATCACCGGGGCGTTGCTGTTCCCGCCGGAGGTCGTGTGCCCGGCCAGCCCACATGGAACAAGCCGTCGTGGCTGTCCTTACAGCGACCGCACCATCACAGTCCACGGATTGACCTACTCGACTCTGCGGGAGATCTCGTGGCGTCAATGGCTGCACCTGCTGGTCCACCACACCCCCACCTACTGGCCCCAACCCTTCCAGCAACTCGCCGCCACCGAACGCGCCGCCGGCCACGACAACAACGCCCGCGAAGTACTCATCACCCAACAAGACGAACTCCGCCGCCGCACCCCTGAGGCTCTGGGCAACCGGCTCGCACAATGGCGACACGGACTATGGGGCTGGCTTGGCCGCTACGGCTACCGCGCCCACCGCCTTGTCGCCGCACTCGTCGTCATACTCACCCTCGCCGCCGGACTCAGCCTGCTTGCCGGACAGGTCACCACCCACCCCGGCCACCACGCCGCCGAACGCGTCCCACCCGCCACCGCAAATCCCAACGCCCCTGGCACACCTTGCTCACCCGTCGAACTCATCGGCCTCGGCATCGACCGCGGACTCCCCTCGGCACCACCGGCATCCGCACCCACTGCGACCTCGACACCACCACCGGCTGGGGACAAACCTTCACCGCCGCCCTCTGGGTACTCCAAGCCCTCCTCTGGGGCCTGGCCACCCTCGCCATCGCCGCCTACACCGGACTCGTCCGCAAACCCACCTGACCGCCACCGCCTGACTTGAGCGAGATCTCGAAGCGGGGGGCTTGCCCGATGTACAGAGCGTCCGTGGACACGCTGTAAACCAGTTGGCTTACGCCTACGGGGGTTCGAATCCCTCACCCGCCACGTTCGTTCGTCAGAGAGCTCTGTCTGCGGAAATCGCAGGCAGAGCTCTCTTTCGTTGTGCCTTTCGGGGGTCGATCCCCCCAATCCCCGCCAAGTGCTCCGTCCCCTGACCTCCGGACGTGGTCACCTCGGTATTTCGAGGTGACCGGGAATTGATTCCCGTGCGCTGGACGCCGTATAAGACCTGGTGGTCAGCTATGTGCCGGATGGGCGATATCGGGCGTATTATCCGGTGAATCCGCAGGTCGGCGGACTCTGCTCGCCGATTCGGGCGAAGGGTCGCTCCGCCTTTCGACCTGTTTCAGAAAACATCGTAACGCATTTCTTGAGCGACTCGACCCGGCATGGGGGTGCCGGAAATTCCACCGAGCCGCTGGAGGAACACATGTCCATTCCCGTGACGTCGCGACCGGTTCGCGAGGAGCTGGTGCGGGTGCAGTACGCCGAACCCGCGCTCGTCGCCGGCTACGCGGACGACCACGCCGGATGGGGACCCACCGCGCGCTACCACCATTCGCGGCGCTACGCCATCGATCAGGTCCTGGCCGGCTGCCCCGGTGGCGACCTGCTCGACGTCGGCTGCGGGCCCGGGATGATGGTGCGGCACCTGCTCGACACCCGGCCCGGCGACTTCCGCATCACCGCGTGCGACCAGTCGCCGGCCATGATCGATGCCGTTGCGGCGCGCGTCGACGCCGATGCCGGCGTCAAGCTCGCCGTGGGCGACATCCAAGAGATGCCGTTCGGCGACCGGGAGTTCGATGTCGTCCTCGCGATGGGCGTCCTCGAGTACGCCGACGCCGCGCAGGCGCTGCACGAAGTCGCCCGGGTCACCCGGCCCGGCGGGCTCGTCGTGACGACGATGCTCAACCCGAAGAGCCCGTACCGGCTCTTCGAATGGGGCGTCTTCTGGCCCGCCCGCCGCACGCTCGGGGCGCTGGAGCGCGTTGTCGGCGTCCCGCCGTCGAGACGGCACGGTGCCCGCCGCACCGGGATCGTCGCGCTGACCCCGCGGCGCCTGCGGGAATTGCTGTGGCGCGCCGGTCTGCAGCCGGGGGCGGTCATCGCCTACGACGTCACCGCGTGGGTGCCGCCGGTCGACCGGCTGGTCCGCCGCCGGGACCGCTCGTGGCGGGAGCGTCCGGAAACGACGATCGCGCGCGGGGCGAAGCGCTGGCTGGGCACCGGCTACCTGGTCGCCGCCCAGCGGCTCTGACCACCGAAGAGAACGGCCGGTTTCCCTTGGGGAGAGGGAAACCGGCCGTCCGGGGGCGGCGCTCGGGGTTACGCCGCCTGGGAAACCGGCGTCGAAGCCGGGGTCAGGGCGAGGTCGAGGACCTCGCGGACGTTGGCCACCGCGTGGACGTCCAGCTGGGCCAGCACCTCGGCCGGGACGTCGTCCAGGTCCGGCTCGTTGCGCTGGGGGATGATCACCGTCTTCATCCCCGCCCGGTGGGCCGCCAGCAGCTTCTGCTTGACGCCGCCGATCGGCAGGACCCGGCCGGTCAGGGACACCTCGCCGGTCATCGCGACGTCCGCCCGGACCACGCGGCCCGAGAGCAGCGACGCGAGCGCCGTCGTCATGGTGACACCGGCCGAAGGGCCGTCCTTCGGGACCGCGCCCGCCGGGACGTGGACGTGGATGCCGCGGTTCTTCAGGTCGCCCACCGGCAGCTCCAGCTCCGCGCCGTGCGACCTGAGGTAGGACAGCGCGATCTGCACCGACTCCTTCATCACGTCACCGAGCTGGCCGGTCAGCTGCAGCCCGGACGCGCCGGACTCCTGGTCCGCCAGCGACGCCTCGATGTACAGGACGTCACCACCGGCACCCGTCACCGCCAAGCCCGTCGCCACGCCCGGGGTCGCCGTGCGCTGCGTCGACGCCGGGAGCGACGACTCGGGGATGTGCCGCGGGCGGCCGAGGTAGGTCTCCAGGGACGGAGCGTCCACGGTCAGCGGCAGCGAGACCTCGTCCAACGCGACCTTGGTCGCGATCTTCCGCAGCACCTTCGCGATGGTCCGGTTCGCGTCGCGCACGCCCGCCTCGCGGGTGTACTCGGCGGCGATCCGGCTGAACGCCGCGTCCGTCAAAACCACGTCCGAAGTGCTCAGCCCGGCGCGCTCCAGCTCCCGCGGGAGCAGGTGGTCGCGGGCGATGGTGACCTTCTCGTGCTCGGTGTAGCCGTCCAGCGTGACGAGCTCCATGCGGTCCAGCAGCGGGCCGGGGATGGTCTCCAGCGCGTTGGCCGTCGCCAGGAACACGACGTCGGACAGGTCCAGCTCGACCTCGAGGTAGTGGTCGCGGAACGTGTGGTTCTGCTCCGGGTCCAGCACTTCGAGCAGCGCCGCGGTCGGGTCGCCGCGGTAATCGGCGCCGACCTTGTCGATCTCGTCGAGCAGCACCACCGGGTTCATCGAGCCGGCTTCCTTGATGGCGCGGACGATCCGGCCGGGCAGCGCGCCGACGTAGGTGCGGCGGTGGCCGCGGATCTCCGCCTCGTCGCGGATGCCGCCCAGCGCCACCCGGACGAACTTCCGGCCCATGGCCTTCGCGACGGACTCACCCAGCGACGTCTTGCCGACCCCGGGAGGGCCCGCGAGGGCGAGCACCGCACCCGAACGCCGGCCACCGACCGGGCCGAGACCCGACTCGGCACGACGCTTGCGCACGGCCAAGTACTCGATGATGCGTTCCTTGACGTCGTCGAGACCGGCGTGGTCGGCGTCCAAGACGGCCCGCGCGGCCGCGATGTCGTAGCTGTCCTCGGTGCGCTCGTTCCAGGGCAGCTCCAGGACGGTGTCCAGCCAGGTGCGGATCCAGCCGCCTTCGGGGGATTGCTCGGACGTGCGGTCCAGCTTGTCCACTTCGGCCAGTGCGGCCTTCTTGACGGCGTCGGGCAGTTCGGCGGCCTCGACGCGGGCGCGGTAGTCGTCGTCCTGCGCGGTGCCGTCGAGCTCGCCGAGCTCCTTGCGGATCGCCTCGAGCTGGCGGCGCAGCAGGAACTCCTTCTGTTGCTTCTCCATGCCCTC
The DNA here is from genome assembly GCF_026017845.1 of Amycolatopsis mediterranei. Taxonomy (NCBI): domain Bacteria; kingdom Bacillati; phylum Actinomycetota; class Actinomycetes; order Pseudonocardiales; family Pseudonocardiaceae; genus Amycolatopsis; species Amycolatopsis mediterranei. The sequence continues at coordinate 582,085 of NZ_CP100416.1, forward strand.
GGCGACGTCCTTGCGGATCGTGTCGGTCACCTCGAGCTCGGCCAGGTACTCCTTGCTCCACTCGAGGGACTTCTCCAGGCGGGCCGCGACGTCCAAAGTAGACAGCAGCTCGAGCTTCTGCTCGGTGGACAGGTACGGCGCGTTGCCGGACAGGTCGGCGATCGCGGAGGCGTCTTCGACCTGCTGGACGGCGTCGATCAGCTGCCAGCCGCCGCGCTGCTGGAGGATCGAGATGACGACGGCCTTGTACTCGGCCGCGAGCTGCGCGGTCCGGTCGTTCGTGGTTTCGGGGGCGTCCTCGGCGTGCACCCAGCGGGCCGCGCCGGGGCCGTCGGCGATCCGGCCGACGAGCGCGCGGGCCGTGCCGCGCAGCAGGACGGCGGCCTTGCCGCCGGGCACGCGGCCGATGCGCTCGACCGTCGCGACGGTGCCGAACTCGGCGTACTCGCCGTGGACGCGCGGGACGATCAGGACTTCGGCCTTGGTCGCCGCGGAAGAGCGGATACCGGGGAAGGACGCCTGGCTCGGCGTCTTGGCCTGGGCGGACTCCACCGCGGCCCGCGTCTCGGTGTCGGTCAGGTCGAGCGGGACGACCATGCCCGGCAGCACGACGTCGTCATCGAGCGGGAGCACGGGCAGGAGGCGGGTGTCGGACATGTGCACTCCTCGGGTAGTTGAGTCTGCCTAGCTCAACTCTCCGATGGGTGTGTTTGTTTCCGATGGTGCGTTCGCCGACAGCGATCAGGGAAACCGCAGGTCAGGCGGGCTTCTCCGCGACGGCGCACCACGCGAACGGGCGGGCCTCCGCCTCCAGCGCGTTGATTTTCCGGTCCGGCCGCCAGTCCGGCAGGTGCACGATGCCCGGCTCCAGGAGCGGCCAGTCCCCGAAGAGCGGCTCGATTTCTTCGCGGTTGCGCAGCCAGACCGGGTTGCTCGTCTTCCGGTACTGCTCGACGAACCAGCGCAGCCCGTCCAGGTACGGGCCGTCGCCGTCGCCCTCGCTCATCTGCGAAATCGCCAGCCAGCTGCCGGGCGCGAGGGCGTCCCGGTACGCCGCCAGCAGCCCGTCCGGATCGTCGTCGGGCCCGACGAAGTGCAGCACCGCCGCCATGATCAGGCAGACGGGCTGGGAGAAGTCGATGAGGCGCTGCGTTTCCGAGGCGCGCAGCACCGACTTCGCGTCCCGCATGTCGGCCTGGACGATGCCGGCCCAGTCGGTCGCGAATTCCTCCTCGAGGATCAGCGTCGCGTGGGCGGCGGCGACCGGCTCGTAGTCGACGTAGACCACCTTCGCGTCGTGGTCCTCGGGCAGCTCCGCCTCGACGACCTCGTGCACGTTCCCGGCCGTCGGCACCCCCGACCCGAGGTCGATGAACTGCCGGATCCCGGCCCGCAGCGCCGCCCGCACCGCGCGGTTCATGAACTCGCGGTTCTGCTTCGACCCCGGGCGCACCAGCGGCCACTGCTGCTCCATGCGCCTGCCGAACTCGCGGTCCACGGCCCAGTTCTGGGTACCGCCCAGGTACCAGTCGTAGATCCGGGCCGCGGACGGCTTCTCGGTATCGACACCTTCCGGCGCTCTCGGCGCGGAATCCCGCTGGTCGGTCACTTGAGGCTCCCCTCGCTGGCGGCGGGGTTCAGCCTATAAGCCCAGCGCACCCGGGGTAATCCACCAGTGGTTCACCGAACAGCCGGTCGACGCTGCCAGTACGTCCACAGCGGGCGGTACCCCTGCGCGTACCAGAACGGCGTCGACAGCGGGTTCGCCGCGGCGTGGTGCAGCAGGACGACGTCGGCGCCTTCCTCGTCGAGGACGTGGTGGGCGTGCGTCGCCAGCGCGGTGCCGACGCCGGACGACCGCGCGGCCTCCGCCACGGCCAGTGACGACAGGTAGCCCACCCGGGAAGCGGCGACGCGGCCGCTGATCCAGCCGGTTTCGCCCGGGTGCTGGACGCTCACCATGCCGAGCGGACGGCCGTACAGCTCGGCGATCCACAACGGCGGCTCCGGCCGCTTCAGCTGCTCGGCGAGGTCCTTGGCCAGGATCTCCTCGACGCCGGTGCGCCAGTTCACCGTGCCGTACTGGGCGTCGTAGGAGTGCAGTTCCATGCCGAGCGCCACGGCCGTCTCGAGGTCGCCGGGCTCGGCGCGGCGGATCTTGACCCCGGGCGTCCCCAGCGGGGTCGCCGGGACCAGCCGCTGCGCGGGGCGGACCGCGACCACCCGCAGCGGCGCGAAGCCGTGGTGCAGCATTTCGCGCGCGCCGGCGGCGTCCCGGCTCGCCCGCGGCACGATCGCCGCCGTCTCGGTGTCACCCGGCTCGGCGACCGCGCGCAGATGTTCATCCCATCGGGTGAGGAGGGCATCAAGCACGGCCGCCGGCTGCGGGCCGGCCAGCTGGAGGTCGAGGCGGTGCTCGGTCAGCGCGCGCCACGGCGCGTTCGGGGCGTCGCGGTCGACCTGGACGCGGGACGCGAGGCCGGACGCCGCCGAGCCGCCCGTCGCGACCTCCAGGACCACCGCGTTTTCCGCTGCTTCGAAGGGAGAAGATCCGGGGAGGAGGGAGTCCACCGCCGCGAGCCGCGCCGCGTGCTCGGTGGCAATCACATCGCTGTGCATGAGCCCCATTGAAGCGCTACCCGGCCGCGCGTGCGAAGAGAACCGGCCCGGTTACGACACCTGCCGTTTCACCCCTTGGTCCACGCAGGTCAGCGCGTTCGAGGCATTGTTAACCCTGGGGTGATCTCCTACTGTCTCGAAAGGGACGCGGGTACGCCCTACGGGGTACGGTATGGCCCCTGTCCACACCCGAAGTCACGGATCAGCACCGGTGGACAAGCCGGGAGGGAAGGTCGGATGCCGGACACCAACGCCCACGGCGACGCCGTCGCGCAGGCGCAGCCCGGGCCGGGAGCCGCTTCCGGGACACCACCCGTCTCCGCCGAAGCCCGTACCGACGAGCGCCGGTTCCGCGTCTACACCTTCGCCGTCCTGAGCCTCGGGCTCGTCGCCGCCTTCGCGGTCGGTTCGTGGCTGCCGTTCCACTGGGACGACCGGCTGCTGTGGATCGGGCCCGTGCTCGCGGTCGCCTTCCTGCTCGCCGAACAGCTCGGCATCAACGTCGACGTCCGCAGCGGCATCTCGTGGACGATCTCCTTCACCGAGATCCCGCTCGTCATCGGGTTCTTCATCGCGCCGTTCGAGGTCGTGCTGGTCGCGCACCTGATCGCCGGCATCGGCACGCTGCTCGCCCGCAAGGTCGCCGGGCGCGTCCTCTACAACGCGGGCGCGTTCCTGCTCGAGATCACCGGCGCCTTCGCGGTCGCCGGGCTGGTGAAGTACCTCGTCGGCGCCGGGACGGCCGACAAGATCCCGTGGCTCGCCGCGCTGGCCGGCACCCTGACCGCGCCGCTGGTGAGCACGCTGCTCGCCCTGGCCGCGGTCCGCGTGCTGCGGCGCCGCATGCGGGTCAGCACCGCCGTCCGGCTCACCGGGCGGATCCTGGTCGTCGGCTTCGTCAACGCCTCCGTCGGCCTCTCCGGCTACCTCGTCATCTCCAGCACGCCCCAGGCGTGGCCGCTGGTGCTCGCCGTCTTCCTCGGCCTGACCGCGCTGTACTGGGCGTACTCCGACCTGCTGCGCGAGCAGCGGGACATGGAGGCGCTCTCGGACGTCAGCCTCATGGTGGCCCGCTCGGGCCAGCAGGCCGCGGCGCGCCCGGCCAGCCGCGCGGACGAGCTCGTCGGCGGTGTCGACGTCCGCGAGTGGGCGACGATCGCCGAGCGCATCAAGGACCAGCTCGCCGCCGGCCGCGTCGTGCTGAGGCTCCGGCTCGAGCCGAAGGACACCATGCGGATCGTGGTCGCGGGCGACGACCTGCCGGCCGCCGACCCCGCCGCCGACGACCCGCTGCTGCGGCTGCCCGGCGCGCACGTCCGGCACTTCCGGATCACCGAGGCCAACCCCGACGTCCGCGCGGCGCTGCTCGACCGCGGCGCGCAGGAGGCGCTCGTCGTCCCGCTGCGCAGCGCGAACCGGCTGCTCGGCGTCGTCGAGGCGCACGACCGGCTGTCCCGCTGGCGCGGGTTCGGCAAGTACGACGTCCAGCTGCTCGGCACCATGGCCAGCCACCTCGCGACGTCGCTGGACAACCGGCGCCTGCTGGCGACCCTGCGCCACGACGCCTACCACGACCCGCTCACCGGGCACCTCAACCGGCCGGGCTTCCGGCAGGTGGCGAAGGAACCGCTGCGGGACTTCGCCAACGCCGTGGTGCTGCGGATCGACCTCGACGTCTTCTCGACGGTCAGCGACGCGCTCGGCTACGCCTGGGCCGACCGGATGGTCGTCGCGGCCGGCCGCCGCATCCGCGACGCGCTCGGCCCCGACGTCCCGCTCGCCCGGCTCGAAGGCGCGTCCTTCGCCGCGCTGCTCGTCGGCCTCCCGCCGGAGGACGCCCACCGGGCGGCGGAACGGCTGCGCGAAGAGCTGTCGGCGCCGTACCCGGTCGACCGGCTGTCGGTCGAGGCGAACGCGATGATCGGCTACGCGACGACGTCCGCGGAAGAGCCCGGCGATGTCGTCGACATCGAAGGCCTGCTGCAGCGCGCCGACGTCGCCGTCCGCGCGACCAAGGGCGGCGAAGAGGTCCGCGGCTACGTGCCGAGCATGGGCCAGATCTTCCTGCGCCGCTTCCAGATGGTGACGCAGTTCCGGCAGTCCCTCGAGGACGGCCAGGTCAGCGTCCACTACCAGCCGAAGATCACCCTGCCGAACCGCCAGGTGCAGGGCGTCGAAGCGCTGGTCCGCTGGGTGCACCCGGAGTTCGGCAGGCTCGGCCCGGACGAGTTCGTCCCGGCCATCGAAGCGGCCGGCCTGATCGGCGTCCTGACGGGTTTCGTGCTCGGCGAGGCGCTGAAGCGCTGTCGCAAGTGGCTCGACGAGGGCCTGCGGATCTCGGTCGCGGTCAACCTGTCGGTGCGCAACCTGGCCGACGAGGACTTCCCGAACAAGGTGGCCCGCGAGCTGGAGCACTACGGCATCCCGCCGGAGCTGCTGACGTTCGAGCTGACCGAATCCGGCGTGATGTCCGACCCGCAGAAGGCGCTGCCGATCCTGCGCGAGCTGCACTCGCTGGGCATCACCCTCGCGGTGGACGACTTCGGGACGGGCTACTCGTCGCTGGCGTACCTGCGGCAGCTGCCGGTCGACCAGGTGAAGATCGACAAGAGCTTCGTCCTCGGCATGGGGACCGACCTCGGCGACCTCGCGGTGGTGCGGTCGATCGTCGAGCTGGGCCACTCGCTCGGGCTGACGGTGGTGGCCGAGGGCGTCGAGGAGGACGTGGCCCGCGACCAGCTCGAGGCGATGGGGTGTGACGTCGCCCAGGGTTACCTGATCTCGCGGCCGCTACCGGAAGACCGGCTGGAGGCGTGGCTGCAGGCCCGCACCGCACGCTCACCGGGACGCCACTCCGAGACCGTGTTGACCCTCCTGACCTGAGGTTTTGTGCTAAGGGGACCCCGGTTGCACGACGGGGCGACAGGACTTGCTAATCTTTCCAAGTCCTCGCGAGAGGCCAGGCCCCTTTAGCTCAGTCGGCAGAGCGTCTCCATGGTAAGGAGAAGGTCTACGGTTCGATTCCGTAAAGGGGCTCCGCGAGTGGGCGAGCTATGCTTGCATAAAGCGCAGGCCTAGCTCGCTTCGCGGTGTCCTCTGGGGGCCGAGCCCCCAGACCCCCGCCAGGGGGCAAGCCCCCTGGACCCCCGGGGTGGGCATGCTAGGGCGGTGTAGCTCAGTTGGCAGAGCAAGCGGCTCATAATCGCTGTGTCGCCGGTTCAAGTCCGGCCACCGCTACGCGGTAACGACGGGGCTGGCCCCCGGGACCTGAGAGAGAAGGAAACGCTGTGGCTGCCACCGACGTGCGACCCAAGATCACGCTGGCGTGCGAAGAGTGCAAGCACCGCAACTACATCACCAAGAAGAACCGGCGCAACAACCCGGATCGCCTGGAGATGAAGAAGTTCTGCCCGAACTGCGGTACGCACCGGACGCACAAGGAAACTCGCTGACGACGTAGCGCGTTCACACCAGCTCGAAGAAGCCGCCCGGAGTTGCTCCGGGCGGCTTCTCGCTGTTGGTAGCCTCGTCGCCGTGCCCTTGGACCAGTCGTTCACCGGGCGGAGTTATCCGCCGCAGACCAGCTACGAAGTGAGCCGGGAGAAGATCCGGGAGTTCGCCGACGCGATCGGCGACGCGAACCCGGTCTACCGCGACCCGGAGGCGGCCCGCGAAGCCGGCCACCCGGACGTGATCGCCCCGCCGACCTTCCTCACGATCATCAACCTCGCCTCGATCAACGCGATCGTCACCGACCCCGAGCTCGGCCTCGACTATTCGCGGATGGTCCACGGCGACCAGGGCTTCACCCACATGCGCCCGGTGTTCGCCGGCGACGTGCTCGAGGTGACCACCCACATCGACGCCATCATGGTCCGCGCGGGCAACGACTTCATCAACCTGCGCGCCGAAATCACCGACGCCGCCGGCCAGAAGGTCTGCACCACCCGCGCGCAGCTGGTGGTCCGAGGGGAGAACGCGTGAACACAGCTGACGGGGGTCCGGGCGGCGGAGCCCCGCATGTCACGGTCGGCGACGAGCTGCCCGCCCTCGAGGTCCGGATCACCCGCGAGCAGCTGGTGCGCTACGCCGGGGCGGCGCTGGACTTCAACCCGATCCACTGGAACGAGGCGTTCGCGAAGGACGTCGGCCTGCCGGACGTGATCGCGCACGGGATGCTGACGATGGCGGTGGCGGGCCGGGTGGTCACGGACTGGCTCGGCGACCCGGCCCGGCTGATCGACTTCAGCGCCCGGTTCACCCGCCCGGTGGTCGTGCCGAACACGCCCGAGGGCGCGCTGGTGGAGATCACCGGGAAGGTCGCCGACGTCAAGGACGACGGCGTCACGCGGATCGACCTCGTGGTGAAGTTCGACGGCAAAACGGTGCTGGGGAAGCCGCAGGCCCTGGTCCGCCGCTGAGCCGCAGCGCCGCTACGGCAGCTTGAGCACCGCCAATACCGCGTCGGCCATGCCCTGCTCCCCCCGGGCGTTCGGGTGGAGCGGGATGGCCGGCGAGGCGGGCAGCAGGCCCTCCACCCAGCGCGTGTCCGACGCCGAGCAGACGTCGTGGCCCTTGCCGGGGGTGGCCGTGTCCGCGTAGCCCGCCCGGTGCGCGTCCGCCTGGTCCTCCAGCATCTTGTTCAGCTTGCCCAGCGTGCCGCGGAAGTACTCGATGTCGCCCGCGCCGAACGGCAGGGACGGCCAGCAGCCGTTGCCGTCCGGGAGCACCGTCGGGTAGCCGACCACCACGACCTTCGCCTTCGAGGCCTTCTCGTGGATCCGGTCGAGGAGCGCACCGACCTTCGGGGCCGTCGCGTCGATGCGCTCGGCCAGCTGGTCGTGGCCGCCGGCCGTGAGGCGGTCCCGGCACGGTGCGGAGTTCTGGTGCGTCGTCGCGCAGCTCGACGCGAAGGCGATCAAGCCGATGTCGTTGCCGCCGATGCCCAGTGTCACCAGCGTCGTCTCCGCCGTCACCGCGTCCAGCTGCGGCGGGTTCGTCCCGTTCCCCGTCTTCTGCGCCTGGCTCAGGTGATCCGTCGTCGCGCCGCTGCAGCTGACGTCGGCGAACTGGGCCGGCTTCAGCTTCGCCGAGACGAGGTGCGGGTAGTTGTCGTCCGAGCGGTCGCAGCCGGCCGGGGTCCCCGCCTGGCGCCCGGTCCGCGGCGAGGACGTGTACGAATCCCCGAGGGCGACGTAGCGGCCGGAGCCGCCCCCGGTGTCGACGCCCTCCGGTGGCGCCGACGACGAGCCGTGCTGCCACTTGTAGTACCCGAAGGCCAGGAGCCCGACCACGAGCACGACCGCAAGGCAGCCACCGCCACCGCTTTTCTTCGCCACTTCTTCGTTTCTACCGAACCCGCCGCGCCGCCGACCTAGTCAATCCGGGTGATCCGCTGCGCGAGCAGGTCGTTGACCAGCCCGGCGCCCGTCTCCGGGTCGTCCACGCTCACCAGCACGGTCCGGCCGTTCTCGAGGGTGAGCGCCAGCGCCGGGCCACCGCGGACCTTGTACGCCGTCGTGCCGGTGACCGGGTTGAAGCGGAGACCGAGCCCGCCGTCGCCGAACGTCGTGAGCTCGCGCGTGGTCGCTTCGCGGATGGCGGCCAGTGCCCAGTGCCGCCAGGGGACGCCCAAGAGGCCGAAGCGGACCGTGACGCCCTTGGCGTCCACCGTCGCCGACAGCCGGTAGGTCAGCGCCGTCACCAGCAAGCCGACCAGCGCGATCCACGCGCCGGTGGGCCACGGGAGCCCGGCGGGCAGGAGGGCGATCGCCACCGGGATCAGCGCCAGCGCCCAGAGCATCGCCGGGTTCACCGCGCGGCCCGACCAGAACGCGCGCTCCCCGGGCCGGAGACCGACGGTCGGCCGGTGCCCCGGGGTCTCCCCGGGCGGCGGCGCCGGCAGGGCGCCGACGAGGGCCGCCACCACCCCGATGACGGCCGCGCCCAGCAAGAAGGGCACGACGACGACGCCGCTGCGGGCCGCGTGCCAGTCCGGGGCGTCGAGGTTCGCCACGACCACCGAGAGCAGGACGGCGGCCGGCAGGGCGGCGAACCCGGCCCCCACCCCGACGGTCGGGCGCGGCAGCGGCCGTCCGCGGCGCAGCGCGGTGACCGCCGACGTGGCCAGGAGCAGGATGGCGACGGCGCCGAGCCCCAGGCTGATGCCGGTGAACGCGGCGAGCGAGTTGTGGCCGTTCGGCGCGCTGCTCCAGTGCGTCGCGACGGGGTCGGGCAGCCGGTGCGCCCACGCGTTCTCGAGCACGCCCGCGACGGCGAGCGCGGCGCCCGGCAGCACGGCCGTGGCGAGCAGGACCCGGATCAGCTTGGTCATGAGTACTTCTCCTTCAACACCCCGGTGAGCTCGTCCAGGCCGACGCCCGCGCGCTTCGCCTCGCGGACCAGGTCCTCGGCCAGTTCGGCCAGCCGCGCCCGGGAGGGCGCGCCGCCGATGACGACGGCGCCCCGGCGTCGCCGCAGGTCGATGAGGCCTTCGTCGCGAAGCAGCGCATACGCCCGCAGCACGGTGTGGACGTTGATCTCGAGGGCCGCCGCCAGCTCCCGGGCGGGCGGCAGCTGCTGCCCGGCGGCCGGACGGCCGTCGGCGAGGGACCGGCGCAGCGAGGCAGCCACCTGTTCGAAGAGCGGGACGGTGGAGCTCGGATCGATTTGAACGAGCATAGTTCTAACTATAATAGAACAATGAGCGCCTGCGGGAGAGCTGCGTCACACGGACGGTGGGTCAGTTCGCGGTCGTGATCAAGTCGCCGGCGAGGTCCAGGGCGTGGTCGACGTCCTTCGCGACGTAGTGCAGGTCGACGAGCACCTCGGTGATGCCCAGCTCGCGGGCCACGTCGAGGCAGGGGAGGACGTCGGCGGCCGCCTCGACGGCGGTGCCCGGCCGCGGGTTGATCCGCAGCACGCGGCGCAGGGTGTCCGGGTCGCGGCCGGCCTTCCCGGCCGCGTCGAGCGCGACCGACCAGAGCCCGGTCAGGTACTCCTTCGGCATCCAGCCGGCCAGCCAGCCGTCCGCACGCCGGCCCACCCGGGCCAGCGCCGGCGGCGAGAACCCGCCGAGCAGCACCGGCGGGTGCGGGTCCTGCGCCGGGCGGAGGCCGACCGTCGACGGCGCGATCCGCCACTGCGGGCCCTCGTGCTCCGCGGGGTCGCCGGTCCAGAGCGCCTCGAGCGCGTCGAGCAGGTCTTCGAGCCGCTTGCCCCGGCCCGCCCACGGCACCCCGGTGGCGAAGTACTCCTCGCGCAGCCAGCCGAGCCCGAATCCGACGTCCAGCCGGCCCGAGCTGGCCAGATCGAGTGAGGTCAGCGCCCGGGCGAGCAGCACCGGGGAATACACCGGGCCGGTCAGCGCGCTCATCCCCAGGCGGGCCGTGCGGGTGACCGCGGCCGCGGCCGCCAGCGTCGTGAACGGGTCGGCGAAGGTGTCGAACTCCCGGGGGTACGGGTGCTCCGGCGTCCCGCCGCCCGGGTAGAGGTCCGACGGTTCGAGCGGCGTCAGGATCCGGTCGCCCACCCAGAGCGAGGTGAACCCGAGGTCCTCCGCGGCCGTCGCGAACCGCGCCACGGCGGCGGGTTCGGCGAGGGCGCCGTACTGGGGAAGTGCGAGGCCGAGCCGCATCGGAACCCCCGCCGGACGGGGGGTGGTCGTCATGGCGGACATCCTGGCATGATCAGGAGGTCGGCGGGGAGTTTTCCGCAGGCCGGCCGGGGTGTGGTGGTCGATCGGGGGGCGCGGTTGCGGCCTCTCGCGAGGCTTGCCGTAGACTTCGGGACTTGGAACGCACTACGGTCATCCCCGCCTGGATGGTGGGGACGATGGAATGCGTCCACCGGGGCTCCGAGCGATCGGGGCTCCACAGGGGTGTAGCTCAATTGGCAGAGCAGCGGTCTCCAAAACCGCAGGTTGCAGGTTCAAGTCCTGTCACCCCTGCGTAACGGAACTGGTGGAGCGGAGGAGTGGTCGTGAGCGACAGCGACGCCAGCGGCGGCGAGCAGGATCAGGACGGCGCCGGGCAGAAGCCCGAGAGCCCGTCCCGTCCCGTCACAGCCGCTGCCCGGCGTGAGCGCCGTGCGACCGCTCGCCCGGCGGGGAAGTCCGCGGCACGTGCGGACGACAAGACCCGTCCGGCCGGGAAGTCGGGGGAGAAGACGGCCCCGGACGCGAAGGGCGCTCCGACGCCGAAGCGGGACCAGAAGCCGAAGAAGACTTCCGTGTTCGCGCGGCTGATGCGCTTCATCCGCGAGGTCTGGGCGGAACTGCGCAAGGTCATCTGGCCCAACCGCAAGCAGATGGTCACCTACACCGTGGTCGTGCTCGCCTTCGTGGTGTTCATGGTCGGCCTGGTGAGTGTGCTCGACCTGGCATTCAAGTGGGGCATCGGCAAGATCTTCGGCTGACGCGCTCCGGCGCGCGCCGATTGGGGCCCAGGTCCCGGCCTTGGCCCGCAATGATCAACTGAGAGGACGGAACGTGACCTCCGACAACGGCACAGCAGCCGGTCACGACCTGACCGAGCTTTCCGACGAGCAGGTGCACGCGGCACTCGGTGACGAGGAGTCCGCGCACCTCGAGCCCGTCGACGTGTCGGACTCCGAGGTCGACGACGCCGAATCCGGTGCCGACGCGGCCGCTTCCGCCGACGAAGGCGACGACGTGGTCGACGAGGCCGCTGCCGACGAAGCTTCGGCCGACGAGGCCGAGCCCGCCGCGGACGACGAGGACCCGGTCGCCAAGCTGCGCTCCGAGCTGCTCGCGGCGCCCGGCGAGTGGTACGTCGTGCACTCCTACGCCGGGTACGAGAACAAGGTGAAGACCAACCTCGAGACCCGGACCCAGACCCTGGACGTCGAGGACTACATCTTCCAGATCGAGGTCCCGACCGAAGAGGTCACCGAGATCAAGAACGGCCAGCGCAAGCAGGTGCAGCGCAAGGTGCTGCCCGGCTACATCCTGGTCCGGATGGACCTGAACGACGCCTCGTGGAGTGCGGTGCGCAACACGCCGGGTGTCACCGGGTTCGTCGGCGCCACCTCGCGGCCGTCGCCGCTGACCGTGGACGAGGTCCTGAAGTTCCTCGCCCCGAAGGTCGAGAGCGAAGCCCCCGCGAAGTCGGGCAAGGGCGAGTCCACCGCGACCGCGGCCCCGCTCGGTGGCCCGGCCGTCGAGGTCGACTTCGAGATCGGCGAATCGGTCACGGTCATGGACGGCCCGTTCGCGACGCTGCCGGCGACGATCTCCGAGGTCAACATCGACGGGCAGAAGCTGAAGGTCCTGGTGTCGATCTTCGGCCGGGAGACCCCGGTCGAGCTGTCGTTCAACCAGGTCTCCAAGATCTGACGGCCGCCCGGTCGGCCGCAGTTCCCGTGTCCACGGCAGGTACGCGGGAAACGTAGTACAGGACAGGAAAAGAAATGCCACCCAAGAAGAAGAAGCTTGCGGCGATCATCAAGCTGCAGATCAAGGCGGGTGCGGCCAACCCCGCGCCGCCGGTCGGCCCCGCGCTGGGTCAGCACGGCGTCAACATCATGGAGTTCTGCAAGGCCTACAACGCCGCGACCGAGTCGCAGCGCGGGGACGTCGTCCCGGTCGAGATCTCCGTGTACGAGGACCGGTCGTTCGACTTCAAGCTGAAGACGCCGCCGGCCGCGAAGCTGCTGCTGAAGGCCGCGGGCGTGGAGAAGGGCTCCGGCGAGCCGCACAAGACCAAGGTCGCCAAGGTCACTTGGGACCAGGTCCGCGAGATCGCCAAGACCAAGGAGACCGACCTCAACGCGCACGACATCGACCAGGCCGCGAAGATCATCGCCGGCACTGCTCGGTCGATGGGCATCACGGTCGTCGACTGAGTCTTCTGCCTCGACTCCGTCGAGGCGGCGAAATCGCCTGGAAGCCGATTTCTTCCTTCCCGATCCGCTCGGCCCAGGGGGCCGATCGAATCGCTCAGTCCAGAAATCGGCGCGATTTCGCGCTAGCTCGAGTGGGAGAGCCCGTGCTGGCTCCAACCACACTGATCCGTTTTCGAAGTTAAGGACAGAAGCATGACCAAGCACAGCAAGGCTTACCGCCAGGCTGCGGAGCTGATCGACAAGACGCGTTTCTACGCGCCGCTCGAGGCTGCGAAGCTGGCGAAGGAGACCTCCAAGACCAAGATGGACGCGACCGTCGAGGTTGCGATGCGTCTCGGTGTGGACCCCCGCAAGGCCGACCAGATGGTCCGCGGCACCGTGAACCTGCCGCACGGCACCGGTAAGACCGCCCGCGTCATCGTCTTCGCCGTCGGCGACAAGGCCGCCGAGGCCGAAGCTGCCGGCGCGGACGCGGTCGGCACCGACGAGCTGATCGAGCGCATCCAGGGTGGCTGGCTCGACTTCGACGCCGCGATCGCGACGCCGGACCAGATGGCCAAGGTGGGCCGCATCGCCCGCATCCTCGGCCCGCGTGGCCTGATGCCGAACCCGAAGACCGGCACGGTGACCCCCGCGGTCGAGAAGGCCGTGAAGGACATCAAGGGCGGTAAGATCAACTTCCGCGTCGACAAGCAGGCCAACCTGCACCTGGTGATCGGCAAGGCTTCCTTCGACACCGAGAAGCTGGTCGAGAACTACGCGGCCGCGCTGGACGAGATCCTCCGCGCCAAGCCGTCGTCGGCGAAGGGCCGTTACCTGAAGAAGGTCACCTTCACCACCACGATGGGCCCGGGCATCCCGGTCGACCCGCTGCGGACCCGCAACCTTCTGTCGGACGAAGCTGCGGTCTGAGTCTGAGATCACGAGAAAGGGCGTCCCCGCTTGCTGCGGGGGCGCCCTTTCTTCGTGTCTTATTGACAGCATGCCGACTTTCGCGTCGTTCGACGGGCTCCGGTTGCACTACACGGTCTGGGAGGGCGACGGCGCCCGCCGCCCGGTGCTGCTGCAGCACGGTTTCGCCGCGGACACGAACGCGAACTGGATTTCCACCGGGGTCGTCGCGGCCCTGCGGTCGGCCGGCTTCACGGTGATTTCGCTGGACGCCCGCGGCCACGGCCGTTCCGAGAAGCCGCACGACGAGTCCCGCTACACCGAGGACGCGATGGCGCGGGACGTCTCGGCCCTGCTCGACGAGCTGGGCCTCGATGAGGTCTCGATGGTCGGCTACTCGATGGGCGCGATCATCGCGCTGACCGTGACGGCGGCGGACAAGCGCATCCGCAGCCTGGCCACGGGCGGCGTGGGTTCGGGCATCGTGGACTTCGGCGGCGTCGACCTGCGGGTGGTGAAGCCGGCGGACATCGCTTCGGCGCTGCTGGCGGAGGACCCGGCGTCGGTGCCGCCGTCGGGGGTGCCGTTCCGCTTGCTGGCCGACGCGGTGGGCGGGGATCGCCGGGCGCTGGCAGCGGTGGCTTCGGCTTCGCGGGAGGGGCGCCTGGACCTGTCGGCGATCGGGGTGCCGACGTTGGTGCTGGCGGGAGAGCAGGACCAGCTGGCCGCCCAGCCGGAGCGCCTGGCGGCGGCGATCGCGGGGGCGAGACTGGTCCGGATCCCGGGCGACCACATGACGGCGGTGATGTCACCGGCGTTCGCGGAGGCCCTGGTGTCGTTCCTGGCGGCTCCGCAACCGCGCTAGCGGCTGGTCGGCGTCGGCAGCGGGCAGGGCGTGGGCTCGTTGGTGTGCTCGACGATCAGCCATTGGCCCTTCGGCACCTTCGCCACGGTGAACGCGCCGAGCGCCGGGCCGCCTTCGATGCCGAACCGGCACGAGCTGATCGTGAACCGGTCGCCCGGGATCGGCTCCGAGACGTACGACGGCATCGATTCGGCGTACTGGTTCTTGTTGGTGACCTTGCGGTTCAGCTCGTGCACCGCGACCTGGCAGTCCGCGTAACCCAGGTCCTGGGCGAACTTCTGCTGGATCGGCTCGTCCATCCGCCCGCACGCCTGCGGGACGAGGTTCTGCGCGATGGCGTCGTAGACCTCGCGGACGGCTTCGTACGGGCTCGTCGAAAGGATGTGGTTGGTCTGGTACTTCCCGCCGCCCTCCTGGGCGAGCTGGGCGGAGGTCTTGCCCGAGTCGTTGGGGAAGAAGTGGTTGTACAGCCACGTGCCCGCGACGCCGAGGATCACGATCGCCAGGGCCCACGCGAGCACCTTCTTGCCCAGCCAGCTCAGCCATCGCGGCGCTCGACGGCGCTCGGTCGGGACGAGCTGGTAGCCGGGGGGAATGGCCGGAGGCTGCCCGCCCTGCTGGGTGGCAGGCTGGGAAGCGGGCGCCTGGACCATCCCGGCGTCCGGTGTGGGTGCCGGCTGGTTGCCCTGCTGAGCCTGCGTGAACCGCAGGTAGTCCTGGAACTGCTGGAACTGGCGGAACTGCTCGAGCTGCGCCGGGTCCACCGGCGGCTGGGGAGGAGACCCCGGGGTGGGCGTGTTCGGGCCCGCCGGTTCGATGTCCGAGCCCGGCTTTCCGTCATCGCGCTGCTCCGCCACGTCACCATGATGCCCTCCGGCGGACCGCAGGGAACCCCCAGGCGTCCTAAACGCAGGTCAGGGCCGGGGGCGAGAACAGCTCTCCGGACCCATCACGTACACTGGACGACGGTTCTACCGAAGACCGCTGGTTTTCCCCGCCCAACACGGGGAACGAAGGTCCCGCACTCGCCGGGCGGCCCGCGCAGGAGGAACGAGGCCGGGCACCCCAAAGTGCCCAACAACGCCCCGCGCCTGTCTGCGCGAGGGCGTTTCGTCGTTTCGGGGCTCCTCGAACGCCAGTGGAAACACTAGCCAAGAGAGGAGGCGACCATGGCGAAGCCCGACAAGGTGGCGGCCGTCGCCGAGATCGCGGAGAGCTTCCGCACCAGCTCGGCCACCGTCGTTACCCAGTACACCGGCCTCTCCGTGTCCCAGCTGTCCCAGCTGCGCCGCGCTCTCGGCACCAGTGCCAAGTACCGGGTCGCGAAGAACACCCTGGTCAAGCGGGCGGCCGAGGACGCCGGCATCCAGGGTCTCGAGGACCTGTTCGTCGGCGCGACCGCCATCGCCTTCGTCGAGGGTGAAGCAGTCGACGCCGCCAAGGCGATTCGCGACTTCGCGAAGGACAACAACGCGCTTGTGATCAAGGGCGGCTACATGGACGGCCGAGCGCTGTCCGTGGACGAGATCAACCGGATTGCCGATCTCGACAGCCGTGAGGTCCTGCTCGCCAAGGCGGCGGGCGCGTTCAAGGCGAAGCTTTCCCAGGCCGCCGCGCTGTTCCAGGCGCCGGCGTCCCAGGTCGCCCGCCTGGCTGCCGCGCTGGAGGAGAAGCAGCGCAACGCCGCCGGTACCGAAGCAGCCGAAGCACCCGCCGAGAGCTGAACCACCCCCACCCCGAACGTCTAGTTCGTTTTTCTGAGAGGAAGCCATCATGGCGAAGCTGAGCACCGCCGAGCTGATCGACGCCTTCAAGGAGCTGACCCTCCTCGAGCTGTCCGAGTTCGTGAAGGAGTTCGAAGAGGTCTTCGACGTGACCGCCGCCGCGCCGGTCGCCGTTGCCGCCGGCCCGGCCGCCGCCGCTGCCGCCCCGGTCGAGGAGCAGGACGAGTTCGACGTCGTCCTCGAGGGCGCCGGCGACAAGAAGATCCAGGTCATCAAGGTCGTCCGCGAGGTCGTCTCGGGCCTGGGCCTGAAGGAGGCCAAGGAGCTGGTCGAGGCCGCTCCCAAGGCCCTCCTGGAGAAGGTCGACAAGGAGGCCGCCGAGGCCGCCAAGGAGAAGCTCGAGGCCGCGGGCGCCAAGATTTCCATCAAGTGATTCCGGGCGCGCCAGCGCCTTGCACCACCTCGAGAAAGGGGCGGGCATCCACTGCGGATGCCCGCCCCTTTCCGTGTCTGCGACTTCCTGAGCTGCGGACCCGCCGAAACCCCTAGGAGCGTTGTCCGGATCTCCCCGGGGTCCCTAAATCGTGGATCCGGGGGCGCCCGGACCTGCGCCGTTGCCCCGTTTGGGCTACCGTGCTGCCAGTTGGCGATCACGGCGGGGTGACGATGGACCCGGGGCTGGCCAGAAAAGAAAACTGGTGAGTAACCTGTTCGCACTCAGCTCGTTGCACCTGGTTGACGCGGGTTCGTGGGCGCCACCGGCCCACACTCGCCGCCGGCGTGGGTGGCAGGGTGTGGCAGCGGGCGCAATGACGCGGAACAGCTCCTGGAGGTGCGATGGGTGCCGAGGTGGTCATCGAAGGTCTGACGAAGTCCTTCGGTAAGCAGGCCATCTGGCGGGACGTCACGTTGACGCTCCCCCCGGGCGAAGTGTCGGCCATGCTCGGCCCGTCGGGGACCGGCAAGTCGGTCTTCCTGAAGTCGATGATCGGGCTGCTCAAGCCCGACCGCGGCCGCTGCATGATCAACGGGGTGGACATCGTCACCTGCTCCGAGCACAAGCTGTACGAGATCCGGAAGCTCTTCGGTGTCCTCTTCCAGGACGGCGCGCTGTTCGGCTCGATGAACCTCTACGACAACGTCGCCTTCCCGCTGCGTGAGCACACGAAGAAGTCCGAGACGGAAATCCGCCGGATCGTGCTCGAGAAGCTCGACATGACCGGTCTGAACGGCGCCGACAAGAAGCTGCCGGGCGAGATCTCCGGCGGGATGCGCAAGCGCGCCGGCCTGGCCCGCGCCCTGGTGCTCGACCCGGAGATCATCCTGGTCGACGAGCCGGACTCGGGCCTCGACCCGGTCCGCACCACCTACATCTCGCAGCTGTTCCTCGACGTCAACGCGCAGATCGACGCGACGTTCCTGATCGTCACCCACAACATCAACCTGGCCCGCACGGTGCCGGACAACCTGGGCATGCTCTTCCGCAAGGAACTGGTCATGTTCGGCCCGCGCGAGGTGCTGCTGACCAGCGAAGAGCCGGTCGTCAAGCAGTTCCTCAACGGCAAGATGCAGGGCCCGATCGGCATGTCCGAGGAGAAGGACAGCGCCCAGATGGCCGCCGAGCAGGCGATGTTCGAAGCCGGCCACCACGCGGGCGGGGTCGAGGACGTCTCCGGCGTGCCGCCGCAGATGCAGCCGACGCCGGGCGTGCCCACCCGGATGGGTGCCGTCCGCCGCAAGGACCGGGTCATGGAGATCATGCACCGGCTGCCGCCGGCCGCGCAGGAAAGCATCATCGAGTCGCTGAGCCCCGAGGAGCAGCGCCACTACGGTGTGCGGCCGCACCGCGGGCAGCCGCAGCAGGTCGGCGCCCGCCCGCAGGGTGACGGCGTCCCGAACCAGCACCACGGGCAGCTGCCCGCCGACCAGGTGGCGCGGATCCCCGGCGGCCAGCCGCCGAGAACCGGCACGCACCGAATGCCACCGAACAACGGGCCAGGTGGCCGGTGAGCTCTCCCGCAACACAGGCGAAGATCCCCGGGATCGGCATGCTCCGCGAGACCGGGAACCTGTTCGCTCTCGGCCTGGACATCGTCCGCGGCCTGTTCCAGCGCCCGTTCCAGCTGCGGGAGTTCATCCAGCAGTCGTGGTTCATCGCGAGCGTGACGATCCTGCCGACGGCCCTGGTGGCCATCCCGTTCGGTGCCGTCATCTCGCTGCAGTTCGGGTCGCTCGCCCGCCAGCTGGGCGCGCAGTCCTACACCGGCGCGGGCTCCGTGCTCGCCACCGTGCAGCAGGCCAGTCCGCTGGTCACCGCGCTGCTGGTGGCGGGTGCGGGCGGCTCCGCCGTCTGCGCCGACATCGGCGCCCGGACCATCCGCGAAGAGATCGCCGCGATGGAGGTGCTCGGCGTCTCCGCGGTGCAGCGGCTGATCGTGCCGCGCACCCTCGCGATGATGCTGGTCGCGCTCCTGCTCAACGGCATGGTCAGCGTCATCGGCGTGCTCGGCGGCTACTTCTTCAACGTCGTGCTGCAGGGCGGGACGCCGGGTGCGTACCTGGCGAGCTTCTCCGCCCTCGCGCAGCTGCCCGACCTCTGGGTCGGCGAGCTCAAGGCGCTGATCTTCGGGTTCATCGCCGCCGTCGTCGCGTCCTACCGGGGCCTGAACCCCTCCGGCGGCCCGAAGGGCGTCGGGGACGCGGTGAACCAGTCGGTGGTCATCACGTTCCTGCTGCTGTTCGTCGTGAACTTCGTGATCACCCTGATCTACCTGCAGATCGTGCCCGGAAAGCTGGACTAGCGCCATGACGTTCCTCCAGGGCGCGAAACGCGTCGTCAACCGACCCCTCCAGACACTGGACACCTTGGGTGACCAGATGTCGTTCTACGGCCGCGCGCTGCTGTGGACGCCGCGGACGCTGCGCCGCTACACCAAAGAGGTGCTCCGGCTGCTGGCCGAGGTGAGCTTCGGGTCCGGCTCGCTGGCGGTCATCGGCGGCACGGTGGGCGTGATGGTCGGCCTGACGCTGTTCACCGGTGTCCTCGTCGGCCTCCAGGGCTATTCGGCGCTGAACTCGATCGGGACGTCGGCCTTCACCGGCTTCCTGACCGCGTTCTTCAACACGCGCGAGATCGCCCCGCTGGTCGCCGGGCTCGCCCTGAGCGCCACCGTCGGCGCCGGGTTCACCGCGCAGCTGGGCGCCATGCGGATCTCGGAGGAGATCGACGCACTGGAAGTCATGGGTGTGCCGAGCCTGCCGTACCTGGTGACGACGCGGATCATCGCCGGGTTCGTCGCGGTCATCCCGCTCTACATCATCGGCCTGCTGAGCTCGTACCTCGCGTCGAGACTGGTCGTGATCTACATCTACCACCAGTCGGCCGGTACCTACGACCACTACTTCGACCTGTTCCTGCCCCCGCAGGACGTGCTGTATTCGTTCATCAAGGTGCTGCTGTTCAGCGTCCTGATCATCCTGTCGCACTGCTACTTCGGGTACCGGGCGACCGGTGGCCCGGCCGGGGTCGGCGTCGCGGTCGGCAAGGCCGTGCGGCTGTCCATCGTCACGGTGTCGATCATGAACTTCTTCATCGGGTTCGCCATCTGGGGAACCGACGTCACGGTAAGGATCGCGGGATGAGGACGCTCCGACGCAGGCTGCTCGGCCTGCTGCTCATCGCCGTGATGGTCGGCGGGGTGGCGCTGTCCATCGCGCTCTACGACAAGGCGTTCACCCCGGTCGTCACGGTCAGGCTGCAGGCCGACAAGATCGGCAACCAGCTGATCAAGCAGTCCGACGTCAAGGTGCGCGGCCTGATCGTCGGCTCGGTGCAGGACATCGTCGCCACCGACCACGGCGCCGAGCTGACCCTGGCGCTCCAGCCGGAGTCCGCGAAGCTCATCCCGGAGAACGTCTCGGCGCGGTTCCTGCCCAAGACGCTCTTCGGCGAGCGGTTCGTCTCGCTGGAGATCCCGAAGGACCCGTCGGCCAAGACGATCGCAGACGGCGACGTCATCCCGCAGGACCGCACGTCGAGCGCGATCGAGCTGGACCAGGCCTTCGAGCACCTGATGCCGGTGCTGCAGGCGGTGCAGCCGCAGAAGCTGTCGGCGACGCTCACCGCGATCTCGACCGCGCTGCAGGGCCGCGGCGACCAGCTCGGCGACACGCTCTCGCAGCTGGGCACCTACATCGGCGAGCTGAACCCGCACGAGCCGGAGCTGCAGCACAACCTCAAGGCGCTCGCGGAGTTCTCCGACCACCTCAAGGACGCGGCCCCGGACCTGGTGCAGAGCCTGGACAACCTGAGCACGACAACCCGCACCGTGGTCGACGAGCGGCAGAACCTGTCGAACCTCTACGGCAGCCTGACCCAGGCCTCGGTGGACCTGCAGACGTTCCTGCAGAACAACAAGGACAACATCATCTCCCTCGTCGACACCGCCCGGCCGACGGCCGAACTGCTGGCGAAGTACGCGCCGGAGTACCCCTGCGTGATCTCCCAGATGGCCAAGAACGTGCCGCTGATCGACCAGGCGCTCGGCAAGGGCACCAACCAGCCCGGCCTGCACGCGACCATCGAGATCATCGTCCCGCGCGCGCCGTACCAGGCGGGCAAGGAAGAGCCGCGGTTCGACGACAAGCGCGGCCCGCGCTGCTACGACATCAAGGACATCCCGAAGCCGTTCCCGTCCGAGCCGCCGGACGGCGCGTTCAAGGACGGCACGCTGCACCAGGCCGCGCCGAAGAGCGTCGGCGAGGGCCTCAACCCGGCCAAGTTCAAGGCGGACTCGGCCGGCAACGGCGGCAGCGGTGGTGATCTGGCGTACTCGACGGCGGAGCAGGGCTTCCTGGCCGACCTGCTCGGCCCGCAGCTGGGCATGAGCGCCGCGGACGTCCCGGGCTGGAGCTCGCTGCTCGTCGGCCCGCTGTACCGGGGTGCGGAGGTGACGGTCAAGTGAGGGGCCTGCTCGCGCCGCTGATCAAGCTCGGCATCTTCGTGGTCGTCACCGTGCTGTTCACGACGATCCTCGGGATCAGCATCGCCAACATCAACACCACCAGCACCAACGCCTACAACGCGCGCTTCACCGACGCGACGCTGCTGCTGCCCAACGACGACGTCCGCATCGCCGGCGTCCGGGTCGGGCAGGTCAAGGACGTGCACATCGTCGACAAGCGCCAAGCCGAGGTCGAGTTCGAGGTCGACGCCGGCCGGACGCTGCCGGCCGGGGTGACCGCGCAGATCAAGTTCCGCAACCTGGTCGGGCAGCGGTACGTCTCGCTCGGCGAGGGCGACGACAGCGCCGGCAAGACGCTGCCGCCCGGCGGCACCATCCCGCTGGAGCGGACCACGCCGGCGCTGGACCTGACCGAGCTGTTCAACGGCTTCAAGCCGCTGTTCACCGCGCTCAACCCCGAGGACGTCAACAAGCTGTCCTACGAGGTCATCCAGGTCCTGCAGGGCGAGGGCGGCACCGTGGAAAGCCTGCTTTCGCACACGGCGTCGCTGGCCACCACGATCGCCGACAAGGACCAGGTGATCGGCGAGGTCATCGACAACCTCAACTCGGTGCTCGACACGGTCAACGCGCACACGCCGCAGCTCAACGACCTGATCGTGAAGCTGCAGCAGCTGGTGTCCGGGCTGGCCGCCGACCGCAAGCCGATCGGCGACGCGATCGAGAGCCTCGGCAACCTGGCGCAGACGACGTCCGGGCTGCTCGGCGAGGTCCGCGAGCCGCTGAAGAACGACATCGACGCGCTCGGGAACCTGACGAGCGCGCTCAACAAGAACGAGCCGGAGCTGGAGCACTTCATCCAGTTCCTGCCGACCAAGGTGAGCACGCTGACCCGCACCGCGGACTACGGCTCCTGGTTCAACTTCTACGCCTGTGAGTTCTCCGGGAGCGTGAGCTTGCCGCCACTGATCAACGACGTCGCCCTGCCCCTGATCCCGGCGAACCGGGCGAGGTGCCAGGGATGAAGTCCTTCCAGAAGCGCAACCCCGTGCCGATCGCGCTGGTCGGGATCGTCGTGCTGGCGCTCGCCTTCACCGCCGCGCTCAACTCCGACGACCTGCCGGTGATCGGCGGGGGCACCACCTACAGCGCCGAGTTCAGCGAGGCTTCCGGGCTGCAGAAGGACAACGACGTCCGGATCGCCGGCGTCAAGGTCGGCAAGGTCAGCGACATCGCGCTCGACGGCGCGTCGGTGAAGGTGTCTTTCAAGGTCAAGGACGCCTGGCTGGGCGACCGGACCAGTGCCGCGATCAAGATCAAGACGTTGCTCGGGCAGAAGTACCTGTCGCTGGACCCGCAGGGTGAGACCGCGCTGAACCCGGGCACCGGCATCCCGCGCGACCGCACGATGGCACCCTACGACGTGCTCGACGCCTTCCGCGGGCTGTCCCAGACCGTCGACAACATCGACACCAAGCAGCTGGCGCAGAGCTTCGACACGATCTCGCAGACCTTCGCCAACACGCCGCAGGACGTGAAGGGCGCGCTGTCGGGGCTGTCGAAGCTGTCGGACACGATCGCCTCGCGCGACCAGCAGCTGTCGAACCTGCTGGCCAACACCCGCCAGGTGTCGCAGACGCTGGTCGACCGCGACGCCGAGGTGCAGAAGCTGCTCGACGACGGCAACGACCTGCTCGCCGAGCTGGCCAAGCGCGAGGACGCGATCACCGCGCTGCTGGACGGCTCCCGCGAGCTGGCCACCCAGCTGCAGGGCCTGATCGACGACAACGGAAAGCAGCTCGACCCGGTGCTGACCCAGCTCGACCAGCTGACGTCGATGCTGCAGCGCAACCAGGACTCCCTCGCCGAGGGGCTCAAGAAGTTCGCGCCGTTCATCCGCGTCTTCACCAACACCATCGGCAACGGCCGCTGGTTCGACAACTACATCTGCGGCCTGCTGCTGCCGTCGTTCGGCCCGATCAACGAAGAGGGGTGCTACACGAAATGAGTGACACCCGCTTCGGACTGGCCCTGACCCGGGGCTTCACCATCGCGATCGTCCTCGCGCTCGTCGTCGCCGGCGGGATCTGGTGGACCCTCAAGGACGCCGGCCGCAACCACCTGACCGCGTACTTCGCCGGCGCCGTCGGCCTGTACGAGGGCAACAGCGTGCGGATGCTCGGCGTCGACATGGGCACGGTCACCAAGATCACCCCGATGGGCAACCAGGTGAAGGTCGACTTCGAGTACGACCGCTCGGTCGCCGTCCCGGCGGACGCGAAGGCGCTCATCGTGGCGCCGTCGCTGGTGTCCGACCGCTACGTCCAGCTGGCCCCGGCCTACACCGGCGGCCCGCGGATCTCCGACGGCGCGGTCATCGGCCTCGACCGCACCGAGGTGCCGCTGGAGGTCGACCAGCTGGCGGCCAGCCTGGCCCGGGTCAGCGAGACCCTCGGCCCGAACGGCGCCAACAAGTCCGGGTCGCTGTCGAACCTGCTGAACACCGCGGCGGCCAACGTCGACGGCAACGGCAAGGCCCTGCACGACACGATCACCAAGCTCGGCCAGGCGGCCGGCACGCTGTCGGGCAACAAGGACGACCTGTTCTCCACCGTCGAGAACCTCGGCAAGTTCTCGCAGACGCTGGCCGACTCCGACAAGCAGGTCCGCAGCTTCGAGAGCCAGCTCGCCGGCGTCAGCGGCTACCTGGCGTCCGAAAAGGACAACCTGGCCGCGACCGTGCAGCAGCTCGGCACGACGCTGACCGCGGTGCAGGCGTTCATCGACGCCAACCACGACCGGCTCAAGTCCAATGTGGACAAGCTGGCCGGCATCACCAAGGTGCTCGTCGACCAGCGCAGCTCGCTCGCCGAGATCCTCGACGTCGCCCCGGTCGGCCTGAGCAACCTGGTCAACACCTACAACGGCGCGGCGGGCACGCTCGACGCCCGGCCGAACCTCAACGAGCTGACCCAGCCGCCGCTGGTGATGATCTGCCGGCTGCTCAAGCAGGTCGGCAGCAAGGGCATTCCGGACGTGCTCGGCAACGCCTGCGAGAGCATCGCCGGCGTGGTCGACAAGGTGATCCCGCTGCCGTCCGTGGCGCAGACCGTGCAGGCCCTGCAGTCCGGTCAGCTGCCGCCGCTGCCGCTGCCCATCGCCGGGCAGCTCTACGGAGGTGGCCAGTGAAGAAACTCCTGACCGTCGGGGTGCTGGCCACCGTGTCCGCGCTGGCGCTCTCCGGCTGTGCCTTCAAGGGCATCTACGACCTGCCGCTGCCCGGTGGCGCCGACCTCGGCGACCACCCGTACACGGTGAACGTCGAGTTCCGGGACGTGCTCGACCTGACCCCGCAGGCGGGGGTGAAGGTCGACGAGGTGCCGGTCGGCCGGGTCGAGAACGTCGGGCTCACCAAGGACGGCTGGCACGCGCTGGTCACCTTGCGGGTCAACGGCGACGTCAAGCTGCCGGCCAACGCGATCGCCAACGTCAAGCAGTCCAGCCTGCTCGGGGAGAAGTACGTCGAGCTGGCCTCGCCCGGCGCCGACCAGGCCCACGGCAAGCTCGCCGACAACGCGACCATCCCGCTGGCCCGCACGAACCGCAGCGTCGAGGTCGAAGAGCTGCTCGGGGCGCTGTCCCTGCTGCTCAACGGCGGTGGCGTCGACCAGCTGAACACCATCACCAAGGAGCTCAACAACGCCACGTCCGGCCGCGAGCCGGACATCAAGGCGTTGCTGGACAACGCGAACCAGCTGGTGACGAACCTCGACCGGCAGTCGAAGAACATC
This sequence comes from Amycolatopsis mediterranei, assembly GCF_026017845.1. Lineage (NCBI taxonomy): Bacteria > Bacillati > Actinomycetota > Actinomycetes > Pseudonocardiales > Pseudonocardiaceae > Amycolatopsis > Amycolatopsis mediterranei. The sequence continues at coordinate 606,803 of NZ_CP100416.1, forward strand.
ACCCGGGCCATCGACGGGCTGAACCGGCTCTCCTCGACCCTCAACGACCAGAAGGACAAGCTGGTCGGCGCGGTCGACAACCTCGGGCCCGGGCTCGGCGTGCTGGAGCAGCAGCGCGGCCAGCTGGTCACCATGCTGCAGGCGCTGGACAACCTCTCCGGCGTCGCCACCGACACGGTGAACAAGTCGCAGAAGGACCTCGTCGCCGACCTGAAGGCGCTGACGCCGACGCTGCAGAAGCTCGGCGAGGCGGGCAACGACCTGCCGAAGGCGCTGGAGATCCTGCTGACTTTCCCGTTCAGCGACCAGGCCGTCAACGGCGTCAAGGGCGACTACTTCAACCTGTTCGCGAAGGTGGACCTGAACCTGAAGACCGTCGTGGAGAACCTGGGCAACAGCCGGCAGAACGCCCTGTCCGGGCAGCTGCCGCTGGCCGGCCTGACCGGCGGGGTGCAGGGCACGCCGGCCAACCAGCCGCCACCGCTGCCGATCCCCGGCACCGGGCAGCAGCAGTCGAAGCCGGGCCTGGGCAACCTCTTCGGGCTCCTGCCGGGAGGTGCGGGCTGATGCTGATCCGCCGGACGAAGATCCAGCTGATCGCCTTCGTGGTGATCTCGGTCGTCGCGATCGTGTACGCGCTGATCCGGTTCGCCGGGCTCGGCAGCGTGTTCGGCAACGACGGCTACACGGTGAAGTTGCAGCTCAACGAATCGGGCGGCATCTTCACCAACGCCGAGGTGACCTACCGCGGCTACAACATCGGCCGTGTCGGCGAAATGCGGCTCACCGCGACCGGGCTCGAGGCCGACCTCAACATCGACCCCTCGGCGCCGAAGGTACCCGCGGACCTCGATGCCGTCGTCGCCAACCGGTCGGCGGTCGGCGAGCAGTACGTCGACCTCAAGCCGAAGGCCGACCAGGGCCCCTACCTGGCGGCCGGCTCGGTGATCCCGGCGACCAAGACGACCACGCCGGTCAGCACCGACCGGCTGATCGGCGACCTCGACTCGCTCGCCGCGTCGGTCCCGGTCGACTCGCTGCGCACGGTCGTCGACGAGTCCTACGACGCCTTCCGCGGCACCGGCGGCGACCTGCAGAAGCTGCTGGACACCGCGCGCAGCTTCACCACGACGGCGCAGCAGTACCTGCCGCAGACGATCCAGCTGCTGGACGCCGGCGGCCAGGTGCTGGACACGCAGAACGCCGAGGCGGCGAACTTCGCCTCGTTCAGCAAGAGCCTCAACGAGCTCACCGGCACGCTGAAGAACTCCGACGGCGACCTGCGCAAGCTCATCGGGATCACCCCGCAGGTGGCGTCGCAGATCAGCCAGGTGCTGGCCGAATCCGGCCCGGGCCTGGGTGCGCTGACGGCGAACCTGCTCACCACGGCCAACCTGACCGTGACCCGCCTCGACGGGATCGAGCAGGGCCTGGTCACCTACCCGGCGCTGGCCGGCGCGGCGAGCAGCGTGGCGCCCGGCGACGGCACCGCGCACCTCGGCCTGGTGCTCAACCTGTTCAACCCGCCGGCCTGCACGAAGGGGTACCTGCCGTACTCGAAGTACCGCACCGGCAACGACCTCTCGGCGAAGCCGGCGAAGGAAGACGCGTACTGTGCCGAACCGAAGGGCAGCCCGATCAACGTCCGCGGGGCGCAGAACGCGCCCTACGGCGGGGTGCCGGTCGCGCCGTCGGACAGCGACGTCTCGGCCAACGCGAACCGGCCGGCGCAGGAGCTGGCCGAGGAGCGGGACACCCGGGGGGTGCCGGGCATCGTCGGCAGCCCCGGCGTCAGCCTGACCAGCCTGGGCTCGCTGCTCGGCCTGACCTGACGCGGATTTTGACGACCGTTACCTACCCTGGAGTGTCATGAGCACGGACGAGCCGGCCGCCACGTCGGTAGCGGAAGAGTCTTCCGCGGCGCCGCCGAAGGACGCCTCGCGGACCCTGGTGCTCGGCGCCGCGGCACTGGCACTGGCCGCCCTCATCGCGGCGGCGATCTTCGGCGTCCAGTGGTGGATGGCCGCGAACGACGACAACGCCGGCCTGGCGGCGTCGCGCGAGGCCGTGGTGAAGGCGGGCACCAACGCGCTGAAGGCCTACACCGAGGTCGACTACACCGATCTCGACGGCTTCTTCACCCGGCAGAAGGCCGTGTCGGACGAGAAGATGTCGCAGCAGATCGACCAGTCGGCGCCGACGTTCCGCAAGGCCCTCGCCGACGCCAAGACGAAGGTCACCACGGACGTCCAGGACGTCGCCGTCGAGGAGCTGGACGACCACGAAGGCAAGGCCAGCTTCCTCGCCGCCATCGCCACCACCGTCACCCAGGGGGACAAGAGCAGCGCGAAGCCGTTGCGCCTCGAAGTCTCGATGAGCAAGGTGGGCGAGGATTGGAAGCTGTCCGGCATCGACAGCGTCCCGCTCGTCGCGGCCGGCCAGTAGCGTCACCCAGAAGGAGCCCGTAGTGCCCCCCTCCCGCCGCCAGCCGCCGCGCAGCACCCCGTCGCCGTCGCGGCGTCCCCGCGTGGCCGGGCTGCGCAAGCCCCCGACGGACGAGACCGCCGCCGAGCGGACCGGTCAGCTGCCCGCCGTGCCGCCCGCGAAGCCGCGTCCGCGGCCGGCGCCGCGTCCGGCGCCCCGGCCGGCCGCCAAGCCCGCCGAGCCGGTGGAGTCCACCAGCGGGCAGCTCGACGACCTGGCGCCGGCCGAGGACACGCAGGTGTTCGCGGCGGTCGGCACCGAGGTCGAAGAGGAGCCGCGGGTCGACGCGCTCACGGGGGAGCCATCGGCCGACGAGGAGGAGGCCCCGGCGCGGCCGGCGCCGCGGCGGAAGAAGCGGGACACCGGGATCGCGAAGCCGACCGAGGAATCCGAGGTTCCGGTCTCGGCTGCCGATCCGGAGCCGGAGAAGCGCGCGGGCGCGAAGGTGCCGAAGACGTACCTCGTGGCGGGTGCGCTGGTGCTGGTCGCGCTGATCCTGGGCGGGCTGGCGTTCTGGTTCAAGTCCGAAGAGGTCAAGGTCTCCTCGGCTACGAGCAACACGGCGCTGCTGGACGTCGCGAAGACCGCGCAGGTCAAGGACGCGGTGTCGAAGGCGGCCGAGGCGCTGTTCTCCTACGACTTCAACAACATCAAGAAGACCGAGGACGCGGCGAACGACCTGCTCGCCAACGACGACGTCAAGAACAAGTACAACTCGCTGATGGGCGAGGTGAAGCGGCTCGCGCCGGCCCAGAAGATGATCGTGACGTGCAAGGTGACGCGCGCGGCGGTGATCATGCTGAACGGCGACCTGGCGAAGGTGATGGTCTTCGTCGACCAGACCTCGACCCGCACCGACACGAAGAAGACGACGGCGGGCACGGCCCAGCTCCACCTGAACGCCCAGCTCCAGGGCGACAAGTGGAAGATCACCGACATGGACACCTACAACGCCCCGAAGGTGCCGGCGGCGTCGCAGGCACCCGCGTCGGCGCCGGCTTCCCCGACGCCGTCGAAGTAGCTGCGCCAGGGCTGGTTCAGCCCTGGCGCAGGGTGAACCGGGCCTTGCGGGCCCGCTTGGCGATCTTGCGGTCCGGGTGCTCCTGAGCGATCACGTCCAGCAGGCGAAGCCGGGCCGGATGGTCCGCCGCGGCGATCACACCGACGATGGAGCTCGGGTCCCCCAGCGCGGCCAATTCGTCGAACAGCACCCCGAGCTCGTCCATCGCCGCGAGGTGATCGGTCATGCTCAGGCACAACTCCTCGGAAGTCAGCGATTCGGCCGTCGTCTCGCTGCGTTCGGCCAGCCAGGCCGCCATGACCGCGCCCGCGATGCCGCCTTCTTCGCGGACGGTGCGCGCATCGGCGACGCCGGCATCACCGGCCGCGCCGAGCGTCAGCAACGCGAACAGCCGCTGCGCCGGGCCCTCCGCCTCCCGGAGGAAATCGACGGCTTCCGCGGCGGCGTCCGCCGGGGACCGGTGGGCCACCCACGCGGCCACTTCGGCTTCGGCGATTTCCGGCGGCGCGTCAGCCACGTGCGCACAGAGGGTTTCGAGCGGAGCCGTGGCCAGTTCCCCGACGACCGGCGCGTCGGCGCCCTCGTCGCGGAGCATCCGGTTCAGTGCCCACAGAGCGAGCGGGGTCAAGCTCACGAGGGTCGGATCGGGTTCGGGACGGCCGGTGAGTTCGGCGATCTTGGCGAGCTCTACCGCGTCGGCCTCGGTCCGCTCGATCGCGCCGAGGCGGTCCAGTACCGCCAGGGTCGCCCGGAGGGCGTAGCGCCACTGTGAATCCTCGCGGAGTTCGAGCCCCGCCACCAAGGACGGCATCTGGTCGGCCAGTCCGTACAGCAGCTCCAGCGGCATCGGCGTGCCGCCCGCGGAATACAGCGTCATCTGCAGACCGCCGAGGAAGTCCGGGAACAGCATCCCGAACTCGAACGGCACCTCATCGTCCTCGGTGGCGATACCGTAGCCCGCATCGCCGAGCGTTTCGAACGCGCGGGCCCACAGTTCCACCGGCCGCGTGAGCAGTTTCGCGTTCTTCTTGACCGGCACGTGCGTGCCCTTCAGGACGCGCACGAGCCCGCACGCTTCAGCCCAGCGTGGGAGCAGCGTAAGCCCCGGTTTTGCGGTGCCGTCCAGTTCCGCGACGTACCGCCGCAGGTCGGCCAGCGCCGCGCTGCGCTCGGCAGCGGCCTGCGCCTCGGCCGGAGACGGCAGGCGCACCGGGGGCAACGCGGGAAGAGCATCGACGTCGAGTTCGCACTCCTGGCACATGCGGGCCAGTCTGGCAGGTCGAACTACCCACGTTGGTAATGGCTCCCACCGGCGGCGTGGGCGAGTCTCGATACGTGAAGACGTTGCGGCAGCTCGAGGTGGCCCTGATCGGTGCGGGGCTCATCGCCCGGCTGCACCTGGAAGCGTGGCTCGGCGCCGGCGCCGCCGTGCGGGTGTACTCCGACGACGGCCGGAGCCGCGAGCTGGCGGCGGAGTTCGGCGCGAAGGCCGCCGGGTCCCTGGAAGAGGCGCTCGACGGCGCCGACGCCGTCGACATCTGCACGCCGACCGCGAGCCACCACGAGATCGCCCTGACCGCCATCGCCGCCGGTGTCGGCGTCGTGTGCGAGAAGCCGCTGGCGGCCAGCGCCGAAGAGGCCGAAGAGATCGTCACCGCCGCCGAACGGGCCGGGGTGCGGCTCTACGCCGCCCACGACGTGCGGTTCGCGGCGCCCTACGCGCGATTGCACGAGCTCGTTGCGAGCGGGCGGCTCGGGGAGGGTGCCCTCGGCCGGTTCTCCTTCTCCGCCTACCACCCGCGGCCCTGGACCGGGCACGCCTCCGCGCGGTCGGGCGGCATCCTCACCGACCAGCTGCTGCACGGCGCCGACCTCGCCCACTGGGTCTTCGGGGACGTCGTCCGCGTGCACGCCTGCTACCAGGGCGACATCGCCACCCCGGCGCCCGAAGGGGCCGTCGCGACCGGGACCGCCGTGCTCACCCACGCGAGCGGCGCCATCAGCCAGGTGGTGAGCCGGTGGACGGCCACGCCGCGGCCGCCGGTGCGGGTGGCCTTCCACGTCTCGGGTACCGGCGGGTCCGTCAGCTACGACTCCGAGTGGCCGCAGGAGGTCCGGGTCGTCGACGGCGGCGCCGGGAACTTCGCTTACGGCGGGCCGTCGGTGTTCGACACCGAAATGCGGGAGTTCGCCACGGCTTTCGCGGGTGGACCCGAGCCGAGGATCGGCGCGAAGGACGCGCTGGCCGCCGTGCGGATCATCCACGCCGCCGCCGAGTCCGCGTGGACCGGGCGGGCCGTCGAACTGCCGGTGAGGGGAGCAGCGTGAAGGTCGCCATCCTGTCGTCCACGCCCCAGGCCTACGCCGGGGCGCTGCGCGGCCTGCCGGACGTCGAAGTCGTGGCCGCGGCGAGCTGGGACGCGTTCGAGCCCGTCCGGCAAGCGGCCGAGGCCGGCGCGCGCGTGCTGTGCGAATACCCGCCCGCGGCCAAGGAAACCGACCTGAAAGCGATGATCGACGCCGCGGGCGACCGGCTCACGTTCGCGTCCCCGGCCTGCCACGGCGAGGCGTTCGCCGTGGTGCGCAAGGGAATCGCCGACGGTGGCATCGGTGAGCTCACGACCGTCCTCGGCTCGGTGGCCACGAGCGTGGACGGGGTGCTGGGTGCCGCCGCGCCGTACCTGCTCGACCTGGCGGACGCCGTTCTCGGTGGTGAGCCCGCGCAGCAGGTGTACGCCCAGACCAACATCGTCCTCAGTGGACGGATCGGGGAAAGCGCGGCGGTGCTGACCGTGCGGTACCGGAGCGGGCAGGTCGCGTCGTTCGACTGCCGCCGCCACGGTTCCGCGACGGGACTGCCGGCCGTCACCTTCATCGGGGACCAGGGGAGCGTCCAGTACGACGCCGGTCCGCAGCTGCTCGGCGGCGAGCGGCCCGAACTGGGTGGCGAAGACCTGGAGGCGTTGATGCTCAAGGACTTCCTGGGTGCCGGGGACGGGCCCGGACCGGACGGTCAGGCCGCTCTGCGGACGTTCCGGATCATCCAAGCGGCCTACGAATCGGCGCACACGGGGCAGCCCGTCGACCTGTAACGCGGCTTCATCTCTAAGGGTCTTTCTCCTGTGCCACAGGAGAAAGACCCTTTTTCGCGGTGCCTTCAGCGGCTGCGCGGGGCTCTACCAGAGTGAGGGATGTCGCCTTGCGGTGGCTCGCCTAGCCTGAATCGAGAATGCAAGACCGTTCTGTGCTGGGAGATCCCCCGAAACAGGTGGAGGCCGCGATGAGTGTTACGCAGGTGAAAATCGCGTTGAGCGGTGGACCGGCCGAACTGGCGCCGGCGCACCGCAGCGTCGACTCCGGCGCGCTGGAGAACACGCTCAAGATCCGCCACGGGGCCGGTTACGAGCATTTCGTGCACGGCGGCGAATTCCAGGCCGTCGACGGCTGCGACATCGCGGTCTTCCGGTGGTCGCACCGCACGAAGATCGCCGAATAAGAATTTCCGGATCTCCCACGGGAAAGGTTTCCATGACCGACGCAATATCCTTCGAGGTGCCGTGGGACCGGACCGACAAGTTCGACCCGCCCGCGGTGTTCGACTCTCTGCGCGAAGAACGTCCGCTCGCGAAGATGGTTTACCCGGATGGGCACGTCGGCTGGATCGTTTCCAGCTACGAGCTGGTCCGCGAGGTCCTCAGCGACCTGCGGTTCAGCCACAGCTGCGAAGTCGGCCACTTCCCGGTGACCCACCAGGGCCAGGTCATCCCGACCCACCCGCTGATCCCCGGCATGTTCATCCACATGGACCCGCCCGAGCACACGCGCTACCGCAAGCTGCTGACCGGCGAGTTCACCGTCCGCCGCGCCAGCAGGCTGATCCCGCGGGCCGAGGCCGTGGCCGCCGAGCAGATCGAGGTCATGCGGGCCAAGGGCGCCCCCGCGGACGTGGTCATGGACTTCGCCAAGCCGCTGGTGCTGCGGATGCTGGGCGAGCTCGTCGGCCTGCCCTACGAGGAACGCGACCGGTACGTGCCCGCGGTGACCCTCCTGCACGACGCCGAAGCGGACCCGGCCGAGGCCGCGGCCGCCTACGAGGTGGCCGGGAAGTTCTTCGACGAGGTCATCGAGCGCCGCCGGCAGCGGCCCCAGGACGACCTCATCAGCTCGCTCGTCACCGAGGACCTGACCCAGGAGGAGCTGCGCAACATCGTCACCCTGCTGCTGTTCGCCGGGTACGAGACCACCGAGGGCGCGCTCGCCACCGGCGTCTTCGCGCTGCTGCACCACACCGATCAGCTGGCGGCACTGCGCGCGGAGCCGGAAAAGCTCGACGCCGCGATCGAAGAGCTGCTGCGCTACCTGACCGTCAACCAGTACCACACCTACCGCACCGCGCTGGAGGACGTGAAGCTGGAGGGCGAGCTGATCAAGAAGGGCGACACGGTGACGGTGTCGCTGCCCGCGGCCAACCGCGACCCGGCCAAGTTCGGCTGTCCCGCGGAGCTCGACATCGAGCGGGACACCTCCGGCCACGTCGCGTTCGGCTTCGGCATCCACCAGTGCCTGGGCCAGAACCTGGCGCGCATCGAGCTGCGGGCCGGCTTCACGGCGCTCCTGCGGGCGTTCCCCGAGCTCCGGCTGGCCGTCCCGGCCGACGAGGTTCCGCTGCGGCTGAAGGGTTCCGTCTTCTCGGTGAAGAAGCTGCCCGTCTCCTGGTGAGCGTTCTTCCCCTCGAACACCCGAAAGGATCTGCGGCACAGTGCGCACCGATCTCATCAAGCCACTTCACGTCGCACTCCTGGAGAACGCGACCCGCTTCGCCGGCAAGCCGGCCTTCGCCGACGACCACCGGACGGTCACCTACGGCGACCTCGAGGCGCGGACGCGCCGGCTGGCCGGGCACCTGGCCGGCCTCGGTGTCCGGCACGGCGACCGGGTGGCGATCTGCCTCGGCAACCGGGTGTCCACTGTGGAGAGTTACTTCGCGATCCTGCGCGCGGGTGCCGTCGGCGTGCCGCTCAACCCCGGTTCGGCGACGGCCGAGCTCGAGCACCCGCTGACCGACAGCGGCGCCACGGTGGTCGTCACCGACGCCGCCCAGGCGGCCCGGCTCCGGCTCGCGCCGCACGTCGAGCTGCTGGTGACCGGCGACGACGTCCCGGAGGGCGCCCACTCCTACGACGAACTCGCCCTCAGCGAACCGGCCGAGCCCGCCGCGGACGACCTCGAGCTCGACGAGCCGGCGTGGATGTTCTACACGTCGGGCACGACCGGGCGGCCCAAGGGCGTCGTGTCCACGCAGCGCAACTGCCTCTGGTCCGTCGCTTCCTGCTACGTGCCGTTCCCCGGGTTGTCGGACCAGGACCGGGTGCTCTGGCCGCTCCCGCTGTTCCACAGCCTTTCGCACATCGCCTGCGTCCTGTCCGCCACCGTGGTCGGGGCCAGCGTCCGGATCGCCGACGGCAGCTCCGCCGACGACGTGATGCGGCTGATCGAGGCGGAGAGCTCGACCTTCCTGGCCGGCGTGCCGACCACCTACCACCACCTGGTGCGGGCCGCCCGGCAGCGCGGTTTCTCCGCGCCGAGCCTGCGGATCGGCCTGGCCGGGGGCGCGGTCCTCGGCGCCGGGCTGCGAAGCGAGTTCGAAGAGACCTTCGGGGTCCCGCTGATCGACGCCTACGGCAGCACCGAGACCTGCGGGGCGATCACCATGAACCCGCCGGACGGCGCCCGCGTCGAGGGCTCGTGCGGCTTGGCCGTGCCGGGCGTCGACGTGCGGGTCGTCGACCCCGACACCGGGCTCGACGTCCCCGCCGGCGAGGAGGGCGAGGTCTGGGTCAGCGGGCCGAACGTCATGCTCGGCTACCACAACAGCCCGGAGGCGACCGCCGCGGCGATGCGGGACGGCTGGTTCCGGACCGGGGACCTGGCCCGCCGCGACGACGCCGGTTACTTCACCATCTGCGGCCGGATCAAGGAACTCATCATCCGCGGCGGCGCGAACATCCACCCCGGCGAGGTCGAGGCGGTCCTGCGCACGGTCGACGGCGTCGCGGACGCGGCGGTCGGCGGTGTGCCGCACGACACGCTCGGCGAGGTGCCGGTCGCCTACGTCATCCCCGGACCGACCGGTTTCGATCCTGCGGCGTTGATCGAGAAGTGCCGCGAACAGCTGTCCGCCTACAAGGTGCCGGACCGGATCCTCGAGGTCGCCCACATTCCCCGGACCGCGTCGGGCAAGATCCGGCGCGGGCTGCTGACCGACGAGCCCGCGCAGCTGCGGTACGCCGCGACCGAACACGAGGAACAGTCCCGGCACGCCGACGAGTCCGTCGCGGCGGCGCTGCGCGCGCGACTGTCCGGTTTGGACGAACGCGCCCAGTGCGAGCTCCTGGAAGACCTCGTCCGCACCCAGGCGGCCGACGTGCTGGGGCAGCCGGTCCCGGACGGGCGTGCGTTCCGCGACCTCGGCTTCACGTCGCTGGCCATCGTGGAGCTGCGCAACCGGCTGACCGAGCACACCGGGCTCTGGCTGCCCGCCAGCGCCGTCTTCGACCACCCCACGCCGGCGGCGCTGGCCGCCCGCGTCCGGGCTGAGCTCCTCGGGATCACGCAGGCCGTCGCGGAGCCGGTCGTCGCGGCCGACCCGGGCGAGCCGATCGCGATCGTGGGGATGGCCTGCCGCCTGCCGGGTGGCGTGGCGTCCCCGGAAGACCTGTGGCGGCTGGTGGCCGAGCGCGTCGACGCCGTTTCGGAGTTCCCCGGCGACCGCGGCTGGGACCTGGACAGCCTGATCGACCCGGACCGGGAGCGCGCCGGGACGTCGTACGTCGGCCAGGGCGGATTCCTGCACGACGCCGGCGAGTTCGACGCCGGGTTCTTCGGGATCTCGCCGCGTGAGGCCGTCGCGATGGACCCGCAGCAGCGGTTGCTGCTGGAGACGTCGTGGGAGGCCCTCGAAAACGCCGGAGTCGACCCGATCGCGTTGAAGGGCACCGACACCGGCGTGTTCTCCGGCCTCATGGGCCAGGGGTACGGGTCCGGCGCGGTGGCGCCGGAGCTCGAAGGTTTCGTCACCACCGGGGTCGCGTCGAGCGTGGCCTCGGGCCGGGTGTCGTACGTGCTGGGACTGGAAGGCCCGGCGGTCACCGTGGACACCGCGTGTTCGTCGTCGCTGGTCGCGATGCACCTGGCCGCGCAGGCCCTGCGGCAGGGCGAATGCTCGATGGCGCTCGCCGGCGGGGTCACGGTGATGGCCACGCCGGGCTCGTTCGTCGAGTTCTCCCGCCAGCGGGCCCTGGCGCCCGACGGGCGCTGCAAGGCCTTCGCGGCGGCGGCCGACGGGACCGGCTGGTCCGAGGGTGTCGGCGTGGTCGTCCTCGAGCGGCTGTCCGTGGCGCGCGAGCGGGGCCACCGGATCCTGGCCGTTTTGCGTGGCAGCGCGGTCAACCAGGACGGCGCGTCCAACGGGCTCACCGCGCCGAACGGCCTCTCGCAGCAGCGGGTCATCCGCCGCGCGCTGGCCGCGGCCGGGCTGGCACCGTCCGATGTGGACGTCGTCGAGGCGCACGGCACCGGGACCACGCTGGGTGACCCGATCGAGGCGCAGGCCCTGCTGGCGACCTACGGCCAGGAGCGGAAGCAGCCGTTGTGGCTCGGTTCGCTCAAGTCGAACATCGGCCACGCGCAGGCGGCCGCGGGCGTTGCGGGCGTCATCAAGATGGTGCAGGCGCTGCGGCACGAGACCTTGCCGCCGACGCTGCATGTCGACAAGCCGACTCTTGAGGTGGACTGGTCCGCCGGTGCCATTGAACTGCTGACGGAGGCCCGTGCGTGGCCGCGCAACGGCCGTCCGCGCCGGGCCGGGGTGTCGTCGTTCGGCGTCAGCGGGACCAACGCGCACCTGATCCTGGAGGAGGCGCCGGCCGAGGAGCCGGTCGCTGCCCCGGAACTGCCGGTGGTGCCCCTGGTGGTGTCGGCGCGGAGCACGGAGTCGCTGTCCGGGCAGGCCGAGCGGCTGGCGTCCCTCCTCGAAGGGGACGTCTCGCTGACCGAGGTGGCCGGGGCGCTGGTGTCCCGCCGGGCGGTGCTGGACGAGCGGGCCGTCGTCGTGGCCGGTTCGCGCGAGGAAGCCGTGACCGGGCTGCGGGCGCTGAACACGGCCGGTTCGGGGACGCCGGGCAAGGTCGTGTGGGTGTTCCCGGGGCAGGGGACGCAGTGGGCCGGGATGGGCCGTGAGCTGCTGGCCGAGTCCCCGGTGTTCGCCGAGCGGATCGCCGAGTGCGCGGCCGCGTTGGCGCCGTGGATCGACTGGTCGCTCGTCGACGTCCTGCGCGGCGAGGGCGACCTGGGTCGGGTCGATGTGCTGCAGCCGGCCTGTTTCGCGGTGATGGTCGGGCTGGCTGCCGTCTGGGAGTCCGTGGGGGTCCGGCCGGACGCCGTCGTCGGGCACTCGCAGGGTGAGATCGCGGCTGCCTGCGTTTCGGGGGCGTTGTCCCTCGAGGACGCGGCGAAGGTGGTGGCCCTGCGCAGCCAGGCCATCGCGGCGGAACTGTCCGGCCGCGGCGGGATGGCGTCGGTCGCCCTGGGCGAGGACGACGTCGTTTCGCGGCTGGTGGACGGGGTCGAGGTCGCCGCCGTCAACGGCCCGTCGTCGGTGGTGATCGCCGGGGATGCCCATGCCCTCGACGCGACCCTGGAAATCTTGTCCGGGGAAGGCATCCGGGTTCGGCGGGTGGCGGTGGACTACGCCTCGCACACCCGGCATGTCGAGGACATCCGCGACACTCTTGCCGAAACCTTGGCCGGGATCAGTGCGCAGGCGCCGGCTGTGCCGTTCTACTCCACCGTCACGAGCGAGTGGGTGCGCGACGCGGGGGTGCTGGACGGCGGCTACTGGTACCGGAACCTGCGCAACCAGGTCCGGTTCGGAGCGGCCGCGACGGCCCTGCTCGAGCAGGGCCACACGGTGTTCGTCGAGGTCAGTGCGCACCCGGTGACGGTCCAGCCCTTGAGCGAGCTCACCGGGGACGCGATCGGGACATTGCGGCGTGAAGACGGTGGCCTGCGGCGGTTGCTGGCTTCGATGGGTGAGCTGTTCGTCCGCGGCATCGACGTGGACTGGACGGCGATGGTGCCCGCGGCCGGCTGGGTCGACTTGCCGACCTACGCGTTCGAACACCGGCACTACTGGCTCGAGCCCGCCGAGCCCGCTTCGGCCGGAGACCCGCTGCTGGGCACAGTCGTCAGCACTCCCGGTTCGGACCGACTCACCGCCGTGGCGCAGTGGTCGCGCCGGGCGCAGCCCTGGGCGGTGGACGGCCTGGTGCCGAACGCGGCCCTGGTCGAGGCGGCCATCCGGCTCGGCGACCTGGCCGGCACCCCCGTCGTCGGCGAACTGGTCGTCGACGCGCCGGTGGTGCTGCCGCGGCGCGGCAGCCGCGAGGTCCAGCTGATCGTCGGCGAGCCCGGCGAGCAGCGGCGGCGTCCGATCGAGGTCTTTTCCCGGGAAGCCGACGAGCCGTGGACGCGGCACGCGCACGGCACACTCGCTCCCGCCGCCGCTGCGGTGCCAGAACCGGCGGCGGCGGGAGACGCCACCGACGTCACCGTGGCCGGCCTGCGCGACGCGGACCGGTACGGGATCCACCCCGCGCTGCTGGACGCCGCCGTCCGCACGGTCGTCGGCGACGACCTGCTCCCGTCGGTGTGGACCGGCGTGTCCCTGCTGGCCTCCGGGGCCACGGCCGTGACCGTGACGCCGACGGCGACCGGCCTGCGGCTGACCGACCCGGCCGGGCAGCCCGTCCTGACCGTCGAATCCGTGCGCGGCACGCCGTTCGTCGCCGAGCAGGGGACCACCGACGCGCTCTTCCGCGTCGACTGGCCGGAAATCCCGCTGCCCACCGCCGAAACCGCGGACTTCCTGCCGTACGAAGCCACGTCGGCCGAGGCGACCCTCTCCGCGCTCCAGGCCTGGCTGGCAGACCCCGCGGAAACCCGGCTGGCCGTGGTCACCGGGGACTGCACCGAACCCGGCGCGGCCGCGATCTGGGGCCTGGTGCGCTCGGCGCAGTCCGAACACCCCGGCCGGATCGTGCTGGCCGACCTCGACGACCCCGCCGTGCTGCCCGCCGTGGTGGCGAGCGGCGAACCGCAGGTGCGGGTGCGCAACGGCGTCGCCTCGGTGCCGCGCTTGACCCGGGTTACTCCCCGGCAGGACGCGCGGCCGCTCGACCCCGAGGGCACCGTCCTGATCACCGGCGGCACCGGCACGCTCGGTGCGCTGACCGCCCGGCACCTCGTCACCGCGCACGGCGTCCGGCACCTGGTGCTGGTCAGCCGCCGCGGTGAGGCTCCCGAGCTGCAGGAAGAACTGACCGCACTGGGGGCATCCGTCGCCATCGCCGCCTGCGACGTGGCAGACCGGGCGCAGCTCGAAGCCGTCTTGCGCGCGATCCCGGCCGAGCACCCGCTCACCGCCGTGATCCACACCGCGGGGGTCCTCGACGACGGCGTCGTCACCGAGCTGACCCCGGACCGGCTCGCCACCGTGCGGCGGCCGAAGGTCGACGCCGCCCGGCTCCTGGACGAGCTCACCCGGGAGGCCGATCTCGCCGCGTTCGTGCTGTTCTCCTCGGCGGCGGGTGTGCTGGGCAACCCCGGCCAGGCCGGGTACGCCGCCGCCAACGCCGAGCTGGATGCGTTGGCGCGCCAGCGGAACAGCCTCGACCTGCCCGCGGTGTCCATCGCATGGGGCTACTGGGCGACGGTCAGCGGGATGACCGAGCACCTGGGCGACGCCGACCTGCGGCGCAACCAGCGGATCGGCATGTCCGGGCTTCCCGCCGACGAGGGCATGGCGCTGCTGGACGCCGCCATCGCCACCGGTGGCACGCTGGTCGCGGCCAAGTTCGACGTCGCCGCGCTGCGGGCGACGGCGAAGGCCGGCGGCCCGGTGCCGCCGCTGCTGCGTGGCCTGGCCCCGCTGCCGCGCCGGGCGGCGGCCAAGACCGCGTCGCTGACCGAACGCCTCGCCGGGCTGGCCGAGACCGAGCAGGCCGCGGCCCTGCTCGACCTGGTCCGGCGGCACGCCGCCGAGGTGCTCGGGCACAGCGGCGCCGAATCCGTCCATTCAGGACGGACGTTCAAGGACGCCGGCTTCGACTCGCTGACCGCGGTGGAACTGCGGAACCGCCTCGCGGCCGCGACCGGGCTCACCCTGTCCCCGGCGATGATCTTCGACTACCCGAAGCCCCCGGCGCTCGCGGACCACCTGCGCGCCAAGCTCTTCGGATCGGCGGCGAACCGGCCGGCCGAGATCGGCACCGCCGCGGCCGAGGAGCCGATCGCGATCGTCGCGATGGCGTGCCGCTTCCCCGGTGGCGTGCACAGCCCCGAGGACCTGTGGCGGCTGGTCGCCGACGGCGCCGACGCCGTCACCGAGTTCCCCGCCGACCGCGGCTGGGACACCGACCGGCTCTACCACGAAGACCCCGACCACGAAGGCACGACGTACGTCCGGCACGGCGCCTTCCTCGACGACGCCGCCGGGTTCGACGCCGCCTTCTTCGGCATCTCGCCGAACGAGGCGCTCGCCATGGACCCGCAGCAGCGGCTGCTGCTGGAGACGTCCTGGGAGCTGTTCGAGCGGGCCGCGATCGACCCGACCACGCTGGCCGGCCAGGACATCGGCGTCTTCGCCGGCGTCAACAGCCACGACTACAGCATGCGGATGCACCGGGCCGCCGGTGTCGAGGGCTTCCGGCTCACCGGCGGTTCGGCCAGCGTGCTCTCCGGCCGCGTCGCCTACCACTTCGGCGTCGAAGGCCCGGCCGTCACGGTCGACACGGCCTGCTCGTCTTCGCTGGTCGCGCTGCACATGGCGGTGCAGGCCCTGCAGCGCGGCGAGTGCTCCATGGCGCTCGCGGGCGGCGTGATGGTGATGGGCACGGTCGAGACGTTCGTCGAGTTCTCGCGGCAGCGCGGGCTGGCCCCCGACGGCCGCTGCAAGGCGTTCGCCGACGGCGCGGACGGCACCGGCTGGTCCGAGGGCGTCGGGCTGCTCCTGGTGGAGCGGCTGTCCGAGGCTCAGCGTCGCGGGCACCAGGTCCTCGCCGTGGTCCGCGGGTCGGCGGTCAACTCCGACGGCGCGTCGAACGGCTTGACGGCCCCGAACGGCCCGTCCCAGCAGCGCGTGATCCGCAAGGCACTGGCCGCCGCCGGACTGTCCACATCGGACGTCGACGCGGTGGAGGCGCACGGCACCGGGACGACCCTGGGCGACCCGATCGAGGCCGAGGCGCTGCTGGCCACCTACGGCCAGAACCGGGAAACGCCGCTGTGGCTCGGGTCGGTGAAGTCGAACCTCGGGCACACGCAGGCGGCTGCGGGTGTCGCAGGCGTGATCAAGATGGTCATGGCCATGCGCCACGGCGTCCTGCCCCGGACGCTGCACGTCGACCGGCCGTCGTCCTATGTGGACTGGTCGGCCGGTGCGGTCGAGCTGCTGACCGAGGCACGGGACTGGGTGAGCAACGGCCACCCGCGCCGCGCGGGCGTGTCGTCGTTCGGCATCGGCGGCACCAACGCGCACGTCGTCCTCGAAGAGGTTGCCGCACCGATCACCACGCCGCAGCCTGAGCCGGCCGAGTTCCTGGTGCCGGTGCTCGTCTCCGCGCGGACGGCGGCGGGTCTGCGCGGCCAGGCCGGACGGCTCGCCGCGTTCCTCGGCGACCGGACCGACGTCCGCGTCCCCGATGCCGCCTACGCACTGGCCACCACGCGCGCCCAGCTCGACCACCGGGCCGTCGTCCTGGCCTCCGACCGGGCACAGCTCTGCGCGGACCTTGCCGCGTTCGGCTCCGGCGTCGTGACCGGAACGCCGGTTGACGGCAAGCTGGCCGTGCTCTTCACCGGCCAGGGCAGCCAGTGGGCCGGGATGGGCCGTGAACTCGCCGAGACGTTCCCGGTCTTCCGCGACGCCTTCGAGGCCGCGTGCGAGGCCGTGGACACGCACCTGCGTGAGCGTCCGCTGCGCGAGGTCGTGTTCGACGACAGCGCGCTGCTCGACCAGACGATGTACACCCAGGGCGCCCTGTTCGCCGTGGAGACCGCGTTGTTCCGGCTCTTCGAGTCCTGGGGTGTGCGGCCGGGTCTCCTCGCCGGTCACTCGATCGGCGAGCTCGCCGCCGCGCACGTGTCCGGCGTGCTGGACCTGGCCGACGCGGGCGAGCTGGTCGCCGCGCGCGGCCGGCTGATGCAGGCCCTGCCCGCGGGCGGCGCGATGGTCGCCGTCCAGGCGACCGAGGACGAAGTCGCGCCCCTGCTCGACGGCACGGTCTGCGTCGCCGCGGTCAACGGTCCGGACTCGGTGGTGCTCTCCGGCACCGAAGCCGCCGTGCTCGCCGTCGCGGATGAACTGGCTGGTCGCGGCCGTAAGACCCGACGGCTGGCCGTGAGCCACGCCTTCCACTCGCCGCTCATGGAACCGATGCTCGACGACTTCCGCGCGGTCGCCGAACGCCTGACGTACCGGGCCGGTTCGCTGCCCGTCGTCTCGACGCTGACCGGGGAACTCGCGGCGCTCGACAGCCCGGACTACTGGGTCGGCCAGGTGCGCAACGCCGTGCGGTTCAGCGACGCCGTCACCGCGCTGGGCGCCCAAGGCGCGTCGACGTTCCTCGAGCTCGGCCCGGGCGGTGCGCTCGCCGCGATGGCGCTCGGCACGCTCGGCGGACCCGAGCAGAGCTGCGTCGCGACCCTGCGCAAGAACGGCGCCGAGGTGCCCGACGTCCTCACCGCGCTCGCCGAACTGCACGTCCGGGGCGTGGGCGTCGACTGGACGACCGTGCTCGACGAACCGGCCACGGCGGTCGGGACCGTCCTGCCCACCTACGCGTTCCAGCACCAGCGCTTCTGGGTCGACGTCGACGAAACAGCGGCCGTCAGCGTCACCCCGCCGCCGGCGGAGCCGATCGTGGACCGGCCGGTGCAGGACGTGCTGGAGCTGGTCCGGGAGAGCGCCGCGGTGGTGCTCGGGCACCGGGACGCCGGCAGTTTCGACCTCGACCGGTCCTTCAAGGACCACGGCTTCGACTCGCTCAGCGCGGTCAAGCTGCGCAACCGTCTGCGCGACTTCACCGGCGTGGAGCTGCCCAGCACCCTGATCTTCGACTACCCGAACCCGGCCGTCCTCGCGGACCACCTGCGGGCCGAACTGCTCGGCGAGCGCCCGGCCGCGCCGGCCCCGGTGACGAGGGACGTCTCCGACGAGCCGATCGCGATCGTCGGCATGAGCACCCGGCTGCCGGGTGGCGCCGACAGCCCCGAAGAGCTGTGGAAGCTCGTCGCGGAGGGACGGGACGCCGTGTCCGGCTTCCCCGTCGACCGCGGCTGGGACCTCGACGGCCTCTACCACCCGGACCCCGCCCACGCCGGGACGAGCTACACGCGTTCGGGCGGCTTCCTGCACGACGCGGCCCAGTTCGACGCCGGGCTCTTCGGGATCTCACCGCGTGAGGCCCTGGCCATGGACCCGCAGCAGCGGCTGCTGCTGGAGACGTCGTGGGAAGCCTTGGAGCGCGCGGGGGTCGACCCGCTGTCCGCCCGCGGCAGCGACGTCGGCGTCTTCACCGGGATCGTCCACCACGACTACGTGACGCGGCTGCGCGAAGTGCCCGAAGACGTCCAGGGCTACACGATGACCGGCACGGCTTCGAGCGTGGCGTCGGGCCGGGTGGCGTACGTCTTCGGCTTCGAGGGCCCGGCGGTCACCGTGGACACCGCGTGTTCGTCGTCGCTGGTCGCGATGCACCTGGCGGCGCAGGCGCTGCGGCAGGGGGAGTGCTCGATGGCCCTGGCCGGCGGCGCGACCGTGATGGCCAGCCCGGACGCCTTCCTCGAGTTCTCCCGCCAGCGCGGCCTGTCCGCGGACGGCCGGTGCAAGGCGTACGCGGAAGGCGCGGACGGCACGGGCTGGGCCGAGGGCGTCGGTGTCGTCGTCCTCGAACGGCTTTCGGTGGCACGCGAACGTGGCCACCGGGTGCTGGCGGTCCTGCGCGGCAGCGCGGTGAACCAGGACGGTGCTTCCAACGGCCTGACCGCCCCGAACGGGCCGTCGCAGCAGCGGGTGATCCGCGGCGCGCTGGCGAGCGCCGGGCTGGCACCGTCCGATGTGGACGTCGTGGAGGGCCACGGGACCGGGACCGCGCTGGGTGACCCGATCGAGGTCCAGGCGCTGCTGGCCACCTACGGGCAGGAGCGGGAACAGCCGTTGTGGCTCGGCTCGCTGAAGTCGAACCTCGGGCACACGCAGGCCGCGGCCGGGGTCGTGGGCGTGATCAAGATGATCATGGCCATGCGCCACGGCGTCATGCCGGCCACGCTGCACGTCGACGAGCGCACGAGCCAGGTCGACTGGTCGGCGGGCGCGATCGAGGTGTTGACCGAGGCCCGGGAGTGGCCGCGCACCGGACGTCCGCGCCGGGCCGGGGTGTCCTCCTTCGGCGCCAGCGGCACCAACGCGCACCTGATCATCGAGGAAGGTCCCGCCGAAGAGGCCGTGGACGAAGAGGTGGCCTCCGTGGTGCCGCTGGTCGTCTCCGCCCGCAGCGCCGGTTCGCTGGCCGGGCAGGCCGGGCGCCTGGCCGCGGTCCTCGAGAACGAATCGTTGGCCGGGGTGGCCGGTGCCCTGGTTTCCGGCCGCGCGACGCTGAACGAGCGCGCGGTCGTCATCGCGGGCTCCCGCGACGAGGCCCAGGACGGCCTGCAGGCACTGGCCCGCGGCGAGAACGCGCCCGGCGTCGTGACCGGGACGGCGGGCAAGCCGGGCAAGGTCGTCTGGGTCTTCCCCGGCCAGGGCTCGCAGTGGATGGGCATGGGCCGGGACCTCCTGGACTCCTCGCCGGTGTTCGCCGCGCGGATCAAGGAATGCGCTGCGGCACTGGAACAGTGGACCGACTGGTCGCTGCTGGACGTGCTGCGCGGCGACGCCGACCTGCTGGACCGGGTCGACGTGGTGCAGCCGGCCAGCTTCGCGATGATGGTCGGGCTCGCCGCGGTGTGGACCTCGCTGGGGGTGACCCCGGATGCGGTGCTCGGCCACTCCCAGGGCGAGATCGCCGCGGCGTGCGTGTCCGGCGCGCTGTCGCTGGACGACGCGGCGAAGGTGGTCGCGTTGCGCAGCCAGGCGATCGCGGGGGAGCTGGCGGGCCGCGGCGGGATGGCGTCGGTCGCACTGAGCGAAGAGGACGCAGTCGCGCGGCTGACGCCGTGGGCGAACCGGGTCGAGGTGGCCGCGGTCAACAGCCCGTCCTCGGTCGTCATCGCGGGAGACGCGCAGGCCCTCGACGAAGCCCTCGAAGCCCTGGCCGGCGACGGTGTCCGGGTCCGGCGGGTCGCGGTGGACTACGCCTCCCACACCCGGCACGTCGAGGCGATCGCCGAAACCCTGGCCAAGACCTTGGCCGGGATCGACGCGCGGGTTCCGGCGATTCCGTTCTATTCCACCGTCCTGGGCACGTGGATCGAGCAGGCCGTCGTCGACGCGGGCTACTGGTACCGGAACCTGCGGCAGCAGGTGCGGTTCGGCCCCTCGGTGGCGGACCTGGCCGGGCTGGGGCACACGGTGTTCGTGGAGATCAGCGCCCACCCGGTGCTGGTCCAGCCGCTGAGCGAGATCAGCGACGACGCGGTGGTGACCGGGTCGCTGCGGCGGGACGACGGGGGACTGCGGCGCCTGCTGGCGTCGGCGGCCGAACTGTACGTCCGGGGCGTGGCCGTGGACTGGACGGCGGCCGTGCCCGCGGCCGGCTGGGTGGACCTGCCGACGTACGCCTTCGACCGCCGCCACTTCTGGCTGCACGAAGCCGAGACCGCCGAAGCCGCCGAGGGCATGGACGGCGAGTTCTGGACGGCGATCGAACAGTCCGATGTGGACAGCTTGGCCGAGCTGCTCGAGCTGGTGCCGGAGCAGCGCGGGGCGCTCAGCACCGTCGTGCCCGTGCTGGCGCAGTGGCGGGACCGGCGCCGCGAGCGCTCGACCGCGGAGAAGCTGCGCTACCAGGTCACCTGGCAGCCCCTGGAGCGCGAAGCCGCCGGCGTGCCGGGCGGGCGCTGGCTGGCCGTCGTCCCGGCCGGCACCACCGACGCGCTCCTGAAGGAGCTGACCGGCCAGGGACTCGACATCGTCCGGCTGGAGATCGAGGAAGCTTCGCGGGCACAGCTCGCCGAGCAGCTGCGGAACGTCCTGGCGGAGCACGACCTCACCGGCGTGCTGTCGCTGCTCGCTCTCGACGGCGGCCCCGCGGACGCGGCCGAGATCACCGCGTCGACGCTCGCGCTGGTCCAGGCCCTGGGCGACACCACCACGTCCGCGCCGCTGTGGTGCCTCACTTCCGGCGCGGTGAACATCGGCATCCAGGACGCCGTGACCGCACCGGCCCAGGCGGCCGTGTGGGGGCTCGGCCGGGCCGTCGCGCTGGAGCGCCTCGACCGGTGGGGCGGCCTGGTCGACTTGCCCGCCGCGATCGACGCCCGCACGGCTCAGGCCCTGCTCGGCGTCCTGAACGGCGCCGCCGGGGAAGACCAGCTCGCGGTCCGGCGCTCGGGCGTCTACCGCAGGCGGCTGGTCCGCAAGCCCGTGCCGGAGTCCGCGACGAGCCGGTGGGAACCCCGCGGCACGGTCCTGGTGACCGGTGGGGCCGAAGGACTCGGCCGGCACGCCTCGGTCTGGCTCGCGCAGTCCGGCGCCGAACGGCTCATCGTCACCGGCACCGACGGCGTCGACGAACTGACGGCCGAGCTGGCCGAGTTCGGCACCACGGTCGAGTTCTGCGCCGACACCGACCGGGACGCGATCGCGCAGCTGGTGGCGGACTCGGAGGTCACCGCCGTGGTGCACGCCGCGGACATCGCGCAGACCAGCTCCGTCGACGACACCGGCGTGGCCGACCTCGACGAGGTGTTCGCCGCGAAGGTGACCACCGCGGTGTGGCTGGACCAGCTGTTCGAGGACACCCCGCTCGACGCGTTCGTCGTGTTCTCCTCGATCGCCGGCATCTGGGGCGGTGGCGGGCAGGGCCCGGCGGGTGCGGCGAACGCCGTCCTCGACGCCCTGGTCGAATGGCGCCGGGCCCGCGGCCTCAAGGCGACGTCGATCGCCTGGGGCGCGCTCGACCAGATCGGCATCGGCATGGACGAGGCCGCCCTCGCCCAGCTGCGCCGCCGCGGTGTCATCCCGATGGCGCCGCCGCTGGCGGTCACCGCGATGGTGCAGGCGGTCGCCGGCAACGAGAAGGCCGTGGCGGTGGCCGACATGGACTGGGCCGCCTTCATCCCGGCGTTCACCTCGGTCCGGCCCAGCCCGCTGTTCGCCGATCTGCCCGAGGCGAAGGCCATCCTCCGGGCGGCGCAGGACGACGGCGAAGACGGCGACACCGCGTCGTCGCTCGCGGACTCCCTGCGCGCGGTCCCCGACGCCGAGCAGAACCGCATCCTGCTGAAGCTGGTCCGCGGCCACGCTTCGACGGTGCTCGGCCACAGCGGCGCCGAAGGCATCGGCCCGCGCCAGGCGTTCCAGGAGGTCGGCTTCGACTCGCTGGCCGCGGTCAACCTCCGCAACAGCCTGCACGCGGCCACCGGGCTGCGGCTGCCCGCGACGCTGATCTTCGACTACCCCACCCCGGAGGCGCTGGTCGGCTACCTGCGCGTCGAACTCCTGCGGGAGGCCGACGACGGCCTGGACGGGCGGGAAGACGACCTCCGGCGAGTCCTCGCGGCCGTGCCGTTCGCCCGGTTCAAGGAGGCGGGCGTGCTGGACACGCTGCTCGGCCTCGCCGACACCGGCACCGAACCGGGCACGGACGCCGAGACCACCGAAGCGGCCCCGGCCGCCGACGACGCAGAACTGATCGACGCACTGGACATCTCCGGTCTCGTGCAACGAGCCCTCGGGCAGACGAGCTGACCGCCGATGGCGAACCAATCGTGGAGGAAGAACATGTCCGCGCCGAACGAGCAGATCGTTGACGCACTGCGCGCGTCGCTGAAGGAGAACGTCCGGCTTCAGCAGGAGAACAGCGCGCTCGCCGCGGCCGCCGCGGAGCCCGTCGCGATCGTCTCCATGGCCTGCCGCTACGCGGGCGGGATCCGCGGCCCGGAGGACTTCTGGCGGGTGGTGTCGGAAGGCGCCGACGTCTACACCGGCTTCCCCGAGGACCGCGGCTGGGACGTCGAAGGCCTCTACCACCCGGACCCCGACAACCCCGGCACGACGTACGTGCGGGAGGGCGCCTTCCTGCAGGACGCGGCCCAGTTCGACGCCGGGTTCTTCGGCATCTCGCCGCGCGAGGCGCTGGCCATGGACCCCCAGCAGCGGCAGCTCCTGGAGGTGTCCTGGGAGACCTTGGAACGGGCCGGCATCGACCCGCATTCGGTGCGGGGCAGCGACATCGGCGTCTACGCCGGGGTCGTGCACCAGGACTACGCCCCCGACCTCAGCGGGTTCGAAGGCTTCATGAGCCTGGAGCGCGCCCTGGGCACCGCGGGCGGTGTCGCCTCCGGCCGGGTCGCCTACACGCTCGGGCTCGAAGGCCCCGCCGTCACCGTCGACACGATGTGCTCGTCGTCGCTGGTGGCGATTCACCTTGCCGCGCAAGCTCTTCGCCGTGGTGAGTGCTCGATGGCCCTCGCGGGCGGCTCGACCGTGATGGCGACCCCGGGCGGGTTCGTCGGCTTCGCGCGTCAGCGGGCGTTGGCCTTCGACGGGCGCTGCAAGTCCTACGCCGCGGCCGCCGACGGTTCCGGCTGGGCCGAGGGCGTCGGCGTGCTGCTGCTGGAGCGGCTGTCGGTGGCGCGCGAGCGCGGGCACCAGGTGCTGGCCGTCATCCGCGGCAGCGCGGTCAACCAGGACGGCGCTTCCAACGGCCTGACCGCGCCCAACGGCCCGGCGCAGCAGCGGGTCATCCGCAAGGCACTGGCGAGCGCCGGGCTGACACCGTCCGATGTGGACACCGTGGAGGGCCACGGCACCGGCACCGTCCTCGGCGACCCGATCGAGGTCCAGGCGCTGCTGGCCACCTACGGCCAGGGCCGCGACCCGCAGCAACCGCTGTGGCTGGGCTCGGTCAAGTCCGTCGTCGGGCACACGCAGGCGGCATCCGGTGTGGCCGGCGTGATCAAGATGGTCCAGTCGCTGCGGCACGGGCAGCTCCCGGCGACCCAGCACGTCGACGCGCCCACGCCGCAAGTGGACTGGTCGGCCGGAGCGATCGAGCTGCTGGCCGAGGGCCGGGAGTGGCCGCGCAACGGCCACCCGCGCCGGGGCGGCATCTCGTCGTTCGGGGCCAGCGGCACGAACGCGCACATGATCCTCGAAGAAGCGCCCGAGGACGAGCCGGTGACCGAAGCGCCGGCGCCCACGGGTGTCGTACCGCTGGTGGTGTCGGCGGCGACCGCTGCTTCCCTGGCCGCCCAGGCCGGTCGGCTGGCGGAGGTCGGCGACGTCTCCCTGGCGGATGTCGCCGGGACGCTGGTGTCCGGCCGCGCGATGCTCAGCGAGCGCGCGGTCGTCGTGGCCGGCTCCCACGAAGAAGCCGTGACCGGGCTGCGGGCGCTGGCCCGCGGCGAGAGCGCGCCCGGCCTGCTTTCCGGCCGCGGCTCGGGGGTCCCGGGCAAGGTCGTCTGGGTGTTCCCCGGCCAGGGCACGCAGTGGGCCGGCATGGGCCGCGAGCTGCTGGACTCCTCGGAGGTGTTCGCCGCGCGGATCGCCGAGTGCGAGACCGCGCTCGGGCGGTGGGTCGACTGGTCGCTGACCGACGTGCTGCGCGGCGAGGCCGACCTGCTGGACCGGGTCGACGTGGTGCAACCGGCGAGCTTCGCCGTGATGGTCGGGCTTGCCGCCGTCTGGGCCTCCCTCGGCGTCGAGCCCGAGGCCGTGGTGGGCCACTCGCAGGGCGAGATCGCGGCCGCATGCGTGTCCGGGGCACTGTCCCTGGAGGACGCGGCGAAGGTGGTGGCGTTGCGCAGCCAGGCGATCGCCGCCTCGCTGGCCGGCCGGGGCGGCATGGCGTCGGTCGCGTTGAGCGAAGAAGACGCGACCGCGCGGCTCGAGCCGTGGGCGGGCCGCGTGGAGGTCGCCGCCGTCAACGGGCCGACGTCCGTGGTGATCGCCGGGGACGCCGAGGCGCTGGACGAAGCCCTCGACGCGCTCGACGACCAAGGCGTCCGGATCCGGCGGGTGGCGGTGGACTACGCCTCCCACACCCGGCACGTCGAAGCCGCGCGCGACGCACTGGCCGAGATGCTGGGCGGGATCCGCGCGCAGGCGCCGGAAGTGCCGTTCTACTCGACCGTGACCGGCGGCTGGGTCGAAGACGCCGGCGTGCTCGACGGCGGCTACTGGTACCGGAACCTCCGCCGTCAGGTGCGGTTCGGCCCGGCGGTGGCCGAGCTGATCGAGCAGGGCCACCGGGTGTTCGTCGAGGTCAGCGCGCATCCCGTGCTGGTTCAGCCGATCAACGAACTCGTCGACGACACCGAAGCCGTGGTCACCGGGACGCTGCGGCGCGAGGACGGCGGCCTCCGGCGCCTGCTGGCCTCGGCGGCCGAGCTCTTCGTCCGCGGCGTGACCGTGGACTGGTCCGGTGTGCTGCCACCGTCCCGCCGGGTCGAGCTGCCGACGTACGCCTTCGACCACCAGCACTACTGGCTGCAGATGGGCGGGTCGGCCACCGACGCCGTGTCGCTGGGCCTGGCCGGCGCCGACCACCCGCTGCTGGGCGCGGTCGTCCCGCTGCCGCAGTCCGACGGGCTCGTCTTCACCTCGCGGCTGTCGCTGAAGTCGCACCCGTGGCTGGCCGGGCACGCGATCGGCGGGGTCGTGCTCATTCCGGGCACGGTGTACGTCGACCTCGCGCTGCGCGCCGGCGACGAGCTCGGCTTCGGCGTCCTGGAAGAGCTCGTGATCGAGGCACCGCTGGTGCTGGGCGAGCGCGGCGGCGTTCGCGTGCAGGTCGCCGTGAGCGGGCCGAACGAGACCGGCTCGCGTGCGGTGGACGTCTTCTCCATGCGGGAAGACGGCGACGAATGGACCCGGCACGCGACCGGTCTCCTCGGGGCGTCGACGTCCCGGGAACCGAGCCGCTTCGACTTCGCCGCCTGGCCGCCGGCCGGGGCGGAGCCGATCGACGTCGAAAACTTCTACACCGACCTCACCGAGCGCGGGTACGCCTACAGCGGCGCCTTCCAGGGCATGCGGGCGGTCTGGCGGCGCGGTGACGAGGTCTTCGCCGAGGTCGCGCTGCCTGACGACCACCGCGAGGACGCCGGCAAGTTCGGCCTCCACCCCGCCCTCCTCGACGCCGCTCTGCACACGAACGCCTTCGCGAACCCGGACGACGACCGCAGTGTGCTGCCGTTCGCGTGGAACGGCCTGGTCCTGCACGCCGTGGGCGCGTCGGCGCTGCGGGTGCGGGTGGCGCCGGGCGGTCCGGACGCGCTGACGTTCCAGGCCGCCGACGAGACCGGTGGCCTGGTCGTCACCATGGATTCGCTGGTGTCCCGCGAGGTGTCGGCCGCGCAGCTGGAGACGGCGGCGGGCGAAGAGCGCGACTCGCTGTTCCAGGTGGACTGGATCGAGGTCCCCGCGACCGAGACCGCGGCCACCGAGCACGCCGAGGTGCTCGAAGCCTTCGGCGAGGCAGCGCCCCTCGAGCTGACCAGCCGGGTGCTGGAGGCCGTGCAGTCCTGGCTCGCCGACGCGGCCGACGAAGCACGGTTGGTCGTGGTGACCCGTGGCGCCGTGCGCGAGGTGACGGACCCGGCCGGTGCCGCCGTGTGGGGTTTGGTGCGAGCCGCCCAGGCGGAGAACCCGGGCCGGATCATCCTCGTCGACACCGACGGCGACGTCCCGCTGGGTGCGGTGCTGGCCAGTGGTGAGCCGCAGCTCGCCGTGCGCGGCAACGCTTTCTCCGTCCCGCGCCTCGCCCGGGCCACCGGCGAGGTGCCGGAGGCCCCCGCGGTGTTCAGTCCGGAAGGGACGGTCCTGCTCACCGGCGGCACCGGCTCGCTGGGCGGTCTGGTGGCCAAGCACCTGGTTGCCCGGCACGGCGTCCGGCGGCTGGTGCTCGCCAGCCGCCGAGGCGTGGCCGCGGAAGACCTCGTCACCGAGCTGACCGAGCAGGGCGCGACGGTGTCCGTGGTGGCTTGCGACGTCTCCGACCGCGACCAGGTGGCCGCGTTGCTGGCCGAACACCGCCCGACCGGCATCGTGCACCTGGCCGGCCTGCTGGACGACGGCGTCATCGGAGCCCTGAACCGGGAGCGGCTGGCCGGGGTGTTCGCGCCCAAGGTCGATGCCGTCCAGCACCTCGACGAACTGACCCGCGACCTCGGCCTCGACGCGTTCGTCGTGTTCTCGTCCGCAGCCGCGCTCATGGGCTCCGCCGGCCAGGGCAACTACGCGGCCGCCAACGCCTTCCTCGACGGCTTGATGGCCGGGCGCCGCGCGGCGGGCCTGCCAGGCGTGTCCCTGGCGTGGGGCCTGTGGGAGCAGGCGGACGGCCTGACCGCGAACCTCAGCGCCACCGACCAGGCCCGGATGAGCCGCGGCGGCGTGCTGCCGATGACACCGGCCGAGGCCCTGGACATCTTCGACATCGGCCTGGCCGCCGAGCAGGCCCTGCTGGTCCCGATCAAGCTCGACCTGCGGACGCTGCGCGGCCAGGCCACCGCCGGCGGCGAGGTGCCGCACCTGCTGCGCGGCCTGGTCCGCGCGAGCCGCCGCGTGACCCGCACGGCTGCCGCGAGTGGCGGCGGTGGCCTGGTCCACAAGCTCGCCGGGCGGCCAGCCGAAGAGCAGGAAGCCGTGCTGCTGGGCATCGTCCAGGCGGAGGCGGCCGCGGTGCTCGGCTTCAACGCCCCCGAGCTGGCCCAGGGCACCCGCGGGTTCAGCGACCTCGGCTTCGACTCGCTGACCGCGGTCGAGCTGCGGAACCGGCTGAGCGCGGCGACCGGCGTCAAATTGCCCGCCACGCTCGTCTTCGACTACCCGACGCCGGTCGCGCTCGCCCGCCACCTGCGCGAAGAGCTGGGCGAGACGGTGGCGGGTGCGCCGGCCACGCCGGTGACGACCGTCGCCGACGCGGGCGAGCCGATCGCCATCGTCGGCATGGCGTGCCGCCTGCCGGGCGGCGTGATGAGCCCCGACGACCTCTGGCGGATGGTCGCCGAGGGCCGCGATGGGATGTCGCCGTTCCCCGGAGACCGCGGCTGGGACCTGGACGGCCTGTTCGACTCGGACCCCGAGCGCCCGGGCACCGCCTACATCCGCCAAGGCGGCTTCCTGCACGAGGCCGCGCTGTTCGACCCGGGCTTCTTCGGGATCTCGCCGCGCGAAGCCCTGGCCATGGACCCGCAGCAGCGGCTGCTGCTCGAAGCCTCCTGGGAAGCCCTGGAGCGCGCGGGCATCGACCCGACCAAGGCCCGCGGTGACGCCGTCGGCGTCTTCTCCGGCGTCTCCATCCACGACTACCTCGAGTCCCTGAGCAACATGCCCGCCGAGCTCGAAGGCTTCGTCACCACGGCCACGGCGGGCAGCGTCGCCTCGGGCCGGGTGTCCTACACCTTCGGGTTCGAGGGCCCGGCGGTCACGGTGGACACGGCGTGCTCGTCGTCGCTGGTCGCGATCCACCTGGCCGCACAGGCACTGCGGCAGGGCGAGTGCACGATGGCCCTGGCCGGCGGTGTCGCCGTGATGGGCTCGCCGATCGGTGTCATCGGCATGTCGCGGCAGCGCGGCATGGCCGAGGACGGCCGGGTCAAGGCGTTCGCCGACGGCGCGGACGGCACCGTCCTGTCCGAAGGCGTCGGCATCGTCGTCCTCGAACGGCTTTCGGTGGCCCGCGAACGCGGGCACCGGGTGCTCGCCGTGCTCCGCGGCAGCGCGGTCAACCAGGACGGCGCTTCGAACGGCCTGACCGCGCCCAACGGGCCGTCGCAGCAGCGGGTGATCCGCAGCGCGCTGGCCGGGGCCGGACTGCAACCGTCCGAAGTGGACGTCGTCGAGGCGCACGGCACCGGGACCGCGCTGGGCGACCCGATCGAGGCCCAGGCCCTGCTGGCCACCTACGGCAAGAGCCGCGAGACGCCGTTGTGGCTCGGGTCGCTGAAGTCGAACATCGGCCACACCCAGGCGGCCGCGGGCGTGGCGGCCGTGATCAAGATGGTCCAGGCGCTGCGGCACGACACCCTGCCGCCGACCCTCCACGTGCAGGAACCCACCAAGCAGGTGGACTGGTCCGCGGGTGCGGTCGAGCTGCTGACCGAAGGCCGGGAGTGGGCCCGCAACGGCCACCCGCGCCGGGCCGGTGTCTCGTCGTTCGGCATCAGCGGCACCAACGCGCACCTCATCCTGGAAGAGGCGCCCGCCGACGACACCGCCGAGGCGGACGTGCCCGACGCCGTGGTGCCCGTGGTGATCTCCGCGCGCAGCACCGGATCCCTGGCGGGCCAGGCCGGACGCCTGGCGGCGTTCCTCGACGGAGACGTCCCGCTGACCCGCGTGGCGGGTGCCCTGCTGTCGACCCGGGCGACGCTGACCGACCGGGCCGTCGTCGTGGCGGGCTCGGCCGAGGAGGCCCGGGCGGGGCTGACCGCGCTGGCCCGCGGCGAGAGCGCGAGCGGGCTTGTGACCGGTACCGCAGGGATGCCGGGCAAGACGGTCTGGGTGTTCCCCGGCCAGGGGACGCAGTGGGCGGGCATGGGCCGGGAGCTCCTCGAAGCGTCCCCGGTGTTCGCCGAGCGCATTGAGGAATGCGCGGCCGCGCTGCAGCCGTGGATCGACTGGTCGCTGCTGGACGTCCTCCGTGGCGAAGGTGAGCTGGATCGGGTCGACGTGCTGCAGCCGGCGTGTTTCGCGGTGATGGTGGGGCTGGCCGCCGTCTGGGCCTCGGTCGGCGTCGTGCCGGACGCGGTCCTGGGCCACTCCCAGGGCGAGATTGCCGCCGCCTGCGTGTCGGGTGCACTGTCCCTCGAGGACGCAGCCAAGGTCGTCGCGCTGCGCAGCCAGGCGATCGCGGCGGAGCTGTCGGGCCGCGGGGGCATGGCGTCGATCCAGCTGAGCCACGACGAGGTGGCTGCCCGGCTCGCGCCGTGGGCGGGCCGCGTCGAGATCGCCGCCGTCAACGGTCCGGCCTCGGTCGTGATCGCCGGTGACGCCGAAGCGCTCACCGAGGCCGTCGAAGTCCTCGGCGGTCGGCGGGTGGCGGTGGACTACGCGTCCCACACGCGGCACGTCGAGGACATCCAGGACACCCTCGCCGAGACTCTGGCCGGGATCGACGCGCAGGCCCCCGTGGTGCCCTTCTACTCCACGGTCGCCGGCGAGTGGATCACCGATGCCGGGGTCGTCGACGGCGGGTACTGGTACCGGAACCTGCGCAACCAGGTCGGCTTCGGCCCGGCCGTGGCCGAGCTGATCGAGCAGGGGCACGGGGTGTTCGTCGAGGTCAGTGCGCATCCGGTGCTGGTGCAGCCGATCAGCGAGCTCACCGATGCGGTCGTCACCGGGACGTTGCGGCGCGACGACGGTGGGGTGCGGCGGCTGCTGACCTCGATGGCCGAACTGTTCGTCCGCGGTGTCCCGGTCGACTGGGCCACGATGGCGCCGCCCGCGCGCGTCGAGCTGCCGACCTACGCCTTCGACCACCAGCACTTCTGGCTCAGCCCGCCCGCCGTGGCGGACGCGCCCGCGCTCGGCCTGGCCGGCGCCGACCACCCGCTGCTGGGGGCGGTTCTCCCGCTGCCGCAGTCCGACGGCCTGGTGTTCACCTCGCGCCTGTCGGTGCGGACGCATCCGTGGCTGGCCGACGGCGTCCCCGCCGCCGCCTTGGTGGAGCTGGCCGTGCGGGCCGGTGACGAAGCCGGTTGCCCGGTCCTCGCCGACCTGACCGTCGAAAAGCTGCTGGTGCTGCCGGAGAGCGGTGGCCTGCGCGTCCAGGTGATCGTGAGCGGCGAGCGCACGGTCGAGGTGTATTCGCAGCTCGAAGGCGCCGAAGACTGGATCCGGAACGCCACCGGGCACCTGTCCGCCACGGCTCCGGCGCACGAGGCCTTCGACTTCACCGCCTGGCCGCCCGCCGGAGCCCAGCAGGTCGACGGCCTCTGGCGGCGCGGCGACGAGATCTTCGCCGAGGTCGCCCTGCCGGAGGAGCTGGACGCCGGCGCGTTCGGCATCCACCCCTTCCTGCTGGACGCGGCCGTGCAGCCGGTCCTCGCGGACGACGAGCAGCCGGCGGAGTGGCGCAGCCTGGTCCTGCACGCCGCGGGTGCCTCGG
This sequence comes from Amycolatopsis mediterranei, assembly GCF_026017845.1. Taxonomy (NCBI): domain Bacteria; kingdom Bacillati; phylum Actinomycetota; class Actinomycetes; order Pseudonocardiales; family Pseudonocardiaceae; genus Amycolatopsis; species Amycolatopsis mediterranei. Next base: position 637,643 of record NZ_CP100416.1, read on the forward strand.
CGCTGCGCGTGCGGCTGGTGCCCGGCGGTGCCCTCCAAGCGGCGGACGAAACCGGCGGGCTGGTCCTCACGGCGGATTCGGTGGCAGGCCGGGAACTCTCGGCCGGGAAGACCCGCGCCGGATCGCTGTACCGGGTCGACTGGACCGAAGTGTCCATTGCAGACAGTGCGGTGCCGGCCAACATCGAGGTCGTCGAAGCCTTCGGTGAAGAGCCCCTGGAACTGACCGGCCGGGTCCTGGAGGCTGTGCAGACCTGGCTCGTCACCGCGGCCGACGATGCGCGGCTGGTCGTGGTGACCCGCGGCGCCGTGCGCGAGGTGACCGACCCCGCCGGTGCGGCCGTGTGGGGCCTGGTCCGAGCCGCGCAGGCGGAGAACCCCGGTCGCATCTTCCTGATCGACACCGACGGCGAGATCCCGGCCCTGACCGGTGACGAGCCCGAGATCGCGGTGCGCGGCGGGAAGTTCTTCGTGCCCCGCATCACTCGCGCGGAGCCGAGCGGGGCCGCCGTGTTCCGCCCGGACGGGACAGTGCTGATCTCGGGCGCGGGTGCGCTCGGTGGCCTGGTGGCCCGGCGTCTCGTCGAACGCCACGGCGTGCGGAAGCTCGTGCTGGCGTCCCGGCGCGGCCGAGACGCCGACGGCGTGGCGGACCTGGTCGCCGACCTGGCCGCGGACGTGTCCGTGGTGGCTTGCGACGTCTCCGATCGCGCCCAGGTGGCGGCCCTGCTCGACGAGCACCGGCCGACCGCCGTCGTGCACACCGCCGGCGTCATCGACGCGGGCGTGATCGAGACGCTGGACCGGGACCGGCTGGCCACGGTGTTCGCGCCGAAGGTCGACGCCGTGCGGCACCTCGACGAGCTGACCCGCGACCGCGACCTCGACGCCTTCGTCGTCTACTCCTCGGTCTCGGCCGTGTTCATGGGCGCGGGCAGCGGCAGTTACGCCGCGGCGAACGCCTTCCTGGACGGCCTGATGGCGAACCGCCGGGCGGCGGGCCTGCCGGGCCTGTCGCTGGCGTGGGGCCTGTGGGACCAGAGCACCGGTATGGCCGCCGGCACCGACGAGGCCACCCGGGCGCGGATGAGCCGCCGCGGTGGCCTGCAGATCATGACGCAGGCCGAGGGCATGGACCTGTTCGACGCCGCGCTGTCGTCGGCCGAGTCGCTGCTGGTGCCCGCCAAGCTCGACCTGCGTGGGGTGCGCGCCGACGCCGCCGCGGGCGGGGTCGTGCCGCACATGCTGCGTGGCCTGGTCCGCGCGGGCCGGGCGCAGGCCCGCGCGGCGTCCACTGTGGACAACGGGCTGGCCGGACGGCTGGCCGGGCTCGCCCCGGCGGACCAGCTCACGCTGCTCCTGGACCTGGTCCGGGCGCAGGTCGCGGCCGTGCTCGGGCACGCCGACGCGAGCGCCGTCCGCGTCGACACGGCCTTCAAGGACGCCGGCTTCGACTCGCTGACCGCGGTCGAGCTGCGCAACCGCATGCGGACCGCCACCGGCCTGAAGCTGCCCGCGACGCTCGTCTTCGACTACCCGAACCCCCAGGCGCTCGCCCGGCACCTGCGCGACGAACTCGGTGGTGCGGCCCAGACGCCGGTGACCACAGCGGCCGCGAAGGCCGACCTCGACGAGCCGATCGCCATCGTCGGGATGGCGTGCCGCTTGCCGGGCGGGGTCGCCGGGCCCGAGGACCTCTGGCGGCTGGTCGCCGAGGGCCGGGACGCGGTGTCGAGCTTCCCGACCGACCGCGGCTGGGACACCGACAGCCTGTACGACCCCGATCCGGCCCGCCCGGGCAAGACCTACACCCGGCACGGCGGCTTCCTGCACGAAGCCGGGCTCTTCGACGCGGGCTTCTTCGGGATCTCGCCACGCGAGGCCGTCGCCATGGACCCGCAGCAGCGGCTGCTGCTGGAGGCCTCCTGGGAGGCCATGGAAGACGCCGGGGTCGACCCACTTTCGCTGAAGGGCAACGACGTCGGCGTGTTCACCGGCATGTTCGGCCAGGGTTACGTCGCTCCCGGGGACAGCGTCGTCACGCCGGAGCTGGAGGGTTTCGCGGGCACGGGCGGGTCGTCGAGTGTCGCGTCCGGCCGCGTGTCGTACGTGTTCGGGTTCGAAGGCCCGGCCGTGACGATCGACTCGGCGTGCTCGTCCTCGCTGGTCGCGATGCACCTCGCCGCGCAGTCGCTGCGGCAGGGCGAGTGCTCGATGGCCTTGGCCGGCGGCGCGACGGTGATGGCGAACCCCGGCGCATTCGTGGAGTTCTCGCGGCAGCGGGGCCTCGCCGTCGACGGTCGCTGCAAGGCGTTCGCCGCCGCGGCCGACGGCACCGGCTGGGCCGAGGGCGTCGGTGTGGTCATCCTCGAGCGGCTGTCGGTGGCGCGGGAACGCGGCCACCGGATCCTGGCCGTGCTGCGCGGCAGCGCGGTCAACCAGGACGGCGCCTCGAACGGCCTGACCGCGCCGAACGGGCCGTCGCAGCAGCGGGTGATCCGCCGGGCGCTGGTGAGCGCCGGGCTGGCACCGTCCGATGTGGACGTCGTCGAGGCGCACGGCACCGGGACCACGCTGGGTGACCCGATCGAGGCGCAAGCTCTGCTGGCTACCTACGGCAAGGACCGCGAGTCGCCGCTGTGGCTCGGCTCGCTGAAGTCGAACATCGGCCACGCGCAGGCCGCCGCGGGGGTCGCCGGCGTCATCAAGATGGTCCAGGCGCTCCGGCACGAAGTCCTGCCGCCGACGCTGCACGTCGACCGGCCTACCCCCGAGGTCGACTGGTCGGCCGGTGCCGTCGAACTGCTGACGGAAGCCCGCGAGTGGCCGCGCAACGGGCGCCCGCGCCGGGCCGGGGTCTCCGCGTTCGGCGTCAGCGGCACGAACGCGCACCTGATCCTGGAGGAGGCGCCCGCCGAAGAGCCGGTGCCCACACCCGAGGTTCCCCTGGTGCCGGTCGTGGTCTCCGCGCGGAGCAGGGCGTCCCTGGCCGGTCAGGCCGGTCGCCTCGCCGGATTCGTGGCGGGTGACGCGTCCTTGGCCGGTGTGGCCCGGGCGCTGGTGACGAACCGGGCCGCGCTGACCGAGCGCGCGGTCATGGTCGTGGGCTCTCGCGAAGAAGCCGTGACGAACCTGGAAGCGCTGGCCCGCGGCGAAGACCCGGCCGCGGTGGTCACCGGCCGGGCGGGTTCGCCGGGCAAGCTCGTCTGGGTCTTCCCCGGCCAGGGCTCGCAGTGGATCGGGATGGGCCGGGAACTCCTGGACTCTTCGCCGGTCTTCGCCGAGCGGGTCGCCGAATGCGCGGCCGCCCTGGAACCGTGGATCGATTGGTCACTGCTCGACGTGCTGCGCGGGGAGTCCGACCTGCTGGACCGGGTCGACGTCGTGCAGCCCGCCAGCTTCGCGATGATGGTCGGCCTGGCCGCGGTGTGGCAGTCGGTGGGTGTCCGCCCGGATGCCGTCGTCGGCCACTCGCAGGGCGAGATCGCCGCCGCCTGCGTCTCGGGCGCGCTGTCGCTGCAGGACGCCGCGAAGGTGGTTGCCTTGCGCAGCCAGGCGATCGCCACCCGGCTGGCCGGGCGCGGCGGCATGGCTTCCGTGGCGTTGAGCGAAGAAGACGCGACCGCGTGGCTGGCGCCGTGGGCCGACCGGGTCCAGGTGGCCGCGGTCAACAGCCCTGCCTCCGTGGTGATCGCCGGGGAAGCCCAGGCCCTCGACGAGGTCGTCGACGCGTTGTCCGGTCAGGAAGTCCGCGTCCGGCGGGTGGCCGTGGACTACGGGTCCCACACCAACCAGGTCGAAGCCATCGAGGATCTGCTGGCCGAGACCTTGGCCGGCATCGAGGCGCAGGCCCCGAAGGTGCCCTTCTACTCGACCCTGATCGGTGACTGGATCCGTGACGCCGGGATCGTCGACGGCGGCTACTGGTACCGGAACCTGCGCAACCAGGTCGGGTTCGGTCCGGCCGTCGCGGAGCTCGTTCGCCAGGGCCACGGGGTGTTCGTCGAGGTCAGCGCGCACCCGGTGCTGGTCCAGCCGCTCAGTGAACTCAGCGACGACGCGGTGGTGACCGGGTCGCTGCGGCGCGAAGACGGTGGCCTGCGCCGCCTGCTGACGTCGATGGCCGAGCTGTACGTGCAGGGTGTCCCGCTCGACTGGACCGCGGTCCTGCCGCGGACCGGCCGGGTCGACCTGCCGAAGTACGCCTTCGACCACCGGCACTACTGGCTGCGGCCCGCCGAGTCCGCGACCGACGCGGCTTCGCTGGGCCAGGCGGCGGCCGACCACCCGCTGCTGGGCGCGGTCGTCGAGCTGCCGCAGTCCGACGGCCTGGTGTTCACCTCGCGGCTGTCCGTGCGGACGCACCCGTGGCTGGCCGACCACGCGGTCGGTGGCGTGGTCATCCTCCCCGGCTCCGGGCTGGCCGAACTGGCCGTCCGGGCCGGCGACGAAGCCGGGTGCACCGCCCTCGACGAGCTGATCATCGAAGCTCCGCTGGTCGTGCCCGCCCAAGGCGCGGTCCGCGTCCAGGTCGCGTTGAGCGGCCCGGACGAGACCGGCTCGCGCACGGTGGACCTCTACTCCCAGCGCGACGGCGGCGCGGGGACGTGGACGCGGCACGCCACCGGCGTGCTGTCGACGGCCCCCGCTCAGGAACCCGAGTTCGACTTCCACGCCTGGCCGCCCGCGGATGCCGAGCGGATCGACGTCGAGACCTTCTACACCGACCTGGCCGAGCGTGGTTACGGCTACGGGCCGGCGTTCCAGGGGCTGCAAGCGGTGTGGCGGCGTGACGGCGACGTCTTCGCCGAGGTCGCCCTGCCCGAGGACCTGCGCAAGGACGCGGGCCGGTTCGGCGTCCACCCGGCGCTGCTCGACGCGGCGCTGCAGGCCGCCACGGCCGTGGGCGGCGACGAGCCCGGTCAGCCGGTGCTGGCGTTCGCGTGGAACGGCCTGGTCCTGCACGCCGCGGGCGCGTCGGCCCTGCGGGTCCGGCTCGCGCCGAGCGGCCCGGACACGCTGTCCGTGGCAGCCGCCGACGAAACCGGCGGCTTGGTCCTGACCATGGAATCGCTGGTCTCCCGGCCGGTTTCGGCCGAGCAGCTCGGCGCCGCGGCCGACGCGGGCCACGACGCGATGTTCCGCGTCGACTGGACCGAGCTGCCTGCCGTGCCCCGCGCGGAACTGCCGCCGTGGGTGCGGATCGACACCGCCGACGACGTCGCGGCCTTGGCGGAGAAGGCGGACGCACCACCGGTGGTGGTCTGGGAAGCCGCCGGGGGAGACCCGGCCCTGGCCGTGAGTTCCCGGGTGCTCGAGATCATGCAGGCCTGGCTGGCCGCGCCCGCGTTCGAGGAGGCCCGGCTGGTCGTGACGACCCGCGGCGCGGTACCCGCCGGCGGTGACCACACACTGACCGACCCGGCCGCGGCCGCGGTGTGGGGCCTGGTCCGGTCCGCGCAGGCGGAACACCCGGACCGGGTCGTCCTGCTGGACACCGACGGCGAAGTTCCGCTGGGCGCGGTGCTGGCCTCCGGTGAGCCGCAGCTCGCGGTGCGCGGAACGACGTTCTTCGTGCCCCGGCTGGCCCGCGCCACCCGGCTCTCGGACGCGCCTCCTGCGTTCGACCCGGACGGGACCGTGCTGGTCTCGGGCGCCGGATCGCTGGGCACCTTGGTGGCCCGGCACCTGGTCACCCGGCACGGCGTGCGCCGGGTGGTGCTGGCCAGCCGGCAGGGCCGGGACGCCGAGGGCGCCCAGGACCTGATCACCGAGCTCACCGGCGAAGGCGCGGACGTGTCCTTCGTGGCCTGTGACGTCTCCGATCGCGACCAGGTGGCCGCGCTGCTCGCGGGCCTCCCGGACCTGACCGGGGTGGTGCACACCGCCGGCGTCTTCGAGGACGGCGTGATCGAGGCGCTGACGCCCGACCAGCTCGCGAACGTGTACGCGGCCAAGGTCACGGCCGCGATGCACCTCGACGAGCTCACCCGCGACCGGGATCTCGGCGCGTTCGTCGTGTTCTCCTCCGTCGCGGGGGTGATGGGTGGTGGCGGTCAAGGCCCGTACGCGGCGGCGAACGCCTTCCTGGACGCGGCGATGGCGAGTCGTCAGGCCGCGGGCCTGCCGGGCCTGTCCCTGGCGTGGGGCCTCTGGGAACGCAGCAGCGGCATGGCCGCCCACCTCAGCGAGGTCGACCACGCGCGGGCGAGCCGCAACGGTGTCCTGGAACTGACCCGGGCCGAGGGCCTGGCGCTGTTCGACCTCGGGCTGCGGATGGCCGAGTCGCTGCTCGTGCCGATCAAGCTCGACCTCGCCGCGATGCGGGCGAGCACGGTCCCGGTCCTGTTCCGCGGCCTGGTCCGGCCGAGCCGGACCCAGGCGCGCACGGCGTCCACTGTGGACCGGGGGCTGGCCGGGCGGCTCGCCGGGCTGCCGGTGGCCGAGCGGGCGGCGGTGCTGGTCGACCTGGTGCGCGGGCAGGTCGCGGTCGTGCTCGGCTACGACGGGCCGGAGGCCGTCCGCCCGGACACGGCGTTCAAGGACACCGGGTTCGACTCGCTGACGTCGGTGGAACTGCGCAACCGGCTGCGCGAGGCGACCGGGCTCAAGCTCCCCGCCACGCTCGTCTTCGACTACCCGAACCCCTTGGCGGTGGCGCGCTACCTGGGCGCGCGGCTGGTCCCGGACGGGACCGCGAACGGCAACGGGAACGGGAATGGGCACAGCGAAGACGACCGGCTGCGGCACGCGCTGGCGGCCATCGCGGCCGAGGACGCGGGCGAGGAGCGGTCGATCGCCGACCTGGGCGTCGACGACCTCGTGCAACTGGCTTTCGGCGACGAGTGATTGGGGCAAGTGGTGAGTGCGTCGTATGAAAAGGTCGTCGAGGCGCTGCGGAAGTCGCTCGAAGAGGTCGGCACGCTGAAGAAGCGGAACCGGCAGCTCGCCGACGCGGCCGGCGAGCCGATCGCCATCGTCGGCATGGCCTGCCGGCTGCCCGGTGGCGTCACCGGGCCCGGTGACCTCTGGCGGCTGGTGGCCGAGGGCGGCGACGCCGTCTCGGGGTTCCCCACCGACCGCTGCTGGGACCTGGACACCCTGTTCGACCCGGATCCCGACCACGCGGGGACGTCGTACACCGACCAGGGCGGCTTCCTCCACGACGCGGCCCTGTTCGACCCGGGCTTCTTCGGGATTTCGCCGCGCGAGGCGCTGGCCATGGACCCGCAGCAGCGGTTGCTGCTGGAGGCGTCCTGGGAGGCGCTGGAAGGTGTCGGCCTCGACCCGGCTTCGTTGCAGGGCACCGACGTCGGCGTGTTCACCGGCGCGGGCGGGTCGGGCTACGGCGGCGGCCTCACCGGGCCGGAGATGCAGAGTTTCGCGGGCACCGGGCTGGCCTCGAGCGTGGCTTCGGGCCGGGTGTCCTACGTCTTCGGGTTCGAGGGACCGGCGGTCACGATCGACACGGCGTGCTCGTCGTCGCTGGTGGCGATGCACCTCGCCGCGCAGGCCCTGCGCCAAGGCGACTGCTCGATGGCACTGGCCGGCGGCGCGATGGTGATGTCGGGCCCCGACTCCTTCGTCGTCTTCTCCCGGCAGCGGGGGCTGGCCACCGACGGGCGGTGCAAGGCGTTCGCGTCGGGCGCCGACGGCATGGTGCTCGCCGAGGGCATCAGCGTGGTCGTGCTGGAGCGGCTTTCGGTCGCGCGGGAACGCGGGCACCGGGTGCTGGCCGTGCTGCGCGGCAGCGCGGTGAACCAGGATGGCGCGTCGAACGGCCTGACCGCCCCGAACGGCCCTTCCCAGCAGCGCGTGATCCGCGCCGCGCTGGCCAACGCCGGAATCGGACCGTCCGATGTGGACCTCGTCGAGGCGCACGGGACCGGGACGAGCCTGGGTGATCCCATCGAGGCGCAGGCCTTGCTGGCGACCTACGGCCAGGACCGGGAGACGCCGTTGTGGCTCGGCTCGCTGAAGTCGAACATCGGGCACACGCAGGCGGCCGCGGGCGTGGCGAGCGTGATCAAGGTCGTGCAGGCGCTGCGGCACGGCGTCATGCCGCCGACCCTGCACGTCGACGAGCCCAGCTCGCAGGTCGACTGGTCCGAAGGCGCGGTGGAACTGCTGACCGGGAGCCGGGACTGGCCGCGCGGGGACCGGCCGCGCCGGGCCGGGGTGTCGTCGTTCGGCGTCAGCGGGACGAACGTGCACCTGATCATCGAGGAAGCCCCCGAGGAGCCCGCTGCGGCCGTGCCGACGTCCGCGGACGTCGTGCCGCTGGTGGTTTCCGCACGCAGCACGGGTTCCCTGGCCGGTCAGGCCGACCGGCTGACCGAGGTGGACGTCCCCCTCGGACACCTCGCCGGGGCGCTGGTGGCCGGGCGCGCGGTGCTCGAGGAACGCGCGGTCGTGGTCGCCGGTTCGGCCGAAGAAGCCCGCGCGGGGCTGGGTGCGCTGGCTCGCGGTGAAGCCGCGCCCGGCGTCGTGACCGGGACCGCGGGCAAGCCGGGCAAGGTCGTCTGGGTGTTCCCGGGACAGGGGACGCAGTGGGTGGGCATGGGCCGGGAGCTCCTCGACGCGTCCCCGGTGTTCGCCGAGCGGATCAAGGAGTGCGCGGCGGCACTGGACCAGTGGACCGACTGGTCGCTGCTGGACGTCCTGCGTGGTGACGGTGACCTGGATTCTGTCGAGGTGCTGCAGCCCGCGTGCTTCGCGGTGATGGTGGGGCTGGCCGCGGTCTGGGAGTCGGCGGGGGTCCGGCCGGACGCCGTCGTCGGCCACTCGCAGGGCGAGATCGCCGCGGCCTGCGTGTCCGGCGCGCTCACCCTCGACGACGCCGCGAAGGTGGTGGCCCTGCGCAGCCAGGCGATCGCGGCGCGGCTGTCCGGCCGCGGCGGGATGGCGTCGGTCGCGTTGAGCGAGGACGAGGCGAACGCACGGCTGGGTTTGTGGGACGGCCGGATCGAGGTGGCCGCGGTCAACGGCCCCGCCTCCGTGGTGATCGCGGGGGACGCCCAAGCCCTCGACGAGGCTTTGGAGGTGCTGGCCGGGGACGGCGTCCGCGTCCGGCAGGTCGCGGTCGACTACGCCTCCCACACCCGGCACGTCGAGGACATCCGCGACACCCTCGCCGAGACGCTGGCCGGGATCACCGCGCAGGCCCCGGACGTGCCGTTCCGCTCCACCGTCACCGGCGGCTGGGTGCGGGACGCCGACGTCCTGGACGGCGGGTACTGGTACCGCAACCTGCGCAACCAGGTCCGGTTCGGCCCGGCCGTGGCCGAGCTGCTCGAGCAGGGCCACGGGGTGTTCGTCGAGGTCAGCGCCCACCCCGTGCTGGTGCAGCCGATCAGCGAGCTCACCGACGCGGTCGTCACCGGGACGCTGCGGCGCGACGACGGCGGCCTGCGCCGCCTGCTGACGTCGATGGCCGAGCTGTTCGTCCGCGGTGTTCGCGTCGACTGGGCCACGCTGGTGCCGCCCGCGCGCGTGGACCTCCCGACGTACGCCTTCGACCACCAGCACTTCTGGCTCCGGCCGGCCGCGCAGGCGGACGCCGTCTCGCTCGGCCAGGCCGCGGCGGAGCACCCGCTGCTCGGCGCGGTCGTCCGGCTGCCGCAGTCGGACGGCCTGGTCTTCACCTCGCGGCTGTCGCTGCGGACGCACCCGTGGCTGGCCGACCACACCATCGGCGGCGTGGTGCTGTTCCCCGGCACCGGGCTGGTCGAACTGGCCGTGCGGGCCGGCGACGAGGCCGGGTGCCCGGTCCTGGACGAACTCGTGACCGAGGCGCCGCTGGTCGTGCCCGGGCAGGGCGGAGTGAACGTCCAGGTCACGGTGAGCGGCCCGGACCAGAACGGCTTGCGCACGGTGGACATCCACTCCCAGCGCGACGACGTGTGGACCCGGCACGCGACCGGAACGGTCTCGGCGACCCCGGCGAGCAGCCCCGGCTTCGACTTCACCGCGTGGCCGCCGCCGGACGGGCAGCGCGTCGAGATCGGCGACTTCTACGCCGACCTCGCCGAGCGCGGGTACGCGTACGGGCCCTTGTTCCAGGGCGTGCGGGCGGTGTGGCAGCGCGGCGAAGACGTGTTCGCCGAGGTCGCGCTGCCCGAAGACCGGCGGGAGGACGCCGCCCGGTTCGGCCTGCACCCGGCGTTGCTGGACGCGGCCCTGCAGACCGGGACGATCGCCGCGGCCGCGTCCGGTCAGCCGGGCAAGTCCGTGATGCCGTTCTCGTGGAACCGGCTGGCGCTGCACGCCGTCGGGGCCGCGGGCCTCCGGGTCCGCGTGGCCCCCGGCGGACCGGACGCGCTGACCGTCGAGGCCGCCGACGAGACCGGCGCCCCGGTCCTCACCATGGACTCGCTGATCCTGCGTGAAGTCGCCCTCGACCAGCTGGACACTGCGCGCGCCGGCTCGCTCTACCGGGTGGACTGGACGCCACTGCCCACTGTGGACAGTGCGGTGCCCGCTGGTCGGGCCGAGGTGCTGGAAGCTTTCGGCGAGGAGCCCCTGGACCTGACCGGCCGGGTGCTGGCCGCCCTGCAGGCGTGGCTTTCCGACGCGGCGGAGGAAGCCCGCCTGGTCGTGGTGACCCGGGGTGCGGTGCCCGCCGGAGACGGTGTGGTGAGCGATCCGGCGGGTGCCGCGGTGTGGGGCCTGGTCCGGGCCGCGCAGGCGGAGAACCCGGACCGGTTCGTCCTGCTCGACACCGACGGCGAGGTGCCGCTGGAAGCGGTGCTGGCGACCGGTGAGCCGCAGCTCGCGCTGCGCGGCACGACGTTCTCGGTGCCCCGGCTCGCCCGCGTCACCGAACCGGCGGAAGCCCCGCTGACGTTCCGTCCGGACGGGACGGTCCTGGTCTCCGGCGCCGGGACGCTGGGTGCGCTCGCCGCCCGCGACCTCGTCACCCGGCACGGCGTCCGGCGGCTCGTGCTGGCCAGCCGGCGCGGCCGGGCCGCCGAGGGCATCGACGACCTCGTCGCCGAGCTGACCGGGCACGGCGCCGAAGTGACGGTCGCCGCCTGCGACGTCTCCGACCGCGACCAGGTGGCGGCGCTGCTCAAGGAACACGCGCTGACCGCGGTGGTGCACACGGCGGGCGTGTTCGACGCCGGTGTCACCGGCGCGCTGACCCGGGAGCGGCTGGCCAAGGTGTTCGCGCCCAAGGTCGACGCGGCCAACCACCTCGACGAGCTGACCCGCGACCTGGACCTCGACGCGTTCATCGTCTACTCGTCCGCCTCCTCGATCTTCATGGGCGCGGGCAGCGGCGGGTACGCGGCGGCGAACGCCTACCTCGACGGCCTGATGGCCGCCCGGCGCGCGGCGGGCCTGCCGGGGCTGTCGCTGGCCTGGGGCCCGTGGGAGCAGCTCACCGGCATGGCCGACACCATCGACGACCTCACCCTGGCCCGGATGAGCCGGCGCGAAGGCCGCGGCGGCGTCCGCGCGCTCGGCTCCGCCGACGGCATGGAGCTGTTCGACGCCGCGCTCGCGGCCGGGCAGGCGCTGCTGGTGCCGATCGAGCTCGACCTGCGCGAGGTGCGGGCCGACGCGGCCGGCGGCGGCACGGTGCCGCACCTGCTGCGCGGGCTGGTCCGCGCGGGCCGGCAGGCGGCGCGGACGGCGGCCACCGAGGACGGCGGCCTGGAACGCCGGCTGGCCGGGCTCACCGTGGCCGAACAGGAAGCGCTGCTGCTCGACCTCGTCCGCGGTCAGGTCGCCGTCGTGCTCGGGCACGCCGACAGCTCCGGCGTCCGCGCCGACGCGGCGTTCAAGGACGCCGGGTTCGACTCGCTGACGTCGGTGGAGCTGCGCAACCGGCTGCGCGAGACGACCGGCCTGAAACTGCCCGCGACGCTGGTCTTCGACCATCCGAACCCGCTGGCACTGGCCCGGCACCTGCGGGCGGAACTCGCCGTCGACGAGGCATCCCCGGCCGATGCGGTGCTGGCCGGGCTCGCCGGGCTGGAGGCGGCCATCGCGGCCGCCGGCGCCCCGGACGGCGACCGGATCACCGCGCGGCTGCGGGAACTGCTCAAGGCCGCCGAGGCGGCCGAGGCCCGGCCGGGCACCTCCGGCGATCTCGACACGGCCAGCGACGAGGAACTGTTCGCCCTCGTCGACGGGCTCGACTGAAACCGCTGTGACATCCGGGGCTTCGCCACCCGGGCCCCGAAAAGCAAGCACACGTGAGAGTTCTGGGAGTTGAGTTCAGTGGCTGACGAGGGACAACTCCGCGACTACCTCAAGCGGGCCATCGCCGACGCCCGCGACGCCCGCACGCGGCTGCGCGAGGTCGAGGAGCAGGCGCGGGAGCCGATCGCCATCGTCGCCATGGCGTGCCGGTACCCGGGCGGGGTGTCCTCGCCCGAGGACCTGTGGCGGCTGGTGGCCGAGGGGACCGACGCCGTCTCCGCGTTCCCCGGCGACCGCGGCTGGGACGTCGACGGGCTCGTCGACCCGGACCCCGACCGCCCGGGCACGACGTACACGGACCAGGGTGGCTTCCTCCACGAGGCCGGCCTCTTCGACGCGGGGTTCTTCGGGATCTCGCCGCGGGAGGCCGTCGCGATGGACCCGCAGCAGCGGCTGCTGCTGGAGACGTCCTGGGAGGCCATCGAACGCACCGGCACCGACCCGCTTTCGCTGAAGGGCAGCGACATCGGCGTCTTCACCGGCGTCGCGAGCATGGGTTACGGCGCCGGTGGCGGCGTGGTCGCGCCGGAGCTGGAGGGTTTCGTCGGCACCGGTGCGGCGCCGTGCATCGCGTCCGGCCGGGTGTCGTACGTCCTCGGCTTCGAAGGCCCGGCGGTCACCGTCGACACCGGGTGTTCGTCGTCGCTGGTGGCGATGCACCTCGCCGCGCAGGCGCTGCGGCGGGGTGAGTGCTCGATGGCTCTGGCCGGCGGCGCGATGGTGATGGCCCAGCCGGGTTCGTTCGTGTCCTTCTCGCGGCAACGCGGGCTCGCCCTGGACGGGCGCTGCAAGGCGTTTTCGGACAGCGCCGACGGGATGGGACTGGCCGAGGGCGTCGGCGTCATCGCGCTGGAACGGCTGTCGGTCGCCCGTGAGCGTGGGCACCGGGTGCTGGCCGTGCTGCGCGGTATCGCGGTGAACCAGGATGGCGCGTCGAACGGCTTGACCGCCCCGAACGGCCCGTCCCAGCAGCGGGTGATCCGCGCCGCGCTGGCCGAAGCCGGGCTGTCGCCGTCCGATGTGGACGCCGTCGAAGGGCACGGGACGGGCACGACGCTGGGCGATCCGATCGAAGCGCAGGCGTTGCTGGCCACCTACGGCAAGGGCCGGGACCCGGAGAAGCCGCTCTGGCTGGGCTCGGTGAAGTCGAACCTCGGGCACACGCAAGCGGCCGCGGGCGTGGCCAGCGTGATCAAGATGGTGCAGGCGCTGCGCCACGGCGTGCTGCCCCCGACGCTGCACGTCGACCGGCCGTCCACCGAAGTCGACTGGTCGGCCGGTGCGGTCTCGCTGTTGACGGAGGCTCGGGAGTGGCCGCGCGAAGGGCGGCCGCGCCGGGCCGGGGTGTCCTCGTTCGGGATCAGCGGGACCAACGCGCACCTCATCCTGGAGGAAGCGCCCGAGGAGGAGCCGCCCGTCGCCGAAGCGCCTTCCGCCGGAGTGGTGCCCGTGGTGGTGTCGGCTCGTGGGGCCCTGGCGGGTCAGGCCGGCCGGCTGGCCGCGTTCCTCGAGGCGTCCGACGAGCCGTTGGTGACCGTCGCCGGGGCGCTGATCTGCGGCCGGTCCCGGTTCGGCGACCGGGCCGTCGTGGTGGCGGGCACGCGCGCAGAGGCGACGGCCGGGCTGGCCGCGCTGGCCCGCGGCGAAAGCGCCGCCGACGTCGTGACCGGCACGGTCGCGGCCTCGGGCGTGCCGGGCAAGCTCGTGTGGGTGTTCCCGGGCCAGGGTTCGCAGTGGGTGGGCATGGGCCGGGAGCTCCTCGAAGCCTCGCCGGTGTTCGCCGCGCGGATCGCGGAGTGCGCGGCTGCCCTCGAACCGTGGATCGACTGGTCGCTGCTGGACGTCCTCCGTGGCGAGGGCGACCTCGACCGCGTCGACGTGGTGCAGCCCGCGAGTTTCGCGGTGATGGTCGGCCTGGCCGCGGTGTGGTCGTCCGTCGGGGTGGTGCCCGACGCGGTGCTCGGGCACTCGCAGGGGGAGATCGCGGCGGCGTGCGTGTCGGGGGCGTTGTCGCTGCAGGACGCGGCGAAGGTGGTCGCGTTGCGCAGCCAGGCGATCGCGGCGAAGCTGGCCGGCCGCGGCGGCATGGCCTCGGTCGCGCTGAGCGAGGAAGACGCGGTCGCGCGGTTGCGGCACTGGGCGGACCGGGTCGAGGTGGCCGCGGTCAACAGCCCGTCGTCGGTGGTGATCGCCGGCGACGCCGAAGCCCTCGACCAGGCCCTCGAAGCACTGACCGGCCAGGACATCCGGGTCCGGCGGGTGGCGGTGGACTACGCCTCGCACACCCGGCACGTCGAAGACATCCAGGAGCCCCTCGCCGAGGCACTGGCCGGGATCGAGGCGCACGCGCCGACCCTGCCGTTCTTCTCGACCCTCACCGGTGACTGGATTCGCGAAGCGGGCGTCGTGGACGGCGGCTACTGGTACCGGAACCTGCGCAACCAGGTCGGTTTCGGCCCGGCGGTGGCCGAGCTGCTCGGCCTCGGCCACCGGGTGTTCGTCGAGGTCAGCGCGCACCCCGTGCTCGTCCAGGCGATCAGCGCGATTGCCGACGACACCGACGCGGTCGTCACCGGCTCGCTGCGGCGCGAGGAGGGCGGCCTGCGGCGGCTGCTGACGTCGATGGCCGAGCTGTTCGTCCGCGGAGTCGACGTGGACTGGGCCACGATGGTGCCGCCAGCGCGGGTCGATTTGCCGACCTACGCCTTCGACCACCAGCACTACTGGCTGCGGTACGTCGAGACCGCGACCGACGCGGCCGGTCCGGTGGTCCGGCTGCCGCAGACGGGCGGCCTGGTCTTCACCACCGAGTGGTCGCTGAAGTCACAGCCGTGGCTGGCCGAGCACACCCTGGAAGACCTGGTCGTCGTCCCCGGCGCGGCACTGGTCGAGCTGGCCGTCCGGGCCGGTGACGAGGCCGGGACCCCGGTGCTGGACGAACTCGTCATCGAGACGCCCCTGGTCGTGCCGGAACGCGGCGCGATCCGGGTGCAGGTCACGGTGAGCGGACCGGACGACGGCACACGGACCCTGGAAGTGCATTCCCAGCCCGAAGACGCCACCGACGAATGGACCCGGCACGCCACCGGCACGCTGTCGGCGACCCCGGACGAAAGCAGCGGGTTCGACTTCACGGCCTGGCCGCCCCCGGGCGCCCGGCAGCTCGACGGCGTTCCGGCGATCTGGCGGGCCGGCGACGAGATCTTCGCCGAAGTCTCCCTGCCCGACGATGCGGACGCCGAGGCATTCGGCATCCACCCCGCGCTCCTGGACGCGGCCCTGCACCCCGCCCTGCCCGGCGATGACGGTCTGACGCAGCCCATGGAATGGCGTGGCCTGACGCTGCACGCCGCGGGGGCGTCGACGCTGCGGGTCCGGTTGGTGCCCGGCGGGTTCCTGGAAGCGGCCGACGGCGCCGGCAGCCTGGTCGTCACGGCGAAGGAGGTTGCCCTCCGCCCGGTGACGATCGCGCGGTCGCGCACCACCACCCGAGACTCGCTGTTCCAGCTGAACTGGATCGAGCTGCCCGAGAGTGGCGTGGTGGCCGCGGCAGACGACACCGAGGTGCTGGAGGTGCCCGCGGGCGATTCCCCGCTGGCGGCGACCTCCCGAGTCTTGGAGCGGCTCCAGACCTGGCTGACCGAGCCCGAGGCGGAACAGCTGGTCGTCGTGACGCGCGGCGCGGTGCCCGCCGGGGACACCCCGGTGACCGACCCGGCCGCGGCGGCGGTCTGGGGCCTGGTCCGGTCCGCGCAGGCGGAGAACCCGGACCGGATCGTCCTGCTCGACACCGACGGCGAAGTCCCGCTGGGTGCGGTGCTGGCCGGCGGCGAGCCGCAGGTCGCGGTGCGCGGCACGGCGCTGTACGTCCCGCGCCTGGCCCGCGCCGACGCGGCCCCGGTATCCGGTCTACATGGGACGGTCCTCGTCTCCGGTGCCGGTGTGCTCGGCGAGATCGTGGCGCGGCACCTGGTCACCCGCCACGGCGTGCGCAAGCTGGTGCTCGCCAGCCGCCGCGGCCTGGACGCCGACGGCGCGAAGGACCTCGTCACCGACCTCACCGGCGAGGGCGCGGACGTGTCCGTCGTCGCCTGCGACCTGGCCGATCGGAACCAGGTGGCCGCGCTGCTGGCCGACCACCGCCCGGCGAGCGTCATCCACACGGCGGGCGTCCTCGACGACGGCGTCATCGGGACGCTGACCCCGGAGCGGCTGGCCAAGGTGTTCGCGCCCAAGGTCGACGCGGTCCGCCATCTCGACGAGCTGACTCGCGACCTCGACCTCGACGCGTTCGTCGTGTTCTCCTCCGGCTCCGGCGTGTTCGGTTCGCCGGGGCAGGGCAACTACGCGGCGGCGAACGCGTTCCTGGACGCGGCGATGGCGAGCCGCCGCGCGGCGGGTCTTCCTGGTCTCTCGCTGGCGTGGGGCCTGTGGGAACAGGCCACCGGCATGACCGCGCACCTCGGCGGCACCGACCAGGCCCGGATGAGCCGGGGCGGGGTGCGGCCGATCACGGCCGAGGAAGGCATGGCCCTGTTCGACACGGCACTGGGTGCGCAGCCCGCGCTGCTCGTGCCGGTCAAGCTCGACCTGCGGGAGGTGCGGGCCGGCGGGGCCGTGCCGCACCTGCTGCGCGGGCTGGTCCGGGCCGGGCGGCGGCAGGCCCAAGCCGCGTCCACAGTGGACAACCAGCTGCTGGGCCGGCTGGCCGGGCTGGGCGCGCCCGAGCAGGAGGCGCTGCTCGTCGACCTCGTGCGCGGCCAGGTCGCGGCGGTGCTCGGGCACGCCGGGCCGGACGCGGTCCGCGCCGACACGGCGTTCAAGGACGCCGGGTTCGACTCGCTCACCTCGGTCGACCTGCGCAACCGGCTGCGGGAGAGCACCGGGCTGAAGCTGCCCGCCACGCTCGCCTTCGACTACCCGACCCCGCTGGTCCTCGCCCGGCACCTGCGTGACGAGCTCGGGGCCGGCGACGACGCGCTTTCGGTGGTGCACGCGCGGCTCGAAGACGTCGAGGCGCTGCTCGGCGGGCTGCGCCTCGACGAATCCACGAAGACCGGTCTCACCCTCCGGCTGCAGGGCCTGGTCGCCCGGTGCAACGGCGTGAACGACCAGACCGGCGGCGAAACGCTGGCGGACCGGCTCGAGGCCGCGTCCGCCGACGAAGTCCTCGACTTCATCGACGAGGAGCTGGGTCTCACCTGACCCCGGTTCGAGACCGACGTTCCAGCAACCCTTGTGAGGACCCGAGAATGGCCACGGACGAGAAACTCCTCAAATACCTCAAGCGCGTCACGGCGGAGCTGCACAGCCTGCGCAAGCAGGGTGCCCGGCACGCCGACGAGCCGCTCGCCGTCGTCGGGATGGCCTGCCGGTTCCCGGGTGGGGTGTCCTCGCCCGAAGACCTGTGGCAGCTCGTGGCCGGCGGGGTCGACGCCCTTTCGGACTTCCCCGACGACCGGGGCTGGGAGCTGGACGGCCTGTTCGACCCGGACCCCGACCACCCCGGGACGTCGTACACCAGCCAGGGCGGCTTCCTGCGTGGCGCCGGGCTGTTCGACGCGGGCCTGTTCGGCATCTCGCCGCGCGAGGCCCTCGTCATGGACCCGCAGCAGCGGGTGCTGCTGGAGACGTCGTGGGAGGCCCTCGAAGACGCCGGGGTCGACCCGCTTTCGCTGAAGGGCAGCGACGTCGGCGTGTTCTCCGGCGTCTTCACCCAGGGCTACGGCGCCGGGGCGATCACGCCGGACCTCGAGGCGTTCGCGGGCATCGGGGCGGCGTCGAGCGTGGCGTCGGGCCGGGTGTCCTACGTCTTCGGGCTCGAAGGACCGGCGGTCACCATCGACACCGCGTGTTCGTCGTCGCTGGTGGCCATCCACCTCGCCGCGCAGGCCCTGCGCGCGGGCGAGTGCTCGATGGCGCTCGCCGGCGGGGCGACGGTGATGCCGACGCCCGGCACCTTCGTCGCGTTCTCGCGGCAGCGGGTGCTGGCTGCCGACGGCCGGTCCAAGGCCTTCTCCTCGACCGCGGACGGCACCGGCTGGGCCGAGGGCGCCGGGGTGCTCGTCCTCGAACGGCTTTCGGTCGCGCAGGAGCGCGGCCACCGGATTCTCGCCGTGCTGCGCGGCAGCGCGGTCAACCAGGATGGCGCCTCCAACGGCCTGACCGCGCCGAACGGGCCTTCGCAGCAGCGGGTGATCCGCAAGGCGCTCGCGGGCGCCGGGCTGGTCGCGTCCGATGTGGACGTCGTGGAGGCGCACGGCACGGGCACCGCGCTGGGCGACCCGATCGAAGCGCAGGCGCTGCTGGCGACCTACGGCCAGGGCCGTGAGCGGCCGCTGTGGCTGGGGTCGGTCAAGTCGAACTTCGGGCACACGCAGGCGGCCGCCGGGGTCGCGGGCGTGATCAAGATGGTCCAGGCCCTGCGGCACGGCGCCATGCCGCCGACCCTGCACGTGGCCGAGCCGACGCCGGAGGTCGACTGGTCGGCCGGTGCGGTGGAACTGCTGACCGAGCCGCGCGAGTG
Source organism: Amycolatopsis mediterranei (assembly GCF_026017845.1). Classification (NCBI taxonomy): domain Bacteria; kingdom Bacillati; phylum Actinomycetota; class Actinomycetes; order Pseudonocardiales; family Pseudonocardiaceae; genus Amycolatopsis; species Amycolatopsis mediterranei. The sequence goes on from NZ_CP100416.1 coordinate 656,378, forward strand.
GCCCGCCGGTGATCGGCCGCGCCGGGCCGGGGTGTCCGCGTTCGGGATCAGCGGGACGAACGCCCACCTGATCCTGGAGGAGGCGCCCCCGGCCGACGCGGTCGCGGAAGAACCGGAGTTCAAGGGGCCGGTGCCGCTGGTCGTCTCGGCGGGCAGCCCCACATCTTTGGCGGCTCAGGCCGGCCGGCTCGCGGAGGTCCTGGCGTCCGGTGGTGTGTCCCGGGCCCGGCTGGCGAGCGGGCTGCTGTCGGGCCGGGCGCTGCTCGGTGACCGCGCGGTCGTGGTCGCGGGAACGGACGAGGACGCGGTGGCCGGGTTGCGTGCGCTGGCCCGCGGGGACCGCGCGCCCGGCGTGCTGACCGGTTCGGCCAAGCACGGCAAGGTCGTCTACGTCTTCCCCGGCCAGGGTTCGCAGCGGCTCGGGATGGGCCGCGAGCTCTACGACCGGTACCCGGTGTTCGCGACGGCGTTCGACGAGGCTTGCGAGCAGCTGGACGTCTGTCTGGCCGGCCGTGCCGGGCACCGCGTGCGGGACGTCGTGCTCGGCGAAGTGCCCGCCGAAACCGGGCTGCTGAACCAGACGGTCTTCACCCAAGCCGGGCTGTTCGCGGTGGAGAGCGCGCTGTTCCGGCTCGCCGAATCCTGGGGTGTCCGGCCGGACGTGGTGCTCGGCCACTCCATCGGGGAGATCACCGCCGCGTATGCCGCGGGCGTCTTCTCGCTGCCGGACGCCGCCCGGATCGTCGCGGCGCGCGGCCGGCTGATGCAGGCGCTGGCGCCGGGCGGGGCGATGGTCGCCGTCGCCGCCTCCGAAGCCGAGGTGGCCGAACTGCTCGGCGACGGCGTGGAACTCGCCGCCGTCAACGGCCCTTCGGCGGTAGTCCTTTCCGGGGACGCGGACGCGGTCGTCGCGGCCGCCGCCCGCATGCGCGAGCGCGGGCACAAGACCAAGCAGCTCAAGGTTTCGCACGCGTTCCACTCCGCGCGGATGGCGCCGATGCTGGCGGAGTTCGCCGCCGAGCTGGCCGGCGTGACGTGGCGCGAGCCGGAGATCCCGGTGGTCTCCAACGTGACCGGCCGGTTCGCCGAGCCCGGCGAACTGACCGAGCCGGGCTACTGGGCCGAGCACGTGCGGCGGCCGGTGCGGTTCGCCGAGGGCGTCGCGGCCGCGACGGAGTCCGGCGGCTCGCTGTTCGTGGAGCTCGGGCCGGGGGCGGCGCTGACCGCCCTCGTCGAGGAGACGGCCGAGGTCACCTGCGTCGCGGCCCTGCGGGACGACCGCCCGGAGGTCACCGCGCTGATCACCGCGGTCGCCGAGCTGTTCGTCCGCGGGGTTGCGGTCGATTGGCCGGCCCTGCTGCCGCCGGTCACCGGGTTCGTCGACCTGCCGAAGTACGCCTTCGACCAGCAGCACTATTGGCTGCAGCCCGCCGCGCAGGCCACGGACGCGGCCTCGCTCGGGCAGGTCGCGGCCGACCACCCGCTGCTGGGCGCGGTGGTCCGGCTGCCGCAGTCGGACGGCCTGGTCTTCACCTCGCGGCTGTCATTGAAATCGCACCCGTGGCTGGCCGACCACGTCATCGGCGGGGTGGTGCTCGTCGCGGGCACCGGGCTCGTCGAGCTGGCCGTCCGGGCCGGGGACGAGGCCGGCTGCCCGGTCCTCGAAGAACTCGTCATCGAGGCTCCGCTGGTCGTCCCCGACCACGGCGGGGTCCGGATCCAGGTCGTCGTGGGGGCACCGGGGGAGACCGGTTCGCGCGCGGTCGAGGTGTACTCCCTGCGCGAGGACGCCGGTGCCGAAGTGTGGGCCCGGCACGCCACCGGGTTCCTGGCTGCGACGCCGTCGCAGCACAAGCCGTTCGACTTCACCGCCTGGCCGCCGCCCGGCGTCGAGCGCGTCGACGTCGAGGACTTCTACGACGGCCTCGTCGACCGCGGGTACGCCTACGGGCCGTCGTTCCGGGGCCTGCGGGCGGTGTGGCGGCGCGGCGACGAAGTGTTCGCCGAGGTCGCCCTGGCCGAGGACGACCGCGCGGACGCGGCCCGGTTCGGCATCCACCCCGGCCTGCTGGACGCCGCCCTGCACGCGGGCATGGCCGGTGCCACCACCACGGAAGAGCCCGGCCGGCCGGTGCTGCCGTTCGCCTGGAACGGCCTGGTGCTGCACGCGGCCGGGGCGTCCGCGCTGCGGGTCCGGCTCGCCCCGAGCGGTCCGGACGCCCTGTCGGTCGAGGCCGCGGACGAGGCCGGCGGTCTCGTTGTGACGGCGGACTCGCTGGTCTCCCGGCCGGTGTCGGCCGAACAGCTGGGCGCGGCGGCGAACCACGACGCGTTGTTCCGCGTGGAGTGGACCGAGATTTCCTCGGCTGGAGACGTTCCGGCGGACCACGTCGAAGTGCTCGAAGCCGTCGGCGAGGATCCCCTGGAACTGACCGGCCGGGTCCTGGAGGCCGTGCAGACCTGGCTCGCCGACGCAGCCGACGACGCTCGCCTGGTCGTGGTGACCCGCGGCGCCGTCCACGAGGTGACTGACCCGGCCGGTGCCGCGGTGTGGGGCCTGATCCGGGCCGCGCAGGCGGAAAACCCGGACCGGATCGTGCTGCTGGACACCGACGGTGAAGTGCCGCTAGGCCGGGTGCTGGCCACCGGCGAGCCCCAAACAGCCGTCCGAGGCGCCACGCTGTTCGCCCCGCGGCTGGCCCGCGCCGAGGCCGCGGAGGCACCGGCAGTGACCGGCGGGACGGTCCTGATCTCGGGCGCCGGCTCGCTGGGCGCGCTCACCGCCCGGCACCTGGTCGCCCGGCACGGAGTCCGGCGGCTGGTGCTCGTCAGCCGCCGTGGCCCCGACGCCGACGGCATGGCCGAACTGACCGCTGAACTCATCGCTCAGGGCGCCGAGGTCGCCGTAGTCGCTTGCGACCTGGCCGACCGGGACCAGGTCCGGGTACTGCTGGCCGAGCACCGCCCGAACGCCGTCGTGCACACGGCCGGTGTTCTCGACGACGGCGTCTTCGAGTCGCTGACGCGGGAGCGGCTGGCCAAGGTCTTCGCGCCCAAAGTTACTGCTGCCAATCACCTCGACGAGCTGACCCGCGAACTGGATCTTCGCGCGTTCGTCGTGTTCTCCTCCGCCTCCGGGGTCTTCGGCTCCGCCGGGCAGGGCAACTACGCCGCTGCCAACGCCTACCTGGACGCCGTGGTCGCCAACCGCCGGGCCGCGGGCCTGCCCGGCACATCGCTGGCCTGGGGCCTGTGGGAACAGACCGACGGGATGACCGCGCACCTCGGCGACGCCGACCAGGCGCGGGCGAGTCGCGGCGGGGTCCTCGCCATCTCACCCGCCGAAGGCATGGAGCTGTTCGACGCAGCGCCGGACGGGCTCGTCGTCCCGGTCAAGCTGGACCTGCGCAAGACCCGCGCCGGCGGGACGGTGCCGCACCTGCTGCGCGGCCTGGTCCGCCCGGGACGGCAGCAGGCCCGTCCGGCGTCCACTGTGGACAACGGACTGGCCGGGCGACTCGCCGGGCTCGCGCCGGCGGAGCAGGAGGCGCTGCTGCTCGACGTCGTCCGCACGCAGGTCGCGCTGGTGCTCGGGCACGCCGGGCCGGAGGCCGTCCGCGCGGACACGGCGTTCAAGGACACCGGCTTCGACTCGCTGACGTCGGTGGAACTGCGCAACCGGCTGCGCGAGGCGAGCGGGCTGAAGCTGCCCGCGACGCTCGTCTTCGACTACCCGACGCCGGTCGCGCTGGCCCGCTACCTGCGTGACGAACTCGGCGACACGGTGGCAACAACTCCGGTGGCCACCGCGGCCGCAGCGGACGCCGGCGAGCCGATCGCCATCGTCGGCATGGCGTGCCGGCTGCCGGGCGGGGTCACCGATCCCGAAGGCCTGTGGCGCCTGGTGCGCGACGGCCTCGAAGGGCTGTCTCCCTTCCCCGAGGACCGGGGCTGGGACCTGGAGAACCTGTTCGACGACGACCCCGACCGCTCCGGCACGACGTACACCAGCCGGGGCGGGTTCCTCGACGGCGCCGGCCTGTTCGACGCGGGCTTCTTCGGGATTTCGCCGCGCGAGGCGCTGGCCATGGACCCGCAGCAGCGGCTGCTGCTCGAGGCGGCCTGGGAAGCCCTCGAAGGCACCGGTGTCGACCCGGGCTCGTTGAAGGGCGCCGACGTCGGGGTGTTCGCCGGGGTGTCCAACCAGGGCTATGGGATGGGCGCGGATCCGGCCGAACTGGCGGGGTACGCGAGCACGGCGGGCGCTTCGAGCGTCGTCTCGGGCCGAGTCTCGTACGTCTTCGGGTTCGAAGGACCGGCGGTCACGATCGACACGGCTTGCTCGTCGTCGCTGGTGGCGATGCACCTGGCCGGGCAGGCGCTGCGGCAGGGCGAGTGCTCGATGGCCCTGGCCGGTGGCGTCACGGTGATGGGGACGCCCGGCACGTTCGTGGAGTTCGCGAAGCAGCGCGGCCTGGCCGGCGACGGCCGGTGCAAGGCCTACGCCGAAGGCGCGGACGGCACGGGCTGGGCCGAGGGCGTCGGGGTCGTCGTGCTGGAGCGGCTGTCGGTGGCGCGCGAGCGCGGGCACCGGGTGCTGGCCGTGCTGCGCGGCAGCGCGGTCAACTCCGACGGCGCGTCCAACGGCCTGACCGCCCCCAACGGGCCGTCGCAGCAACGGGTGATCCGCCGGGCCCTGGCCGGCGCCGGCCTCGAACCGTCCGATGTGGACATCGTGGAAGGGCACGGCACCGGGACGGCGCTGGGCGACCCGATCGAGGCGCAGGCCCTGCTGGCCACCTACGGCAAGGACCGCGACCCGGAGACGCCGTTGTGGCTGGGGTCGGTGAAGTCGAACTTCGGCCACACGCAGTCCGCGGCCGGCGTGGCCGGGGTGATCAAGATGGTGCAGGCGCTGCGCCACGGCGTCATGCCGCCCACCCTGCACGTGGACCGGCCCACCAGCCAGGTCGACTGGTCCGCGGGGGCCGTCGAAGTGCTGACCGAGGCACGGGAGTGGCCGCGGAACGGCCGTCCGCGCCGGGCCGGGGTGTCCTCGTTCGGGATCAGCGGCACGAACGCCCACCTGATCATCGAAGAAGCACCGGCCGAGCCACAGCTTGCCGGACCACCGCCGGACGGCGGTGTGGTGCCGCTGGTCGTCTCGGCTCGCAGCCCCGGTGCCCTGGCCGGTCAGGCGCGTCGGCTGGCCACGTTCCTCGGCGACGGGCCCCTTTCCGACGTCGCCGGTGCGCTGACGAGCCGCGCCCTGTTCGGCGAGCGCGCGGTCGTCGTGGCGGATTCGGCCGAGGAAGCCCGCGCCGGTCTGGGCGCACTGGCCCGCGGCGAAGACGCGCCGGGCCTGGTCCGCGGCCGGGTGCCCGCGTCCGGCCTGCCGGGCAAGCTCGTGTGGGTGTTCCCCGGGCAGGGGACGCAGTGGGTGGGCATGGGCCGCGAACTCCTCGAAGAGTCTCCGGTGTTCGCCGAGCGGATCGCCGAGTGTGCGGCCGCGCTGGAGCCGTGGATCGGCTGGTCGCTGTTCGACGTCCTCCGTGGCGACGGTGACCTCGATCGGGTCGATGTGCTGCAGCCCGCGTGCTTTGCGGTGATGGTCGGCTTGGCCGCGGTGTGGTCCTCGGCCGGGGTGGTCCCCGATGCGGTGCTCGGCCACTCCCAGGGTGAGATCGCCGCGGCGTGCGTGTCGGGTGCGTTGTCGCTGGAGGATGCGGCGAAGGTGGTTGCCCTGCGCAGCCAGGCCATCGCCGCGAAGCTCTCCGGCCGCGGCGGGATGGCTTCGGTCGCCTTGGGCGAAGCCGATGTGGTGTCGCGGCTGGCGGACGGGGTCGAGGTGGCTGCCGTCAACGGTCCGGCGTCCGTGGTGATCGCGGGGGATGCCCAGGCCCTCGACGAAACGCTGGAAGCGCTGTCCGGTGCGGGAATCCGGGCTCGGCGGGTGGCGGTGGACTACGCCTCGCACACCCGGCACGTCGAAGACATCGAAGACACCCTCGCCGAAGCGCTGGCCGGGATCGACGCCCGGGCGCCGCTGGTGCCGTTCCTCTCCACCCTCACCGGCGAGTGGATCCGGGACGAGGGCGTCGTGGACGGCGGCTACTGGTACCGGAACCTGCGCGGCCGGGTGCGGTTCGGCCCGGCCGTCGAGGCGCTGCTGGCCCAGGGGCACGGTGTGTTCGTCGAGCTCAGCGCCCACCCGGTGCTGGTCCAGCCGATCACCGAGCTCACCGACGAAACCGCCGCCGTCGTCACCGGTTCGCTGCGCCGGGACGACGGTGGCCTGCGCCGGCTGCTGACCTCGATGGCCGAGCTCTTCGTCCGTGGGGTCGAAGTGGACTGGACGTCGCTGGTGCCGCCGGCCCGGGCCGACCTCCCGACGTACGCCTTCGACCACGAGCACTACTGGCTCCGCGCCGCGGACACCGCTTCCGACGCCGTCTCGCTGGGGCTGGCCGGGGCGGACCACCCGCTGCTCGGCGCGGTCGTGCAGCTTCCGCAGTCCGACGGCCTGGTCTTCACTTCCCGGCTCTCCCTGCGCTCGCACCCCTGGCTGGCCGACCACGCGGTCCGGGACGTCGTGATCGTCCCCGGCACCGGGCTGGTCGAGCTGGCCGTGCGGGCCGGTGACGAAGCCGGCTGCCCGGTGCTCGACGAGCTGGTGATCGAGGCGCCGCTCGTGGTGCCCCGCCGCGGCGGGGTCCGCGTGCAGGTCGCCCTCGGCGGCCCCGCCGACGACGGTTCGCGCACGGTGGACGTCTTCTCCCTGCGCGAAGACGCGGACAGCTGGCTCCGGCACGCCACGGGCGTGCTGGTCCCGGAGAACCGGCCGCGGGGGACCGCCGCGTTCGACTTCGCCGCCTGGCCGCCACCGGAGGCGAAGCCCGTGGACCTCACCGGTGCCTACGACGTGCTCGCGGACGTCGGGTACGGCTACGGGCCCACGTTCCGGGCCGTGCGGGCCGTGTGGCGGCGCGGCAGCGGGAACACCACCGAGACCTTCGCCGAGATCGCCCTGCCCGAAGACGCCCGCGCGGAAGCCGGCCGGTTCGGCATCCACCCCGCGCTGCTGGACGCGGCCCTGCACTCGACGATGGTCAGCGCCGCGGCGGACACCGAGTCCTACGGCGACGAAGTGCGGCTGCCGTTCGCGTGGAACGGGCTGCGGCTGCACGCGGCCGGCGCCTCGGTGCTGCGGGTGCGCGTCGCCAAGCCCGAGCGGGACAGTCTGTCGCTGGAGGCCGTCGACGAGTCCGGCGGCCTGGTCGTGACGCTGGATTCCCTGGTCGGGCGCCCGGTGTCGAACGACCAGCTGACGACGGCGGCGGGGCCGGCGGGCGCCGGCTCGCTGTACCGCGTGGACTGGACGCCATTGTCCTCAGTGGACACTTCGGGACGGGTGCCGTCCTGGCTTCCGGTCGCCACCGCGGAAGAGGTGGCGACGCTGGCCGACGACGTCCTGACCGGCGCGACCGAGGCGCCGGCGGTGGCCGTCATGGAGGCCGTCGCCGACGAGGGTTCCGTGCTGGCGCTCACCGTCCGGGTGCTGGACGTGGTCCAGTGCTGGCTGGCCGGCGGCGGGCTGGAGGGGACGAAGCTCGCGATCGTGACCCGCGGCGCGGTGCCCGCCGGCGACGGCGTGGTGCACGACCCGGCCGCGGCCGCGGTGTGGGGGCTGGTCCGGGCCGCGCAGGCGGAGAACCCGGACCGGATCGTCCTCCTCGACGTCGAGCCGGAAGCCGACGTACCGCCGCTGCTGGGTTCGGTGCTCGCCGACGGCGAGCCGCAGGTCGCGGTGCGCGGAACCACGCTGTCCATCCCCCGCCTCGCCCGCGCCGCCCGGCCCGACCCGGCCGCCGGGTTCAAGACCCGGGGACCGGTGCTGGTCACCGGCGGGACCGGGTCGCTCGGCGGCCTGGTCGCCCGGCACCTGGTCGAGCGGCACGGCGTCCGGCAGCTGGTGCTGGCGAGTCGCCGGGGCCTGGACGCCGAAGGCGCGAAGGACCTGGTCACCGACCTCACCGCACTGGGGGCCGACGTCGCGGTCGCCGCTTGCGACGTCGCCGACCGGGACCAGGTGGCGGCCCTGCTGACCGAGCACCGGCCGTCCGCCGTGGTGCACACGGCCGGCGTCCCGGACGCCGGGGTGATCGGGACGGTGACCCCGGACCGGCTGGCCGAGGTGTTCGCGCCCAAGGTCACCGCGGCCCGGCACCTCGACGAGCTGACCCGCGACCTGGACCTCGACAGTTTCGTCGTCTACTCCTCGGTTTCCGCGGTGTTCATGGGCGCCGGCAGCGGCAGCTACGCCGCGGCGAACGCGTACCTGGACGGGCTGATGGCCCACCGGCGCGCGGCCGGCCTGCCGGGCCAGTCGCTGGCGTGGGGGCTGTGGGACCAGACCACCGGCGGCATGGCGGCCGGGACCGACGAGGCCGGCCGGGCCCGGATGACCCGGCGCGGCGGCCTGGTCGCGATGAAACCCGCCGCCGGACTGGACCTCTTCGACGCTGCCATCGGGTCCGGCGAGCCGCTGCTGGTGCCCGCCCAGCTCGACCTGCGGGGCCTGCGCGCCGAAGCGGCGGGCGGCACCGAAGTGCCGCACCTGCTGCGCGGCCTGGTCCGCGCCGGACGCCAGCAGGCCCGTGCGGCGTCCACTGTGGAGGAGAACTGGGCCGGCCGGCTGGCCGGGCTCGAGCCGGCCGAGCGGGGCCAGGTCCTCCTGGAACTGGTGCGCGCCCAGGTGGCAGGGGTCCTGGGCTACCGCGCCGCCCACCAGGTCGACCCGGACCAGGGCCTGTTCGAGATCGGGTTCGACTCGCTCACCGCGATCGAACTCCGCAACCGGCTGCGCGCCAGGACCGAACGGAAGATCTCGCCCGGTGTCGTCTTCGACCATCCCACGCCGGCCCTGCTCGCCGCGCACTTGAACGAGCTGCTCCGAAAGAAGGTGTGAACGTGTTCGACGTGGAGACCTACCTCCAGCGGATCGGCTGCGGCGGGGAAACCGGCGTGGACCTCGAAACGCTGGCGAAGCTGCAGAAGAGCCACCTGATGGCGATCCCGTACAGCAGCCTCGCCTACGAACTCCGGGACGCGGTGAACGTCGTCGACCTCGACGAGGACGACGTCTTCGTCACCAGCATCGCCGAAGGGCAGGGCGGCGCCTGCTACCACCTGAACCGGCTGTTCCACCGGCTCCTGACCGAACTCGGCTACGACGTCACGCCGCTGGCCGGCAGCACCGCCGAAGGCCGGGAGACCTTCGGCACCGACGTCGAGCACATGTTCAACCTGGTCACCCTGGACGGCGCCGACTGGCTCGTGGACGTCGGCTACCCCGGCCCCACCTACGTCGAGCCACTGGCGGTCTCGCCCGCGGTGCAGACCCAGTACGGGAGCCAGTTCCGGTTGGTGGAACAGGAAACCGGTTATGCGCTGCAACGCCGGGGTGCGGTCACCCGCTGGAGCGTCGTCTACACGTTCACGACGCAACCGCGTCAGTGGAGTGACTGGAAGGAACTGGAGGACAACTTCCGGGCCCTCGTGGGGGACACCACCCGCACCGACACGCAGGAAACCCTGTGCGGCCGCGCGTTCGCGAACGGCCAGGTCTTCCTGCGGCAGCGCCGCTACCTGACGGTCGAGAACGGCCGCGAGCAGGTGCGCACGATCACCGACGACGACGAGTTCCGGGCGCTGGTGTCCCGCGTGCTGTCCGGCGACCACGGCTGAACTGGCGAAAGGCACGACGATGACGGAAAAAGCGGGCCTGCTGGCGAAGTTCGCCGGCCTCTGCAAAACCGCCTACGAGCACCACTACATCCCGTACCTGCACTTCTTCTACGGCGGCGAGTACCTCCACCACGGCAGCGAGCCGGTGTCCCGGATCGCGGACCTGCCGTACGTGACCGTGCCGGAGCCGCGGAAGAAGGCGCCGTGAGGACGACGATCCCGGTCCGCCTGGCGGAACGGTCCTACGACGTGCTCGTCGGCCCCGGGGTGCGGGCGGCGCTGCCCGAGGTCGTCCGGCGGCTCGGCGCGAGACGGGCCGTGGTCGTGTCGGCCCGGCCGGCGGACTGGGTGCCCGGCACCGGCGTCGAGACCCTGCTGCTCCAGGCGCGCGACGGCGAGCCGACCAAGCGGCTGTCCACAGTGGAGGAACTGTGCGGTGAGTTCGCGCGGTTCGGGCTCACCCGGTCCGACGTCGTGGTCTCCTGCGGCGGCGGCACGACCACGGACGTCGTCGGGCTCGCGGCCGCGCTGTACCACCGGGGGGTCGCCGTGGTCCACCTGCCCACGTCCCTGCTCGCCCAGGTCGACGCCAGCGTCGGCGGGAAGACCGCGGTGAACCTGCCGGCGGGCAAGAACCTCGTCGGGGCGTACTGGCAGCCCAGCGCGGTGCTGTGCGACACGGACTACCTGACGACGCTGCCGCGGCGGGAGGTGCTGAACGGCCTCGGCGAGATCGCCCGCTGCCACTTCATCGGCGCGCCGGACCTGCGGGGGCGCTCGCGCCCGGAGCAGATCGCCGCCAGCGTCACCCTCAAGGCGGGCATCGTCGCGCAGGACGAGCGGGACACCGGCCCGCGGCACCTGCTCAACTACGGCCACACGCTGGGGCACGCGCTGGAGATCGCGACCGGCTTCGCCCTGCGCCACGGCGAGGCGGTGGCGATCGGCACGGTCTTCGCGGGCCGGCTGGCCGGCGCGCTCGGCCGCCTCGACCAGTCCGGTGTGGACGAACACCTCGCCGTCGTCCGCCACTACGGCCTGCCCGCCGCGCTGCCCGCGGACGTCGACCCGGCGGTGCTCGTCCGGCAGATGTACCGGGACAAGAAGGCGATCACCGGGCTCGCCTTCGTCCTGGCCGGGCCGCGGGGCGCGGAGCTGGTGAGCGACGTGCCGGCGCCGGTCGTCACCGACGTCCTGGACCGGATGCCCCGCGACAGCCTGGAAAACCTGGTGGGGACGACGGAAGCGGCGGCGCCGTGAAGCGGCAGCCGGACTTCGCGGCCCACGGCCGGGCGGTCGACCGGGTGCTGGCCGGCCGGCTGAGCGCGGCGCTGGCCCGGCCGGCCGCGCAGCAGCCGGGCTGGCCGGACGCCGAGCGGGCGGCCGAGGTGATCGAGCTGCTGCACGACGCCGAGCCGATCGTGGCGCCGGAGGAGACCGCACGGTTGCGCGCCCGGCTCGCGTCGGTCGCCCGCGGCGAGGCGTTCCTGCTGCAGGGCGGGGACTGCGCGGAGACGTTCGCCGGCAACACCGAGCCGCACCTGCGGGCCAACCTCGGGGTGCTGGCGCGGATGGGCGAAGTGCTGGCCGAGGCGGCCGGCCTGCCGGTGGTCAAGATCGCCCGGATGGCCGGGCAGTTCGCCAAGCCGCGGTCCCGGACCGTCGACGCGCTGGGCCTGCCGGTGTACCGGGGCGACATCGTGAACTCCCCGGAGTGCACGGTCGCCGCCCGGACCCCCGACCCGCACCGGATGCTGCTGGCCTACGCCCACGCCGCCGGCGCGATGGACCTCGTCCGCAAGCTCTGCGCCGAGGGCCTCGAAGAACCCCTGGCGGCGCAGGTGGTGCTCGCGGGCGCCCGCCGCGCGTCGTCGCCCGGCGGGCGGCCGTTCCCGGACTTCGGCCGGCCACCGCGCCCGGCCGAGATCTACGTCAGCCACGAAATGCTCCTGCTCGACTACGAGCGGGCCGTCCTGCGGACGGATTCCAGCGGGCCGGAACCGCGGCTGTCCAGCGGGCTGGCGCACTTCCTGTGGATCGGCGAGCGCACCCGCCAGCTCGACGGCGCCCACATCGCGTTCGCGGAGCTGCTGTCCAACCCGATCGGCCTGAAGCTGGGGCCGAGCTGCACCCCGGAGGAGGTCGTCGAGTACGTGCGGCGGCTCGACCCGCACCGCACGCCGGGCCGGCTGACGCTGGTCAGCCGGATGGGGCACGCCCAGGTCCGGGAGCTCCTCCCGCCGATCGTGGAGAAGGTCGCCGCCTCCGGGCACGAGGTGATCTGGCAGTGCGACCCGATGCACGGCAACACCCGGACCTCGGGCAACGGCTACAAGACCCGGCACTTCGGCCACGTCGTCGCCGAGCTGGCCGGCTTCTTCGCCGTGCACCGGCAGCTCGGCACCCATCCCGGCGGCATCCACGTCGAGGTGACCGGCGACGACGTGACGGAATGCCTCGGCGGGGCCGCGGGCATCGCGGAGGCCGACCTGCCCGACCGCTACCTGACCGCCTGCGATCCGCGGCTCAACGCCGACCAGTCGGTCGAACTCGCGTTCGCGATCGCGAAGATGCTGCGCTAGTCGCAGCGGGGAGGCCGAAATGCCGATCAGCGGCACCACCCGCCTGTACGTCGTGCTGGGCGACCCGGTCGCCCAGGTCCGGTCGCCCGGGCTGCTGAACCCGCTCTTCGCGGACCTGGACGTCGACGCGGTGCTCGTCCCGGTGCACGCGCCGCCGCCGCACCTCGAGCGGATCGTCGCCGGGCTGCAGGCCGTCGCCAACCTCGACGGCATCTTCGTCACCGTGCCGCACAAGGTGGCCGTGGCCGGGCTCGCCGACCGGCGCAGCCCGATGGTGGAGATCACCGGCAGCGCCAACGCCTTGCGGCGCGAAGCCGACGGCCGGTGGTACGCCGAGAACTTCGACGGCACCGGCTTCGTCGCCGGGCTGGTCGAGGCCGGGCACGACCCGAAGGCCCGGCGGGTGTCCCTCGTCGGCGCCGGTGGGGCGGGCAGCGCCATCGCGGCCGCCGTGCTGGCGGCCGGCGCCGACCGGCTGGCGCTGTGCGACCCGGACACCGCGAAGCTGGCCGCCCTCAAGGGCCGCCTGGACGTGCACTGGCCGGGCCGGACGTCGGTGTCGGCCGAGCCGGACACCGCGGGCGCCGACCTCGTCGTGAACGCGACCCCGCTCGGGCTGCGGCCCGGCGACCCGCTGCCGTTCCGGCCGGACCGGCTGGCGCCGGGCCGCGTGGTCGCCGACATCATCATGAAACCCCGCGAAACCCGCCTTCTCCGCGAAGCGGCGGCCCTCGGCCACGACGTCCATTACGGCAGCCACATGCTCGCCGGGCAATTGGACTCCTATCGCGATTTCTTCGGCCTGGGTTGACGAACCGGCCACTACCAAGCCGAGGGATGTAAGCCGCCCCGGAGCCGATCTAGCCTGGTGGGGACGCTGATTCCGAGGCATTCCGGACACGGCACGGGCTATTTCTGCAATTCGAACCCCAGCGGAGATTCGGAGAACCATGAACGCGCGAAAGGCACCGGAATTCCCTGCGTGGCCGCAGTACGACGACGCCGAGCGGAACGGCTTGGTCCGCGCGCTCGAACAGGGTCAGTGGTGGCGCATGGGCGGGGACGAGGTGAACTCCTTCGAGCGCGAGTTCGCCGCCCACCACGGCGCCGCGCACGCGCTGGCGGTCACCAACGGCACGCACGCGCTGGAACTCGCCCTGCAGGTCATGGGCGTCGGCCCGGGCACCGAGGTCATCGTGCCGGCCTTCACCTTCATCTCCTCGTCCCAGGCGGCCCAGCGGCTCGGCGCGGTCACCGTCCCGGTCGACGTCGACGCGGCCACCTACAACCTCGACCCGGAGGCCGTCGCGGCCGCCGTCACCCCGCGCACCAAGGTGATCATGCCGGTGCACATGGCCGGGCTGATGGCCGACATGGACGCGCTGGCGAAGATCTCCGCCGACACGGGCGTCCCGCTGCTGCAGGACGCCGCGCACGCGCACGGCGCCCGCTGGCAGGGCAAGCGCGTCGGCGAGCTGGACAGCATCGCCACGTTCAGCTTCCAGAACGGCAAGCTGATGACGGCGGGCGAGGGCGGCGCGGTCGTCTTCCCCGACGGCGAGACCGAAAAGTACGAGACCGCCTTCCTCCGGCACAGCTGCGGCCGTCCCCGCGACGACCGCCGCTACTTCCACAAGATCGCCGGCTCGAACATGCGGCTCAACGAGTTCTCCGCGTCCGTGCTGCGCGCGCAGCTGGCCCGCCTCGACGAGCAGATCGCCGTGCGCGACGAGCGCTGGACCCTGCTGTCCCGGCTGCTCGGCGCGATCGACGGCGTCGTGCCCCAGGGCGGCGACGTGCGCGCCGACCGCAACTCCCACTACATGGCCATGTTCCGCATCCCCGGGCTCACCGAGGAACGGCGCAACGCCCTGGTCGACCGGCTCGTCGAGGCCGGCCTGCCCGCCTTCGCCGCGTTCCGCGCGATCTACCGCACCGACGCCTTCTGGGAGCTCGGCGCCCCCGACGAGAGCGTGGACGCGATCGCCCGGCGCTGCCCGAACACGGACGCGATCAGCAGCGACTGCGTCTGGCTGCACCACCGGGTCCTGCTGGCCGGCGAGCCGGAGCTGCACGCGACCGCCGAAATCATCGCCGACGCCGTGGCGCGGGCATGAGCGAGCTCGCGAGCGAATCATCCAACACAGCGCGTGCCGCTCAGGCCACGCCGAGCGTCAGCGAGGGGTGC